>JANPIW010000733.1:0-5493 GCA_031425215.1 Verrucomicrobiaceae bacterium
GATCGTCATCGCGGCGACAGCATGCCAACCATCTCCTTGATCGGCGCCACAAAGGCCATCCATGTGAGCGTGAATTGGATGGTCACGAGCACCAAATAAACACAGGCGGCCGTCATGGCGCGGAAGGAATCTCTGGCGCGCATGGCGATGACAACACCGATCAAAGGCAGCAGCACGGCCAGCAAAAGGAGATGGCCAGGATTCTCGAAAACCCAGCGGACCAGCGATGACTGCCCATGGTGTGCGAGAGCTGCCGATATGGCGGAAGCGTAGGACCGGATGGAATACGCCAGCGCGAGATTCGGAGCGCTGGACAGCAGCAGAATGGTGATGCCCATCATGCGCGCCGCGCGTTCGATGCTTATGAGCCGTTGTTCAATCGAGGTTGAGCCGGAGGTGGATTCAGGCGAGGTCATGAGCGCGGCGGTGAAGAGCGGACTGTGAGGAGCACTGGCTGCGGTTTTGTGCAGGTTTTCATGCGACAGGTGATGTTTGCCCACAAGACACCCCGCGTCAAAATGCTATCCTGAAAGCCATGACTCATCAATCCTGGACCGGCGTATTCCCGGCTGTCACCACTCAGTTCAAACAAGATCAGTCGCTCGATCTCGATGCGAGCGCGCGGCACTTTGAGGCCATCATCGATTCCGGCGTTGCGGGACTGATCGTGTGCGGTTCACTGGGTGAGAATCAGACCATGCAGCCGGAGGAAAAGCGCGCGGTGGTGAGGTGCGCGGTGGAGACGGCGCGCGGCCGGGTGCCCATCGTCAGCGGCGTAGCGGAGACGAGCACGCTCTCGGCGGCGCGCTACATGCAGGAGTGCGAGAAGCTCGGCGCGTCGGGCTTCATGGTGATGCCGCCGATGGTTTATAAAACGGATGCGCGCGAAACGCTGCATTGGTTCCGCGCGATGGCGAAGGCCACGCCGCTGCCGTGGATGCTTTATAACAACCCCGTGGGCTACCACACCGACGTCACGCCGGAGATGTTCGCCGAGCTGGCGGACATCCATAATCTCCATGCCATCAAGGAGAGCAGCGCGAACACGCGCCGCATCACGGAGCTGCGCAATCTTGTCGGTGATCGCTACCAAATTTTCACTGGAGTGGACGATCTGTTTCTGGAGTCAGCCATACTCGGCATCGACGGCTGGGTGGCGGGCAGCGGCATTGGTTTCCCGAAGGAGAATCAAAAACTCTGGAACCTGACGCGCGAGCAGAAATGGGACGAGGCGCGCGCGCTGTATCGTTGGAGCCAGCCGCTGATGAAGCTCGACACGCACACGCACTTTGTTCAGTACATCAAGCTCATCGTCCAGGAGGCCGGCCTCGGGAGCGAGTGGGTGCGCGAGCCGCGCCTGCCCATCGCGGGCGCTGAGCGCGAGCAGGTTTTGAAAATCATCCGTGATGCCTTCGCCTCGCGCCCGGCATGATCAGGCGCATTCCAGTCATAGATTCCCACACTGGGGGCGAGCCAACGCGTGTGGTGCTCGGCGGTGTGACGGCGGATGACCTCGAGACCTTCCGGCGTGCCATCATTTGCGAACCTCGCGGGCATGAGGTCATCGTCGGCGCATTGCTCGTGGAGCCACAAGACGCGACGTGCGCGGCTGGAGTTATTTTCTTCAACAACGTCGGACTCCTCGGCATGTGCGGCCATGGCATGATCGGCGTGATCGCCACGCTGAGACATCTGCGGCGCGTTGGCGCGGGGGAGCATCGCGTCGAAACGCCCGTCGGTGTCGTCACCGCCACATTGCACGACGACGGTCGTGTGAGCATTCATAACGTCGTGTCTTATCGCAAGGCGAGGGCCGTCCAGGCAGGCGGCGTGATTGGAGATGTGGCGTGGGGAGGCAATTGGTTCCTGCTGGTTTCCGATCACGGCCTGGCGCTCACGCGCGAAAACATCCCGCGGCTCACGCAGGCCAGTATCGAGATGCGTGATGCCGTGCGCGCCGCCGGTCACCCCGAGGTGGATCACGTCGAGCTGTTCGCGCCGCCGCTTGATCCTGTGAATCACAGCCGCAGTTTCGTTTTGTGCCCTGGTGGTGAATACGACCGCTCTCCCTGCGGCACGGGCACGAGCGCTAAACTCGCCTGCCTGGCCGCCGATGGAAAACTCGCTCCGGGTGATGTGTGGCGGCAGGAAAGCATCATCGGCAGCGTGTTTGAGGGACGTTACGATCTCTCCGACGGCGGTGTCATCCCCACCATCACGGGCGCGGCTTTCGTCACGGCGGAAACCACGCTCATCCTTGATCCCGACGACCCTTTCCAGCACGGCATCTCATGAAACTCGTTTTATGTCTCGTGTTCGTCAGCGGAGCCATCGCTGCCGATTTTGACGCGGCTCTCAGTCTGCCGAGGCGCACTGACAATCTCGTCTTTCGCGACAGCGTCAAAGCCAGGTGGCTGCCGGATGGAAAGTCTTTCTGGTATCGCGTCCAGACCGGCGCTGGCACGCATGAGCATGTGTTGATCGATGCTGGAACCGGTGTCCGCAAGACCGGCGCTGATCTCAAAGCACTGGGCATCGTCTCTGAAGAAGCCAAAACCTCCGCGTTGAGGATTGATCCGCGCCCGACCAGACGCACGGGCGAATCCTCCGGCTTGCGGTTCATCAACAAGCTCGGCGACGATGTCGATCTTTTCTGGATCGACCAGCAAGGCGAGCACGTCCGCTACGGCGGCATTCGCGCGGGAGCGGAGCGCGAGCAGCATACTTATGAAGGTCACGTCTGGCTCATCACCAGCCGCACTGGAGAGCACCTCGCCGTCATCGAAGCCGCGGCGACGATCAAGGCCCTCGTCATTGACGGCAAAGGCATTTCCAAAGCGAAGGACACGCCGAAGAAGCCCGAGCGTGGCGCGATGTCTCCCGATGGCTCGTGTGTCGTCACGAGCGAGTCGGATGAAGTGCCGCGACGCAAAGTCACCATCGTTGATTCATGGCCTAAGGAAGCGCTCCAGCCGGGAACCAAAATCATCGACTACATCAAACCGGGCGATCCTCTGCCGAGGCCGCAGTTGGTGATCACCCGAACGGGCGGTGAGAAGATTCGCGTGCCGCGAGATTTGTATGAGAACCCTTTCACGGAGTCAGGCAAACTCGACATCACCTGGTCGCCTGACAGCCGCGAGTTTTACTTCGACTACAACCAGCGCGGCCATCAGCTTTACCGCGTCCTCGCGGCGGACGCGAAGACGGGGGCTGTGCGTGTGGTGGTCGAGGAGACTTCGAGAACTTTTATCGATTACCAAAAGAAAACCTGGCGCCAATGGCTCCACGGCACTGGAGAGATCATCTGGATGAGCGAGCGCGACGGCTGGTGCCATCTGTGGCTCTACGACGCTAGAAGCGGGAGGCCGAAGCATCAGATCACGAAGGGCCGGTGGGTCGTGCGCGATGTGGTGCACGTCGATGATGCAGGACGCGAGGTGTGGTTCATGGCGTGCGGATTGCGGCCAGAGGAGGACCCGTATCACACGCATCTCTGTCGTGTGAGATTTGATGGCAGCGGCTTCCAGCAGCTCACGGAAGGCGATGGGAATCACAGAATCGAGTTTTCGCCGAATCGCGAATTCTTCATCGACACCTGGTCACGCGCCGATCATCCACCCGTGATCGAACTGCGTCGCGGCGCCGATGGCAGCCTCGTCCGCGAGTTGGAGCGGGCGGGTGCCACTGCATTGCTCGCCGCAGGATGGGCGATGCCGGAGCGCATCTCCGCCAAAGGACGCGATGGCAGCACCGACATCCACGGCATTCTCATCAAGCCATCGCATTTCGATCCTGCGAGAAAATATCCCGTCGTCGAGGACATCTACGCCGGGCCGCACAGCGCCTTTGTGCCAAAAGAGTTCGGGCGGCTGCTCACGCATCATCAGATCGCCGAGCTGGGTTTCATCGTCGTCAAAATGGACGGCATGGGCACGAATCATCGCGGCAAGGCGTTCCATGATGTGTGCTGGAAGAATCTGAAGGACGCTGGTTTTCCTGACCGCATCGCATGGATCAAAGCAGCCGCGCAAACCCGGCCATGGATGGATTTGAGCCGCGTCGGCATTTACGGAGGCAGCGCTGGAGGGCAGAATGCGATGCGGGCGCTGATCGATCACAACGGTTTTTACAAGGCCGCTGTCGCTGACTGCGGCTGCCATGACAACCGCATGGACAAAATCTGGTGGAACGAGCAGTGGATGGGCTGGCCAGTGGATGAAAGCTACAAGCGCAGCTCGAATCTCGAAGACGCGAACAAGCTCAAGGGCCATCTGCTCCTCATCGTCGGGGAACTCGACACCAACGTCGATCCTTCGAGCACGATGCAGGTTGTCGGCGCGTTGCAGAAAGCCGGGAAGCCATTTGACTTCATGCCCGTCATCGGCGCCGGCCACGGGGCTGCTGAGACGCCTTATGGTTCGCGGCTGCGGATGGAGTTTCTGGTCAGACATCTCGCGCCATGAGCAAACGCGTCCTCATCATCGGCGGCGGGGTGATCGGCCTGTGCGCGGCGCGGTATTGCGCGGAGCGCGGTCATCAGGTGACGGTGATCGACGCGGGCGATGGCGCGCACGGCTGCTCTCACGGGAATGCGGGCATGATCGTGCCGAGTCATTTCGTGCCGCTCGCAGCGCCGGGCATGGTGGCGCTGGGACTGAAATGGATGTGGAATCCCGAAAGCCCATTCTACATCAAGCCGCGATTGAGCTGGGAGCTGATGGACTGGAGTTTGAAGTTCATGCGCAGTGCCACGGCGGAGCACGTGCGACGATCTGCGATGCTGCTGCGCGATCTGCATCTGGAGAGCCGCGCGTGTTTCGAGGAGATGGCGGCGGCGAGTGGAGATGATTTTGGCCTGGTGAAGAATGGATTGCTCATGCTTTGCAAAACGCAGCACGCGCTCGACGAGGAAGCAGTCATGGCGGCGAGAGCGCGCGAACTAGGCGTGCCCGCCGAGGTGCTGGACGGGCGGCAGACGGCGGCGCTCGATCCGGGTGCGCGGATGGATGTGGCGGGCAGCGTGTATTTTCCAAAGGACTGCCATCTCTCTCCATCGCGCTTCATGGCGTCGCTCATCAGCGATCTTGCGGCGCGTGGTGTAAACCTGAGCTGGAACACACGTCTCACCGGCTGGCGAAACGATGGCGGCACAATCCGCGCCGCGATCACTTCAGCAGGAGAGATCACAGCGGACGAGTTCATCATCTGCGGCGGCGCATGGTCGCCGGAGATCGCGCGCGGTCTCGGGGTGCGGCTGCCGATGCAGGCGGGGAAGGGCTACAGCGTCACGATGAAAAATCCGCCGCAGCTCCCCGAGCTTTGTTCCATTCTCACCGAGGCGCGGGTGGCCGTCACGCCGATGGGGTCATCGCTGCGCGTCGGCGGCACGATGGAAATCGCGGGCAATGATCTCGCGATCAACTCGCGTCGTGTGCATGGCATCATCAAAGCCATGCCGCGATATTTTCCGGAGTTTCGCGCCGAGCATTT
>JANPIW010000734.1:0-9183 GCA_031425215.1 Verrucomicrobiaceae bacterium
GGCGACGGAGGTTTGCTGGAGGTCGTTGCTGGCCTTCGCGGTTTGCTGTGCGGATTCTTTGTCGCCGAGACGCTGCTGATGGCGGGCAACGCGTGCAAGATCATGCGCGGCAAACTCGGCGGCCATGCTCAGCATGGCGGGCTGGGCGGCTTTCTCGTTCACTTGTTTCTCGGCAGTCTGCGCGGTGGTCTTGCCGATGTCCGCGAGAGACTTCTGCATTGACGGATTCTTCGGCAACTCCTTTTCCAGTGCTTGCAGAACGGCGGCGGGATCTGCCTGCGCGTCTTTTGCCAGCTTCGCGAGTTCCTCAGCGCGGTCGTAGGCTTCATCAAGCGGCTCTTGCACGGCGAGCTGCTGCTCCAGTTGCGACATCGCCTGCTGATCCTCGGCAGTGAGCTGCTGGCCTTGCTCCATCTTTTGAAAATTCTGCGCGAGCTGATTCAGCGCCTCCGCCGTCTGCTGCTGCGCGTCGGCAGCTTTCTGAAGCGACTGCGCTTGCGGCTGGCTCTGCGTGGCCTGCGCGGCTTGTTTCAAATTCTGCGCGATCTGCGGACTCTTCTGCTGCATTTGCGCGAGGGCGACATCGGCACTTCGGGCCATCTGCCGCTGCTCGGCTTGCGCGAGGTCCTTGGCGTTTGCCTCCTGCCTCAAGGCGGCTTGCAGCGAGTCCATCTTCTCCGCGTTCTCCGCCGCCTCGGGTCGCAGCGCTTGTGCTTTCTGTGCGACTTCATCGACGGGTTTCTCAGCCTTCGCATCATTCGCCGCAGTCTGCGTGTCCTGCTGTGTGCCCTTCAAATCTTCCGCCACGCTCTTCATCATCTCGCTCAATGACGGAGTCAGCGCCGCGAGTGCTTGCCGTGCCTCCTCGGCCTTGGGCGCAATTTGCTGGGCGACTTGCGCGGCCTTGGCTTGCGCGTCTGCGGTGGGCTGTTGATTAACGGGCTGCTGCTGCCCTGGCGGCTTCGTCGCGGCATCGCGTGCGGCGTTCTTCAAATTCTCTGCGGCGTTGCGCGCGGAATCCGCGGCTTGTTGCGCGGCGGTGGCGAGTTCGTTGGGCTGGTTTGCACGGCGGAGGGCTTGCGGCAAAGCTTTGAGCTGCTCCTCGGCGGCGCGCGCTTGAGCGGCTTGCTGCGCGGGATCGGTTTTCTGCGCGATGGGGTCTGCGGACGCGGCTGAATCGAGGGCTTTCACGGCGTCCTGTGCGAGTGCGTCGGCGTCGAGTGTGCGCGTCACATCGGCGAGCTGCTTGGTTTCGGCGAGCGCTTTGTCCAACGCCTCGGCAGTGGGTTTCGAGCCTGCTTCCTTGGTTTGATTCGCGAGTTTGTCCGCAGCGCGGCTGGCGCGGTTCATGTCGAGCGCCTGCTGGTCATTCGTCTCGGAGTTCTGCTCGCGCAGCTCGGCCTGGTCCTGTAATTGCTTCGCGGCGGCGGTGAGGTTTTTCTCGGCGCGCTCTTCTTTGGTGAGGCCGTCGCGCGTTGGTTTCTCGCGCTGCTTGGGATTCTTCTGTTGCGCCACCGCCTCATTGAGCGCGGCCTTGGCTTCCTCCAGCGCGATCATCGCGGGATTGTCCTGCGCCTGGAGTTGCTGGCGCGCTTTGGCGGCCTCGTTCGCTGCCTGCTCCTGCATCGCGCGCGCGGCCTCGGCGGTGCGACCGAGGCGCTGCCTCAAATTGTCCGCCGCGCCGTAAAGATGCTCGGGGCTTTTGTTCTGCTCGGGTTTGTCGAGGCTGCTGTTCAAATCCTGCGCGGCCTCGCTGACTTGCTGTTTCAATTGCTCAAGCTGCTTCTGCTCTCCTCCATTCCGTGTCTGCTCCTGCAACGCGGCGATGTCTTTCTTCACCGACTCCGTGGCGGCGATGGCGGCGCGCTGCTGCTCCTGCCACTTCGGACGCGCTGCGGCGTCGCGATTCGCCTGCAATGAATTCTCCGTGAGCAGATTCTCCTGGCGGTGCAATTGCTGCGCGGCCTGCGCGGCGATCTTTGCGGTGTCTTCCTTCGCAAAAGCGCGCGCGGCGTTGGCGAGCTGGTCTGCCTGATTGTTGGCGGCGCTCGCGGCTTTTTGCAGAAGCTCGGGACTCTCCACCGGCTCTTCGGAGCGCTTCTCCAGTTCGGGAATTGTCTCGCGGCGCAGTTGCGCGAGCTTCTCACCGAGCATCTGCGCCTCGTTCGCGTCGAGCTGATTGGGCGCGTTGCGCGCGGTTTCTTTGAGCTGTTTCCAAAGATCATCCGCCTGCTCCTTCACCTGCTCCAGCTCGCTCTGTGCTTTGGCGAGCGAGTTCTCCGTCGCATCGGCTTTGTTGGGATCGCGCTTCTCGACCTTGGCGTTCTTCTTCACCTGATTCATCGCATTGCGCATGTCGCGAGTCTTTTCCGAAAGCTGCTCGGCCTGCTTCGCGAGGCGGCGCTGATCCTCCGCCCACTGGCGCTGACGCGGATCAATCGTCTGCTCGAGTATGATGATGCGCAACGGCTCGCTCTCGGCCTTCTGGCCTTTGAGATCGACTGCGACAAGCTTGAGCAGCACTGCATCGCCAGCTTTCACACCGAGCGGTGCCATTGCAAAAAGATGCTGCACGTTCGCTTCCTTGCCGGGCTTCGCGGCGATCTCGGTTTCCTTCCAGTTCGCGCCGTTGATCGCGTGGGCGAGCTTCACCGATGCGAGGCCGATGTCGTCGGTGGCAGTTCCGCCGAGACGCAGCGCTTCATCGGGCAAAAGCTCGGCCTGTTCCTTTGGCTCGGTGATCTGCGCGGTCGGTGGCAGGTCGGGGATGGCGGTGACGCGCCACGGGGTCGATTCTTCATTCGTGAATCCCGTCTCCGCCGATGTGAGCGCGATCTGCCATGAGGCGTTCTTCACCTCGACCGCAAGATCGGCGGCGATCTGATCGGGCGCGTTTGTTTTCGCAGGTGTCGGCGCGGGATGAGTGGTTTGATCGGGATTCAAAACCAGTTCCGCTTTGGAAACAGGTTGGTTGGTTTTCATCACGAGTTTCACCGTCGAGCCTTCGAGGGCTTCGATGTCGCCGTGATCCTCGGTGAGTTTCGCCGGCTGCATCCCGGCGTATGCGGGTGGCACGATCTCCTTGGCAAACTCCACCACTCGCGGCCGCGCCATCGCCACGAGCATGTGCCACGGCGTGATGCAGTCGAGCGCGCTGACGCGATACTGCACATCAGTCTGGCCGATGGCGATGCTGCCCTCGAAGCGGCTGCCGGTCACATGCGAAAGCTCGACGCGGCGCGTCTTGCCGTCTGTGCTTGAGGTCTCGAGGAAGACCTTGTCGGGCGGGCCGCCGGTGATGTCGGCGGCGATGTTCATCTCGGAGGCGAATGGCACCACCGTGTCCTTGGGCGCGGGACGCACGATGTCGATCTTCACGCTGGAAGGCCGCGCGAGATTCGCAAAAGGCAGCGCGGCGCGCGCGAGGAAACCCGGCAAATGCAGAGACGGCACAAACATCAGCGCCACCGCTGCCGCGATGCCGAGCAGGAGCACGGCGAGCCAGCCGCCGACGGACCGCGCAGGCAGAGCCTTGTTGTAATTCAGCCCCGCCACCGCATCCGCCACATCGTCCTGCAGGCGCGCGCGAAATTCCGGCGAGTCCTTCACCCGATCCGTGCTGCCCGTCTCCGCCAGTTCCACCGCCGCGAGCAGCCGCTCGTGCAGCGCAGGCTCCGCGGCTTCAATCAATTCCGCCGCGCCAGTCTGACTCCGCGCCACTCCGAGAAAACGCAGCGCCACGCGCCACGCCGCGATGAGGCCGCCAATATAGATGCTCACGCTCACCCAGGGTCGGATGATCTCGGGCATGAACCACGCCCGATCCAGCAGCGCCACGGCCAGGAGCGACACGACCACGATGGCCAGCAAACAAAACAGCGCCCGCAACCACAGCAGCCGCGAGCGCCGGACGCGAAAGTGTTCAAGTGCGGCTAGGGTGGCGGGGCGTAGGGCGAGATTCACAAGGAGAGATGGGTGTGGCAGTGAACGCGGAGAATGGCGTGGTTCTTGTGGGTGCGCGACTGAAACTCATGAGGTCAGCGGCCCCAGAGTGCGTTCGACAGATTGTTCTCCGCCGCCTCGCCGAAAGCCAAACCACTGGTTGCGCTGCTGGACGAACTGCATAACCTCCGCCTCCCTTTTTCCGGCCCCTAATTCCCCCAAACCAATCCACGGGGGCCGCTCTTCTCACCCCATGGCTTCGCCACAACACATTCGTAATCTCGCCATCATTGCTCACGTCGATCACGGCAAAACCACGCTCGTCGATGAGCTGCTCAAGGCCGGCGGCACCTACCGCGAGAACCAGGCCACCACCGAGCGCGCCATGGACAGCATGGACCTCGAGCGCGAGAAGGGCATCACCATCAAGGCCAAGAACACCTCCGTTCACTGGAACGAGCACATCATCAACATCGTGGACACACCCGGCCACGCCGACTTCGGCGGCGAGGTGGAGCGCGTGATGAAGATGGTGGATGGCGTGCTCCTCGTCGTCGATGCCTATGAGGGCCCGCAGGCCCAGACGCGTTTCGTTTTGAAGAAAGCCCTCGCGCAAGGACTGCGCCCCGTAGTGTTCGTCAACAAGATGGACCGCCCGAACATCAATCCCGCCAAGGTGCATGACGATGTGCTGGAGCTGTTCCTCGAACTCGAGGCCACCGATGAGCAATTCAACGCTCCCTTCATCTACGGCAGCGCGCGCGCAGGCTGGGTCAGCGAGACACCCGAGGGCGAGCAGCATGACATGACTTTCCTGCTCAAGAAGATCCAGCAATTCATCCCGGCGCCTGTGGCCGAAGAAGTGGGCGAGTTTCAGATGCTCATCAGCAACATCGACTACGACAACTTCGTCGGTCGCGTCGCAGTCGGGAAAGTCACGCGCGGCTCCGTGAAGATGGGTGATCGCATTTATCTCCTCGGAAAAGAGCCGGGCGATCCCGCGAAGTCCATCAAAGTCACCAAGGTCTTCCAATACACAGGCCTCGCATTCAGCGACACCGCCATCGGCACCGCGGGCGACATCGTCGGCATCAGTGGCTTTGAGGAAGTCGATATCGGCCAGACCATCGCAGGCTCCGCCGAGGCGCAGTCGCTGCCATTCGTCGCCATCGACCCGCCTACCATTGAGATGCAGTTCTCCGTCAATGACAGCCCGCTGGGCGGTCGCGAGGGCGATCACGTCACCTCGCGCAAAATCCGCGACCGTCTGATGAAGGAAGCCAAAGCCAACGTCACCATCCAGGTGCGCGACACCGACCTGGCCGGCATCTTCGGCGTCAGCGCGCGCGGCGCCATGCAGATCGCCGTGCTCGTCGAGCAAATGCGCCGCGAAGGCTTCGAGGTCTGCGTCTCACGCCCCATGGCCATCACCAAGCAGGCCGAGGACGGCACCACGCTCGAGCCATACGAAACCATGTGGGTCGAGACGCCCGAGGAATACATCGGCGGCATCATGAAGCGCATCTCCGCACGCCGCGGTCGCATCGAGGACATCAAGCCCCACATCCACAGCACCACCATCGTCTGCACCATCCCCACGCGCGGGATCATCGGCTTCGAGTTCGAGCTGATGAACCTCACCAGCGGTCACGGCATCTTCTCCCATCTCTTCAAAGAATACGCCCCGCACTGCGGCGCGATGAGCACGCGCACCACCGGCACGCTCGTGAGCACCGAGGGCGGCGAGGCCACCTCGTATGCGCTCGACACCATCCAGGCGCGCGGAAAACTCTTCGTCGCCCCCGGCGACATGGTCTATGACGGCATGATCGTGGGTGAGAATCCCCGCACCGACGACCTGCCGGTGAATCCGACCCGCAGCAAAAACCTGACCAACTTCCGCGAAGCAGGCACCCCCAAGTCGATCGCGCTCTCCCCGCCCGTCCGTTTCAGCCTCGAGCGCGCCATCGAGTACATCGCCGGCGACGAGCTGGTGGAGGCCACGCCCAAATCCATCCGACTCCGCAAACGCATCCTCGATCAGAATCTCCGCGCGAGAGAGACAAAGAAGATGAAGGACTTGGTGGAGGCTTGAGGCAGCTCCAGCAGAAACGAAACTCACTCTACTCGTAAAGCAGTCATTGCAGACAGGGTCGGAGCTGCAGAACGATTCTTTTCATGGCGGACTCTGAACTGGACGGCTAGAGTCAAACTCCGATGAAACAGAGTGTCACCAAGCCAGTGATCCAGATGAAGCCCCAGGCGGAGCTTCAATTTGACCATGACAATCCTCGTCTGGTTGGCTGTGGCATTCAGGCGAGAACACCGGATGAAGAGATCATCAGGCTGCTTTGGAATGACATGGCGGTGGACGAGGTGGCCATGTCAATCGCGGCCAACGGCTTCTTTCCCCATGAGCCACTGATAGTCGCCAAAGAAAAGGGCAAACTGGTGGTCATTGAGGGGAACCGACGGCTGGCTGCGGTACGCACCTTGCTTGACTCCAGCCTCAGAGCCGAGCTGGCATCGACGATTGACGTTCAACCTGGAGCGCTGAACAGCATCCAGGAATTGCCGGTGATCGAGAGCACCCGAGAAGACTCCTGGCGTTACCTGGGATTCCGGCACGTCAACGGGCCTGCACGTTGGACGAGTTACGCCAAGGCCGTTTACATCGCGCACACCCACGTTGAGTACAAGGTTTCGCTCGAAGACATCGCCACCCAATTCGGTGACGGCCACCGCACTGTGCAGCGGCTTTATCGCGCGCTGATGGTTCTTCACCAAGCCACGCGCGAAAAAGTTTACAAGATTGAGAACCGCACGAAAAAATCGCTGCCGTTCTCCCACCTTTATATCGGTTTGGGTTACGATGGATTTCAGGCTTACCTTGATTTGAGTCCCGAAGAGGATGAATCAGAAAGCCCGGTACCACGAAAGCGGCTGGGCAATCTCGGCGAGGTCCTGGTCTGGTTGTTTGGCGACAACAAGAAAGGACTGGCGCCCGTCATCACGAGTCAGAACCCTGACTTGCGTCAGCTCGACAAGGTTCTCAGAAGCAAGGAAGCGTGTCATGCGCTGCGGACCGGCTCATCGCTGAAGGACGCCTTTATTCTCTCCTCGCCCGCAGGCTCGCGGCTGGAGGAGGCTCTACTTGAGGCCAAGAAACATCTTGGCAATGCAAGGGGGCTGGTCAGCGAAGCCTACGACGGACAGGAGAGTCTGCTGAAGATAGCAGGTTCCGTCCTTAATCTGGCTGAAGACCTTCACGGAGAAATGGAGAGCAAATCTGGACGTGCGAAACGCCAGCGAGCTTCTGCTGAATAAGATCATGTTCCGTCTGCCAGGCATCCCAACTGTCGATGTGAGTCAAGGCGACCGCGCCAGCCCGGTTGAGATCGCCGATTTTTGGGAGATCAGCTGCCTGCGCTCTCCCCGAAAGAGGGCTTCGTCAGAAGATATCAAGCTGGTCCTGCAGCGGCCTGCTGAGACTGATGCGGAATCCGATGATGAGGCGGACATCAGGCTAGAGGCCATCATCGAAGACGCGGCTAACGAGATTCGAAACCGGCAGGAGGCGTGTGGCTCAGGACACCATGAGTATCCATTTCATTTTGAAGGGGCTTCCTTGCTTTTGAAGGAGAGTGATCGTCCAGATGATGAGAGCAATCGTCTCTACCTGTTCCTTTTGCTCGCCACGCGCCTTAACATGAATGCGGACCGCAATCATGGAGGACACGATGGAACGCTTTTGTTCGAGGAGGTGTGTGAGACATGTCTCGGCAACGTGTTTGGCTCTCGTCGATTGAGTCTGGGATTCGGAGCATCAAAGATCGGCGGTTCGTTTCCAACGAGAATGACGCGTCTTTGCGGCAGTCTCGGTGAGGGAGTGCAGCGCAAGAGGAACGTTTCATATCAGCAGAACAGCGGCGACGATGGTCTGGATCTGGCGTCGTGGCTGCCATTCTCTGATCGTCGTCGAGGCAAACCCATCATCTTTGCGCAGTGCAAGACCGGGAGTTCCTGGACCACTGCTGACATGCGACGCCTTGATCCAGAGGCGTTTTGTAATCTTTGGATGCACCCCAAACCATTGCTCCCGCCAAGCCGGGCCTTTATGGCCGCAAGCCGCTTTGACCAGGATGAATGGGAGCGATCCATCTACGCGGGCTTGTTTTTTGACCGTTGCAGGATCATGGATTTCTCAGATGGGATTCCAGCCCTCTTGCTGGTCAGGATGCGAGAGTGGACTAACGCAGCCATGCAGTCCCAACCTTTTACTATGCGATCCAGGTCAAATCGCGTCCGATCACGAGTTCGTGCTTGAGGGCGTGGCCGGTGTTCTTCATCGGAACACGTGCCTTGTCAAACCCGGACTCCGCCGCCAGACGACGGATGCCCGGCACATCGTCGTAAGTAATGATAAAGTCGCCTTTCACGGCCCCCAGCTCATCAAGCAATTTCTTGTGGTCCATCTGCCAATGAGTGTACAAACGTCTTCCGGCATGATGGTAAGGTGGGTCGGCAAAAAATACGACGGACTTCCGATTGCAGTGCTCCTTGATGACCCCGACCCCGTCCCCCTCCCGAAATTCAATCTGGTTACGGATTGAATAAATGTATTCGACCCGTCGCGCCAATGTCTCGGGATACCATCGGGAGCTGATGCCGTTGCCGTTTTCACCCAATTTGAGAATCCCAGCACCTGGAGCCATGACACCGCCTCGACGAATGCGATTCAGGAGAATCACCGAGAGTGCCATCTCCACTTGATCACAGCTTCGTTTCGCCTCCGCGATCTGTTCCTCGATGCTGTCTTGGCTGAATGGAAAGGAGCGGATCCGTCCGGCGAGCCTTGCCGCATCGCTGGACAAGCAGGCACGCCATACCGATGCGATTGCCGCGTCTTTCTCCACGATCAACGCCCTGGAAACCAGCTTTTCATGAACGGCTGTCAGGGACACTACTCCTCCCCCGACGAAAGGCTCGACCATGAGCTGCGGTTTGCGCTTCAAGGATCCCAGCCAACGCCTAAGCCACGGGATAAACCACGTCTTTCCGCCTGGATAACGAAAGACGCTGAGATGCTTCACCGAAGCTACATTGACTGGCTTGCCCATGAAATTAGCGCTGCATAGCTCTGCCAGCGAAGGCTGCAATCAGCAGTGCAATAATTGTTTTGACAGCACATTTTCAAACCATTGGTGAACACATCACCGGCGACCTGCTGGTGCCGGCGGC
>JANPIW010000735.1:0-17731 GCA_031425215.1 Verrucomicrobiaceae bacterium
GGCGAAGACCAGGGCTCCCACGGCCAGTGCGCTCGCGGCGACCAGGCCCGCACGCCTCACGGGGCGGGGGTCGATCACCTGGCGGAAGTCGATCGCGTCGGTCTCGGCCAGGGTCTGCTTGATCGTGGCCTCGCGCAGGGACTTGGAGCCGAGCACGTCGGCGCGGTCGCCTTCGCCCGAGGTCTCCATCTCAAGGAACTGCACGGTGCTCGCCAGGCGATCGTTCAGGCCCGGCCACCGGCGTTCGATCTTGAGCGCGATGTCCAGGTCGCGGAAACGGACGATCAGCGGAGCGATCACATGGCGCACCACGAGGAACGCGGTGTTTGCAGGCAGGCGCATTTCCGTAGTGAGCCGCTGCCAGCTTGATGGATCACGGTCCAGCTTGGTCCGACTGCTACGCGCCATGGCGTTGGCATCGTTCTCCAGTGCAGTCCCGATGTAGCTCGCGCTTTCCGGCAACGAGTCCGCATCGAGCGCAAAGAGCGAGATCGCGCAGCCAAACTTCTCGTTCTCCGCAAACGGCACCGCATTCACGCTCGCCGAAGCCTGCACCACCGCTCCGCCATCCAACAGTGCCTGGCTCTGCTGACGCAGATCAATGAGCCGATACACATCCGCGATGTGACCGCCCGCCGCCCTCGGTTTGCCTTTAAAGTCCGCCCGCAAAAACCGCAGCATCCGCTGACCGCTCGCAGGTTTGATTTCCTGCTCAGCCGCGGCGATCTCCGCATGATCTCCACGCCAAGCACCAGGCTCCAGAACCACCTTGGCCGTGAGTGTGGTAGCCGCTTCAAAACTATCATCCAGCAGCGTGCTCAGCCGAGCCATCGGCACCACAAACCCAAAAACCACCGAAGCGCTAAACAGCCCGATCAATAACCCCGCTGCTGCTGCGGTCAGCGGACGCCAGGAATACCAGCGTGAGGTGCGCTGCGCCCGGACGGAGACAAACGGCGTGCGATGTTCTGCTGAAGACTCGATCATCGAAACGGTAACAGCCGCGTGCAGCAGGCCATGCAGCTCAGATTCACGGCGAAAGAGTTCACGGGCCGAGTCGGACTCGCGGAGCATGGCACTAAGCTCGGAAGCTTGCTCAGCGGATAGAGTGCCATCGCGCCAAGCGTCGATGAGGTCTTGAAGACGAGGTAGGCTCATGAGTTTTGATGTTGTGCGAGTTGTTGCTCCATGCAGCCGCGCAATAGATCGCGGGCACGAGTGAGGGCGACGCAGACGGCGTTCACCGTCCAGCCCACATTGGGGGCGATTTGTTCCGGCATTTGAGCGGCGTGATAGCGCAGATGCATTAGTTCACGGGCGCGAGGCGCCAGATGGCCGAGACAGCCCTGGAGCGCGGTGGTTTTCCTTTGAAAATCTTGCTCGTCCATGATGCCGTCTGCATGGAGGAGCTCGATCACATCCTCATCCAGACGTGCCACACGCCGGGCTCGATTGCGTTGGAAGGTCAGCGTCTCATACCGCGCCACGGTGCATGCCCAGGGCAAAAAGTTCGTGCCCGCCGTCCATGTCGCCGCTTTTTTGCTGACGGTAAGAAAGACCTCCTGCACAATGTCCTGCGCATCCGCGAGATTCGGCTCGATCGAGAGCACGTAATTGAGTACCACCTGCTGATGCCGCACAAACAACTGCTGCACATGCAGCAAGTGGTCGTCAGGTAGCGTGATGGATTCATTGGTCATTCATAGAGGACTGCCGTTCTAGCGACGAATTAGCAAAGAAAGTGAAGATTTCTTTTTGAGGCGATGCGCGGCGAAACCCGAGGCTTCGATGACTGCATCTTGTTCGAGCATGCGCTTTTTCAGGCGCTCGACGATGTCGGGCTTTTCGGCTGCGAGGTTGTTTTTTTCCCCGAGGTCGTTGGCGAGGTTGAAGAGCATCACTTCTGGCTTGGCGGGAGATTTAGGTGTGTTTTTGCCTTCGGGTTTCTTCACCAACAGTTTCCAATCGCCCTCACGGATGCCTTCGATGCGGCCGCTCTTGTTGTAGTAGAGGAACTCGTTGCGGACGGATTTGGCGGTGCCGGTAAGAAGTGAGGAGATGTCCATGCCGTCGATGGCGCGGTCGGCGGGAAGTGGTGTGCTGGTGAGGGCGGCGATGGTGGGGAGAATGTCGATGGTCGAGGCGAGCGCATTGCACTCGGTGCCTGCTGGGATGCGGCCGGGTGCCCACATGATGCAGGGCACCCGTTGGCCGCCCTCGAAGGCGCTCATTTTGCCATCGCGCAACGGACCGGCGGAGCCGCCGTGGTGCTTGAAGGTGAGCCAGGGGCCGTTGTCGGTGGCGAAGATGACGCAGGTGTTTTCGGCGAGTTTGAGTTCGCGCAAGGTGGCGAAGATGCGGCCCACTTCGGTGTCGATGTGCTCGATGGTGTTGATGTAAGCGCGCTTGGGGTCGGGGTCGCGGACATCGTCTGGCACATACAGTGGGATGTGCGGCATGGAGTAGGGCAGATAGACGAAGAAGGGGCGCTTTTGGTTTTCTTTGATGAATGCGACACCGCGATCCGTGCAGCGGCGTGTGATGGTGCGCTGGTCCACGGGTAGCTCGATGATCTTTTCATTCTCCATCAGCGGCGTCTTCCATTTCGTGAGGGCGGACTGCGGATCATTCCACAGGGCATCCATGCCATCGGGACCACCCTTGGGTTTGCCCTGGTTGTCGGGATGGTTCATGTCATTCGAGTAGGGAATGCCGAAGTAGGTATCGAAGCCGTTGGCGGTCGGGAGTGTCTCAGGATGATGCCCGAGGTGCCATTTGCCAAAGCAGGCGGTGGCGTAGCCTTGCTGCTTCAGATGATCCGCGATGGTGTGCTCGCTCGGATTCAAACCAGTGGTCGAGGTGGGAAAGAGCACGCCCTGCGCCATGCCGATCCGTTTTGGATAACAACCCGTGAGCAACGCCGACCGCGAAGGCGAGCAGACAGAAGAAGCGACCATGAAGCTGGTGAACTTGCGTCCCTCCTTGGCAAGCTGATCGAGGTGCGGCGTGCGAATGGTCGTGGAGCCAAAGCACCCGAGATCGCCGTAGCCTTGATCATCCGTGAAGATGAGGACGATGTTTGGCTGCGGAGCCGCAAAAGCAGCGCTGGCGAAGAGGAAGAGACTGAGGAGGTATCGTTTCATGAAGTGGTCAGTTCGCCTCCGTCTTCGCCGCACGCTCGACTTTGCGATAGAGGAATGCATCGCTAGTGAGGAGGGAGGTGATGAGGGCTTTCATGCTGCCGCCGTTGTCGCGGTAGGCGGCGTGGGCGGCTTGGAGGACGGGGGCGTCGTTGAGGGTTTCGTTGCGGCCCATCCAGAAGCGGAAGGCGTGGCGGACGAAGACTTGCTCGACTCGCTGGCTGTTGGCGAGCTTGGTGATCATTTCGAGGGCGTTGCTCACGGGGCCGTCGAGGGCGGGATCGCCGCTGTCGATGATCTCGCCGGTGGAATCCACGGGCTTTTCAAGCTCGGTGGTGCGGAAGAGGCCTGCGTGGTTATACATCTCAAAGGGCAGGCCCAGGGGGTCCATCTTCTCGTGGCAGGTCCAGCAGTATTGCTGCTTCGTCACGCGCATGCGCTCACGCAAGGTGCTCTGCGGCTCAACAGGGAGCTGGGCATCGACGGTGATGGGCACGTCGGGGATGCCGCAACCGAGCAAGCGCTCGCGGATCCAGATGCCGCGATGGATGGCGTGGTTGTCCATGGCGTCTGATTGCGAAACCAGCCAGGCTGGGTGCGTCAGAAGGCCGAGGCGTTGGCCTTCCGGTGCGGTTGCGAGGATGCGCTCGGGCTTCATGGAGCCGCCGCCAAAGGTGGGGCGGCTGACGCGGGCGAAGGTCGGCGGGCCGGTGAGGTTTGCCTGCGTCACGTCGGCATTGGCACCACGGCCGCGCTTGCGGTCGTTCTTTGTCTTGCCGATTCGCGTCTCTGCGGCTGCGAGCTGCTTCTTTTGACGGTCGAGGGACTTCTGGCTTGCTTTGTTATCGGGAGTCTTTTTCACGTTGGCTTCCAACTCAGCGACCGCCGCCTTCAGCACATTAAGCTCAGCCGCTTCCTTCTGCTTTTCTTCTTCCTCGGCCTTCGTCTTCGCGATAACAGCCGCAGCTTGCTCTTCCTTCGTGTTCTTCCTGCCAAAGTAAATGTTGTCCGCCTTGGTGGCGACGACGCGCTGGGTGGTGAGCAGTTGCTTGAGCACGTCTTTGTCTTCTTCGAGGATCAGCTCGATGAGGCGGTCCGTGCTGGCTGTGGCATCAAACATCGCACTGTAATGTTGTTCACTGCGACCTGTGATACCTGTCGCAGCGAGTGCCTTGGTGTCTTTGCAGATGTAACCGCCCTGATCGTAGTCGAAGTAGTCGCGGAAGAACTGCAGGATGCGCGGCTTGCGGATGCTGTCGTCTTCGAGCATGCGGGTGACCTCGCGGTGCACATCGTCACGCGATTTCATGCGACCATCGACTATCGCCTGACGCAGTGGTTCGTCGGGCTTGAGGTAGCGCAGCGCATGGTTCACGGCCAAACCCAGCTCCCAGTCTTGCAGCATGACTCGGCCATGGGGATCGGGCTTGCCGCCTTCCACCAGCTCAGGTCGGAACAAGGCATCGCGGTCGAGAAAAATGGACGAGAGGCCCATGAAAACGCCGTCTTCCTTGCCGACCTTGGCGATGCTGTCTTTCGTGATTTGCAGGTAGTTGTCGGATTCTGTTTTGTTCGGCGGGCGAAAGGTCAGCGCTTCAAAAAGGTAATCCACGGCAGCACGCAGTCGCTCATCAGTGACCTCGGGTGCCTTCATGAGATCAAGCACGGGAGTCAATGGGCGGAGGACGGCGGTCTTATAAACAATGGCTGTCGGCAGTCCGCGCAGATCGCCCTTTGGCTTCACTTTGTCGTAGGTTTTGGGATCGTCGGTGATCTGCTCCTTCATGCCCACGAGGCTGAGCGGTCCGTAGGCCATGTATTGCAGGATGTCCTCCGCCTTGCCGAGGATCTGCGTGGCCTCGGCGCTGTTGACGGTATAAAAGTCGGGGTAGTTCTTGAGGCCGGTTTTGCGAGCGGAGGAGAGCACCACGGGCACGCTCTTCACCGCTGTGGCATAGGCCACCGTGCCGCCGACCACGCTGGTGATTTGGTCGATGCCAAAGTAGAGCTTCAACTCACCGCCGTGATTGGTTGGCACGACATCGCCATGCGTTCGCAGGCCGGGATTGGCTGGGTCAAACTTGGGCTCGGTATTGATCAGCTCGTTGAGCCGCGTGATGTGCTCCTGCGGTGTCACGCGCCAGAGGCGTGCGGGTGATGATGTGGGTGTCAGCTCGATGCCGGGAGGCAGCGGGCCAAAGAGCAGATCGTGAGCAAGGAAGTTGCCCTTCTTTGGGTCCTGGTGAGCGTGAAAGCCGCCTTTGTCTTTCATGGCGCGTTGCAGCTCGGCGATGATCCAGTCGGAGAAACGCAGGCGCTCCACCACCTCGGGCCGATCCTTCTTTTTCGGCGGCATTTCCTCCAGTGCGACCTGCGCCCAGACGGATTTCCAAACAGCGGCGTTGGTTTCATCCACCGGCCCGAGATCGAGCAGCGAGAGGTCGCCTTTTTTGGTGTCGTTGTCATGACACTCGATGCAATGCCGATCCAAAAAGCCCTGCGCGATGTCTTTGAATCCGCCGCGCACAGGCTCGCCGGGTTTGTAAGTCTCGGCGGCGCTGCATGGCATCGCGAGAGCAGTGCAGACGAAAAGGATCGCCTTTTTCACGCGAGTATCTCTTTGAGGGGACCGGTGCCAGAGTCGAACTTGGCCGCCATCTTGTCGCTCATGTTAAAGCGGTCGCACTCGAGGCCGGAGACATTCAGCAGGGTCGCGTAGAGGGCATTGATCGGGCGCTTGCCGTTCAATTGCGTGAAGCAGCCGGTTTTGAAAATGCCGCCGCAGTTACCCAGCAACATCACTGGCCAGTTCGTGCCGCTGGTGTGCTGCTTGTCGGCGTTGTTGCTGGTATAGACGATGAGCGTGTTGTCCATCATCGTGCCGCTGCCTTCGGGCACGCTTTCCAGCTCTTCCATGAGCTTCACCAGCATGCGGCTGTTGTATTGGCGGATCTTGATCCAGATCGGATTATTCGGCTGCTCCATGTGGCCGAGATTGTGACCCTGCTCCTCAATGCCGAGACCTTTCCACGAGCCAAAGATCTCACCGCGACCGGAGCCTAGGGTGAGCACGCTGGTGATGCCGGATTTCAGCGCCGACACACCGAGGTCGAGCAAGGTGTCATGCCAATCGGTCTCGAACTGCGGCTTCGTGTAGCGATCATCCACCTTCGGTGCAAAGCGACGAAGATGCTCCGAGACGCCGCCGAGACGTTCCCGCAGGCCATTGATGTCATGGAAGCCCTGCACATACTGCCCATAGCGCTGCTGGTCCGCGACAGGCAGGCTTTTGCCCTGAGCGGCAGCGAGTTGCTCGATGCGATCAAACATCACGGACCGCGCCTCATGCTGCTTGCGGATGTCCCCTTCGGAGATGCCACCGTAGAGCATCTGGTAGAGATGATTCGGGTTCGAGTGCATGAAGATCGGCTGGCCCGCACCGCTCGCCGACAGATTGGCGACCGTGGGCTTGGCCTTCATGTTTTCCATCGAGTCCATGCCGATGCAGAGATGCGGCAGCAGCGTCTCAGGCAGCACTTTGCTCAGTTCATAATCAATCGTCGGTCCGCTAGGTGGCACGCCATCACTGCCGCGATAACCGCCCAATGCGCCAAAAAACGCGCTGTGAGACGGGCTGGTGTGCACGCCATGCAGACCATTGATGATGTGCAGCCGCTCTTTAAAAGGCTCCAACGCCGCAATCGGTTCCGGCAGCTTAGCCTTCGCCAACGAGCCGCTGTTCTTCATGCCCGCCGGAATGCACGTCGCCGGATCAAAGCCCTGATTCTGCATGAAAAACACCACCCGCTTCGGCCCACCACCAGATGCACGAGCTGCCGCCTGGCTGAAGTTTGGAAACAACGGCGATCCGAGAGCGGCACCAGCCGAAGCCGCGATCTGACGGAGAAGTTTTCTGCGATTCATCATAAGTGGCACGAAAACGTGCGGAGGTCGGTCACCTTTCAGCCGACGGGAAGGAAGTGAAAATCCTTCGTGGGAATGCATTTTTTGACGGAATCGCAGGGCGCTGTCGTGTCCCGAATGCCTATGAACACTCCAAACTACCTCATCGTCTGCCTGGCCGCGCTCACTCTGCCAGCGCCGTAGGTTCGATTGGCAATCGAAGCCGTCCGCCTGATGATTCGACTGCCAGTCGAACCGACCGAAGGGAGATAGACAGCACAAAGTGCTGCCCGCAGGGTTGAGCATGGCGAAATCAATCTACCTCCGCAGCGCCAGCACCAGCTCGTTGTACTTCGCGCGCATCAGCTCCATATCCGCGAGGCTCGCGGGATCATTCGTGAATGCGGTGTCCATCGTCGCCACACCATTGCTGTTGCTGCTCGTGGTGCTGATCGCGCCATTGAGTTGCGCTGTTGTCACTTCTCCGGGCGGGCCTTGGATTCCTTGTGCGCCGTCGTTGCCCTGGTTTCCTTGGATGCCTTGCTCTCCCTGCGGCCCTTGCTGTCCGGCGGGGATGCCGAAGACCAGATGCACATTCACCCCGTCAAAGGTCGCGCTGACGGTGGCGGGATCACCGGGTGGCAGCGTGTTCACCGCATCGACGATGACATTGGCAAAGGGCGGCCCCTGCGGGCCGTCCATGCCCTGCGGGATGCCGAAGGTGAGATGCAGCACGGTGCCGATGACACTCGCGCTCACCGTCGCCGCATCGCCGGGCGGCAGCGTGGTCACGCTATCAATGACGACGCTGGTGATGCCTGGCACGGCGTCGATGATGGCCTTGAGGCCGTTGAACTGCGTGCGCAGCGGCGCTGACTCGATCTCCGCGTTTTGCGGTGGATAGTTGGGATCAAACGACATAAAAAGCAGCCGGGCTGAGGTGGATGGGGTGTGGCCAGCCGCGCCGCCGCTGGCCGATTTGGAATCCGTTCATCCGCCCGGCTGCGGCGCAACCGGGCTGCTAATGATCAGGGCGCGCGCTTGATGCTCACGTCGCTCCAGGGGCCCGGGCCAGCCGTGCCGACCGCGCGCACACGGTGGACGTACTCCTCGCCGCTTTGCAGGCCGGATACCGTGGCCTTCGATTTCGTCGGGCTCGGATCCAGCCGTATCCAGGTTGAGCCGGGCACATTGAGGCGGTACTCCACATCGTAATAGCGGCGGCCTTTGACGGCGCTCCAGGTCAGGTCATTTTCGCCCGGGGTATCGCCCATGGTGGCGAGGAAATCGATCACCGCAGGCATCTCGCCCACGGGGGCCGACGCCGCGCGCAGCGTGAATTTTGCTTCAATCACATCGGCATCCGAAAAAGCCGGCGAGGTGGACATCAGGCCATTGGCCAGCGCGGCGGTGGCGCCTTCGACGTCCCCGCGCTTGTCTTTTTTCGTCTGCGTGGCCGCCTTGGCGGCGGCTTCCTTGGTTAGCTGATCGGTCAGCGCGTCGTCGTATTGGCCGGAAGCCGTCTTCAGTGCCGTGATCAGCGTCTGCACGGCAGCGTACTTCGGTTTGCCGTCCGTGGCTAGAATGATGGCGCGCGTGTCTTCGCCCAGCGTGGCGTCGTCTTTGGCATCGAGATCGAGTGTGATGGCAGGCATTTTGTAGCTCCTTCTGGTTGTGTTGGGATTGGCGGCCTCGTCGTAGCGGACTGCACTGTCCATCCGCGCACCGCTATCGAATGAGGCCATGGTTACGTTAATTTTTTCTTTTTCAATGGACCGCACTTTTTTACCAGATGGGAAGAGCTTTTGTCCACTTCAAAGTTTTCGTCCCGCTTGCCGGCTGTGCGGCGGCACCCGGCGCAAACTGCATTCCTCCCGAGGCAAAAGGAATTCCTCCCGCTGCATCCGGCACGTCTCCCGCAGCAAAAGGAATTCCTCTCAGCGCAAACCGCATGGCTCTCAGAGCAAACGAGATTCCTCCCGCGACAAAAGGAATTCCTCCCGGAGCAAACGAAATTCCTCTCGGAGCAAACGAAATTCCTCCCGGAACAAACGAAATTCCTCCCGGAGCAAACGAAATTCCTCCCGGAACAAACGACATTCCTCCCGGAGCAAACGAAATTCCTTTTGAAGCGAGAGGAATTACGTTTTGGCCGTAACTCGTTGATAATCAATGAATTAATGGGCGTTGTCCTTGGCTCTCCGGACCCCGGCAAGGGCGCCGAGTGGGGACGCAAAATCGCCAGAGCCCCCGGAAACGGGCAAAATTCCGAAATTGGCATCACAAAATCCTCAGGCCACCTGTGCGTGCCAAAGCGTTCACAGCCGACACCTTCTGCAACCTTGCCAGCCGCGCTCTGCGCGGTATTCTCGCGCCCAACATGGCCGCTCCCGCCACACCTTCCTCGCTCGTGGAAACCCGCGTCATCTGCTGCGCGGGCAATTACGAAACAGCAGCCCACACATCACAATGAATATTTTCCCGGCAGTAAAAGCTTCCGAACGCACCAGCAACGGGAATGGCAGAAACGCGCATTGGAAAGAGGCTTTGCCGCTTTGGAGAAGACCATCGAAAGGCAAACTCAAAATTCTTGATTTGTTTTGTTGTGCTGGTGGTGTTGCGATGGGCTACAGCCAGGTGGGATTTGATATCGTCGGAGTGGACATTGACCCACAGCCGCGATTTCCTTTTGAGTTTATTCAAGCTGACGCGCTTACGCTCGACATGAAGTTCATTAAGTCATTTGATGCAATTCATGCTTCCCCTCCATGCCAGTCATATTCCGATTTAGCGAAACGAAATGGCAACGCTCACGAATGGCCGCGTCTAGTCGAGCCAGTCCGCGAAATGCTGATCAGGTCTGGAAAGCCTTACGTCATTGAGAATGTGGAAGGCGCGCCTCTCATAAACCCAATAATCTTGTGCGGGACCATGTTCAAAGGGCTGAGAGTCTTACGACATCGCTTGTTTGAATCAAATTTTGCTCTTGTCACGCCGCCTCACGGCAAACATCCAATCTGTCACACCTTTGATAAGCGAAAGAGTCAATATGGTAAGACCGATGAAATGACGGATTTCGTCTCGGTGAACGGCGGGGGCAATTGCAGTGTAATGGCCGCACGTGACGCGATGGGAATAGATTGGATGACCAAGAATGAATTGAACGAGGCTATTCCACCCGCTTACACAGCTTACATCGGCATGCAGTTAATGAAACATATCGTCTCACTCAAGAAATGACACCCGAGACGAGGCACAGAACAAAATCAAATAAAGCTGAAGAAGTTCGAAAAGAGCTGGTTGAGTTGTTGCAAAATTTTCAACAACATCTCAAGGGCGACGAATTGCGTGACAAGGTCTTGGCATTGGTTCCATGTCAGAGGTTGTTGCGCGACCTTGGCCGGTCGTTAATGCCGAAAGAGGATGCCACATCGGGTATGGGCAGAGTCTTGGCATATTTGCGTAAGTATCCATTTATCATCATCGGCGGCGAAGAACTTGCGGTCGTTTCAGGAATTGGTGAATGGGCTAGGCGGGTCCGACAGCTCCGCGTTGAGTTTGGCTGGTCAATTTTGACCGGTTTAACTGCAAGAGAAATGGCGGCCGAGGGTGAATTTCCCCTGGAGGGCGTAAACACATCCGAAATGAAGGTGACTGAGTATATTCTTATTTCTGAAAATGCGGATCGAGAAGCAGCACACCGCTGGAACGTGGCTAACCAGATAAGGAAACAGAAAGGTGGCGTTAGAGACAAGATTCTGGCCTATCTAAAAGAGAATGTTGGCGGGCCCGTTACTGGCGAAGAATTACGATACGTTGCGAATGACAAAAAGGAATGGGCGCGTCGAGTCAGAGAGCTTCGCACGGAGAACGGTTGGACGGTAACAACAAAACAAACTGGCAGACCAGATTTGCCAGTTGGGGTTTATGTATTGGAATCATTGCGCCAGCTTCCTGCCCACGACCGGCTCATTCCTGATGATGTGCGAGTTGACGTTCTCGCCAGAGATGAATACCGCTGCACGAAGTGTGGATGGCATCATGGAATGGCAACACCTTCGGATCCTCGCCACCATCTTGAGCTTCACCACTTGGAAGCACACGTTAAAGGTGGCAAAAACACGCCTGATAATTTGATAACGGCCTGCAATGTCTGCCATGATAAGATTCACCGGGAACCGACTGCCGCGTGATGGCAAACGTCTTCCCCATATGTGGGTCCAGCTGCTGTGAGCACCCCACATGAAAATTCGGCGCCCAAACCACGATCCCGTATCGCGGGTACTGCTGCCCGGAGGAAGCGCTGCTGGGCAGCGGGGAGCGGACGTTTGAAGGCACGGGGGCGGAGGCGCTGGCCTACCGCAAGTTCCACCTGAGGGAAGCTCTAGAGACGGAAGCGGGGACACTCGGCCACTGAAATAAAAACCCTTTGGCTGATACGCCATGCTGAAAGCCAGAGCCAGACGGGCCTGGCAACAAGAACACCGCAGGACATCGCCCTGAGCGGCCACGGCAAACGACGAGCCGAGCACTCTCGCCCAGAAGCGCCGATGGCCTGAACCTCACCAAGACCGTGGCCACGCTGCCCACGGATGGCAGCCCGGTGTATGTGACGCTCTACTCCCTCATCAAAGGCGCGTGGCAGAGCAGCGAGCATATTTTCAATGCCTGGCTCGCGCCGTGACACATGGAGCGCCGGCTAGTCGTCGGGCATTAAGGCGTTTCGATCTCCGGGAGATGCGGATGAGAACCTGCCGTCCATCCCAGACAAGATGACCGCGCTCTGCACAATCCATGCTTCGGCGTTGCATTCTGCCGCGGGTTTGTGACCTTTGCGGCCATGTCACGATTCTTCTTTTCCATCCTCCTCGCCGTCGCGCTCTCTTCTGGCGCGGAACTCATCGCGCAGAAACCGGCGGAGCACCCCGCTGCAAAACCGGAGGAGAAGAAAGCGGACGACAAGCCGGCTGACAAAGACAAGAAGGATGCGGTGAAGGCTGAGAAGAAGGTGGAAACCAAGCACTCCATCACCATCGGCGGCACGAAGATCGATTACACCGCGACGGCGGGCCTGATCGATCTCAAGGACGCGGAGGACAAGGTGACGGCGAGCATTTTTTACGTCGCCTACACGCGTGACGGAGCGGGAGATCTGACGAAGCGGCCGCTGACGTTTTCGTTCAATGGCGGCCCGGGGTCGTCGTCCGTGTGGATGCACATGGGCCTGCTGGGGCCGCGTCGCGTGAAGCTGGCCGACGATGGCTCCGCCGTGCCGCCGCCTTACGCGCTGGTGGACAATGAGTGGTCGCTGCTCGATGAGACGGATCTCGTTTTCATCGACCCCGTGAGCACGGGCTACAGCCGCGCGGCGAAGCCGGATGAGGCGAAGAAATTTCACGGCCTGGAGGGCGATGTGAAATCGGTGGCGGAGTTCATCCGCCTCCACGTCACGCGAAACAAGCGCTGGGCGTCGCCCAAATTCGTCATCGGCGAGAGCTACGGCACCACGCGTGCGGCGGCGTTGTCGGGGGAGCTGGCGGGGCGGCACAAGATGAACGTGAACGGCCTCATGCTCGTCTCCACGGTGCTGAATTTTCAAACCCTCTCGTTCAGCGAGGGCAATGACCTGCCCTTCCAGCTCTTCCTTCCCGGCTACACGGCGACGGCGTGGCATCACCAAAAACTGCCCGCCGATCTGCAAAAGCTGCCGCTGGCCGAGGTGCTGAAACAGGCGGAGAACTTCGCGCGCGGCGAGTATGCGCAGGCATTGTTCCAGGGCGCGTCACTTCCTGCTGACAAACGCAAGGCTGCGGTGAAGGCCACCGCGCGCCTCACGGGCTTGAGCGAGGCATTTGTCGAGCGCGCGAACCTGCGCGTGAGCATGGGCCGCTTTGCCGCCGAGCTGCTGCGCGAGGAGCGGCAGGTCATCGGCCGCTTCGACGGGCGGTACAAGGGCTTTGTGCGCGATCAGCTCTCCAGCGGCGGGGAGTACGATCCGAGCGGCGCGGCAATCATGAGCGCTTACGGCTCCACGTTCAACGCTTACATCCGAACCGAGCTGGGTTTTGAGGAGGATCGTCCGTATGAAATCCTGGCCGGCCTCGGCGGCTGGGAATGGGGTGCGGAGAACCGTTTTGTGAACGTGGCGGACACGCTGGCCGACAGCATGACGGAGAATCCCTTTCTCAAAGTGCATGTGTCCTGCGGCTTCTACGATCTGGCCACGCCTTACTTCGGCGCGCGCTACACCTTCGACCACCTGAACATCGCGCCCGAGCTGATGAAGAACATCACCATCGACGACTACACGGCCGGGCACATGATGTATTTGAACATCGCTGATCTGAAGAAGCAGAAGGCTGATCTCGCGAAGTTCGTCCGCTCCGCCCTCAAGTGAGATCGGACCGTGTGATCCGAGTTCGTTTGCCGGGGCGAGAATGTTCATTTGACTAAATGACGGAATCTTCATGGTGCGCGAAATCCACCGCCAGTCCGCCTGACTCAGCCGCTACAAACGAACTCATCCACATGAAACTCGCCCACACATCGACCGCGTCATTGCGCGCCATTTTGAAAACCCTCGTGGTCTTGACCACGGCATCCATGATCCCCGCGCTGCAAGCGGGTAATCTCTGGGACGGCGGCGGCGGGGATGACAACTGGGGAACGGGAGCAAACTGGAGTCCTGACGGCTCTCCCGGCCCCGGCAGCGGCAATGACCTTTTCTTTGGCGGCAGCACGCGGCTCACGCCCTTCAACAACTATGCGGCCTTCGATGACTGGCGGAACATCACCTTCAATGTGGGTGCCGGGTCGTTCAATCTCACAGGCAATGCGATCGACCTCTTCGGCAAGATCGAGAACCTCAGCAACAACACGCAGATCTTTGGACTCGGCTCCATCGCCCTGAACAGCGCTACGAATAATGAGTTCAATCCGGTGAACGGCAACCTCACCATCACCAGCGCGAACATCTTCACCAACGGCAACCAGCTCAAGGTTTTCGGCAACAATGGCTTCACGCTGTCTTTTGCCTCGGGCACGAACATCCAGCAGACTGGCTCGGTGTCGATCAACCAGAACAGCACGGTCATTTATAACAGCGCGCACAGTTACACGGGCGACACCTTTGTGAACGCGGGCAAGCTGCAGTTCAACACGGGCGCGTCCGCCTCCTCGTCCACCATCCGGCTGGGCGACACGTCAGGCAGCGCGAATGCCGAGATGAATCTCATCGCGGCGACAGGCGGGCAGTCTTTGTCCAATACCATCGTGGCGCGGGCTGGCAGCTCGGGTGTGCGCACCCTGGACTCGCAGAACACCAGCGGCACCAACGCGCTGACGGGTGTGATCGCGCTCGACGCGGCCTTGACGCTCAAGCAGTCTGCCGGCGGCACGCTCAATCTCACCGGCAGCTTCATGGATGTGAAGCAGCAGACACTCACGGTGAACAACGCCGGCACCATCAACATCAGCAAGTCGCTGGACAGCTCGTTTGCCGCTGGCGGCTCGCTAGTGAAGCAGGGAACAGGCACGCTCATTCTTTCCGACACCTCGAACAACTACACGGGCACAAACAATGCCACGCTGAACGCCAACGGCACGCAAATCGCTGGCGGCATCCTCGGCATCCACGGTGATGCCAGCCTCGGCCTCGCGCCAGCGGGTGCTTATAATAACATCCAGTTCACCGCCAGCGGAACACTTCAAGACACGGCCAACAACATCTCCCTCAACGCGAACCGCAACATCAGCATCGCCAGCGGAGCGACGGCGCACCTCGACAGCAACGGCAACACGTTCACCATCAATGGCGTCGTCAATGGCACGGGCGGTCTCGTGAACATCAACGGCACGGGCGGCACGGTGGTGCTCACGGGCAACAACACCTACACCGGCGCGACGACGGTGAGCCAGGGCACCCTGCAAGTGAACGCAAACAACGCGCTGGGCACGAACGCGGCGGGCACGAGCGTGAGCAGCGGAGCGGCACTGCGGCTCAACAGCGTGGGCTACACCACGGCGGAGGCGCTCTCGATCAACGGCACGGGAGTCGCCAGCGGCGGCGCGCTCGTGAACAGCGGCATCAGCAGCTACACCGGCGCCGTCACCGTGGCGACGAATGCCACGATCAACTCCGGCGGCGGCACGCTGAGCCTGCACGGCGGCATCGTCAAAAACGGCACCACTCTCACCCTCGCGGGCGGCGGCAGGATCAATGTCGATACCTTCGGCATCACCGGCGCGTTGGCTAATTCTGATCTCATTGTCGATGGCACCACACTCGTCACCTCCGTGGCCAGCACTTATAACGGCCCCACCAGCGTCATCAACGGCGGCACCTTCGTCGCCTTTAACTCAAACGGCTCGGCCATCGGCACCGGTAATCTCACTGTCGATGCCACCAGCACACTGGGCGGCAATCACACGGCCCTCACCGGCCAGGTGAATCCCGGCGTCAACAATTTCATCTATTTGAACGGCGCTCTCGTGGTGGGTGATCCCACCGCCGGCGTGCCCACGGCCTCCACCCTCACCCTCGCCACCTCCGGCACCGGCAGCACCGTCCTCGGCGCGTTCTCCCTGCTGGCTTTTGACCTTTTCACCGGCGCGGGCGCTGGTGACAACACCGCCACCACCACCGCCGCAGATTACGTCAGGCTCTTCGGCACGCTCGATTCGACCCTCGGCGGCCAGCTCATCCTGAGCAATCCCAACGCCATGGCTGGCTTTGCCATCGGCGACCAATGGAAGCTCTTCGACCTGACCGCTGGCCCTGGCAGCATCACGACCGACCTCGCCCTCGACGACAGCGCCCTAGGTCTCGGCGCGGGTTTGGTGGGCAACTTCAACAAGTCCACAGGCGTCTATTTCATCTCCGCCGTGCCCGAGCCGTCACGCGTGTTGTTCCTCGGTTTCGGCCTCATCGGATGGTTCTTCCGCCGCCGCCGGTAAGCGATCCCGTTTGAAAAAGCCCCGCCGGGAAAGGCGGGGCTTTTTTGTGCCTCGTCTCCGCCCCAACCTCAAGGATCGTTGATTCAGAGCACGGCTCGTAGCGCCGCGACCTCCACGAAGTATGAGAGAATGCTTGCGGGTTTGAAAGAAGGCCCGGACAGTACGGCCCTGTTAATTATTTCGGCCTACCCGCCATGCCTGTCGCTACCCCGCCCGAAGCTCATCAAGCCGCCAGTCCCGCGCCCGCAGGTCTGACAGCGCCGACGTATCCGAGCATCGCGGAGTTTAACCGCCTGATGACAGGTGAAGGATACACCTTTGACATGCTCATCGGCCAGGGCGGGATGGGAGCCGTGTACAAAGGGCATCAGACCAAGCTGGGACGGCCTGTGGCCATCAAGGTGCTGCACAGGGACTTTGGCCTGGACTACGATTACCCGGAGCGATTTAAACGCGAGGCCATGTCGATGGCGCAGATGAACCATCCCAACATCGTCGGCATCCATGACTTTGGCTTTCTCGGCCACGACTACTTGTATTTTGTGATGGAGTTCGTGGAGGGGACGGACTGCCACCAGATCATGGCCGAGGGGAAAATGACGCCCGACCTCGCGTTGCGCATCGTCCTGCCGCTCTGTGACGCGCTCGAATACGCGCACACCAAAGGCATCGTTCATCGCGATGTGAAACCGGCCAATATCATGCTCTCACACGACGGACGCGTGAAGGTGATGGACTTCGGGCTGGCAAAAAAGATCGACGCCTCCGCATCCTTCATCACACGCTCACAGCTCGCGCTGGGCACGCCGGACTACGCCGCGCCCGAGCAATATGACGCCGTGCCGGACATCGACCACCGCGCTGACGTGTACTCGCTCGGTGTCGTCTTTTACCAGATGCTCACCGGCGTGGTGCCGCGCGGCGTGTGGCAGCTCCCCTCAGTCAAGGCAGGCACCGATCCGCGCCTCGACGGCATCGTGGTGCGCGCGCTCATGCCGGATCGCAATCAGCGGTTTCAATCCGTCACCGAATTCAAACAGGCCATCTACATGGTGCTCACGCAGCCCCTGGCAGCGGCCGCCACGCCTCCGCCGCCGCCAAAGCCCACCTCACCCATCAAGGCGCGCGTGCTCCTGCTCGAGGACGACGAGCTGCTCTGCAAACTCATCACTCGCAACCTCGGAGCCGCCGCCATCGAAGTCGTGAAAACATCGGACGGAAACGACACCATCCGCGTTTATCGCGAGGCCATGGCCGAGGGCCGCCGCTTTGACCTCGTCCTCGTCGATCTCACCATCCCCGCTGGAATGGGTGGACGCGATACCATCAAACTGCTGCGCCAGCTCGATCCGAAAGTGACCGCCGTCGTCTCCAGCGGCAACAGCGGTGACCGCGTGATGATCGAGCACGCTGCGTACGGCTTCGTCGCCGCGCTGCCGAAACCGTACGAATCGCCCGAGCTGCTGCGCTTGGTGAGGCAGGTGATCGAGGCACGCAAAACCTGAGCTGGAGCCGCGCTTGCTTGCGGCCCTTTTTGTCTATCTTCACCGCCTATGAGCGATGTCATCATCCGTCACTTCCGCGCTGCGGATCTTCCCACCCTGAGGCAGATCACAGTCGAGTCATTCGGCGGCGTGGCCCTGGAGCAGATTGCTGAGGAAAAGCTCGGCGCATGGCAGGCGGGCCGTGACTGGAAAGCGCGCAAGGGCGCGCACATCGACGAGGACTGCACG
>JANPIW010000736.1:0-2353 GCA_031425215.1 Verrucomicrobiaceae bacterium
CCCAACCCCCTGCCCTCTCAGCGTCATCGACGCAGCCTCTACGCGCTGAAGATTCGCGGTCTGCGCGATCCCTTCATGGAAGTCTTCAATGAACCCGGCCCCGATTTCTCCTGCGAGGCGCGCGAAGTCTCCACCGTCACACCGCAAGTCTTCAGCCTCTTCAACGGCCAGTCCATCCACGACCGCGCGCTAGCGCTCGCGCATCGCGTCATCAGGGAGAAGCCAGCCGATGCGATCACGCGCATCTTCCAGCTCACCTGCGGACGCGACCCGCTAGCGGAGGAGAAATCCGATTGCGAAGCCCACTGGCAGCAAATGGAAATCAAACATGCCAGGCTGTCCTTCGCCAAAACCAAACCACCGCTCGAAATCAAACGCGATGCAGTGGAAGAAAACACCGGTGAAAAATTCTCCTTCCTCGAAAAGCTCCCCGGCTACAACGAGTTCATCCCCGACCTCCAGCCCGCCGACTGCGACGTGCGCACGCGCGCACTGGCGGACGTGTGCCTGGTGCTGTTGAACACCAATGAGTTTGCTTATGTGTATTGAGCGGTCACGACACCAGCTTGCGCAGCCGCGCCGTCACCTCACCTCGGGCCAGCGCCCCTGCGGCCACGGCGAGTGTGAGATTTTCCCATTCGTCCGCATCCAGCTTCTCGTTTTTCAGCAGCCCATTCTCGCTGAGAAACACAAGACAAGTGGCGAGCGCGACGCGCTTGTTTCCATCCACAAAAGCGTGGTTGCTGCACAGATAAAAGAGATAGGCGGCGGCGATCTCAATGGGATCACTGATCATCGGCACACCCATCATCGTGGCCTGCGGAGCAGCGACAGCACTCTCCAGCAGCTCGCGCGATCTCAATCCGGTGCCGCCGCCATGGGCGGCGAGCACCTCGTCGTGAATCGCAATGACGGCGTCAACGTTCGGATGCTTGATGGCCGCGCTCACGACAAGCGACGGAAAAGTTCGTTATTTTTCTTGATGAGCCGCTTTGCAGTTTCGGAAGCTTTTGGGGCATCTATCACTGAAGGCTCCATTGGTGCGATGGAAATCGTGCCGCCCGCATGCACCTCCACGTTCACCTCATCGCCCACCTTGAGGCGCGCGAGCTGTAGAAGCGCGGAGTCGAAGATGATGCCCTGGGAGTTGCCGATTTTGGAGATGGTCTTGATCATGCGTCAAACTATGTTTTACACCTCAGCCTGTCAACGAACTCGATGAAAAACTTCCCCTTCCCCTGCGCCGGATCACGCGCCCTCCACACGCCCACGCGACGCGAGTTTGTTTATGGACTCGGCACCACGCTCGGCAGCGTCGCCCTGACTTCGCTTATGTCTGCGGAGAAAGGCCCTCTGTCGCCTAAGGCACAGCAAGTCCCCGCCAAAGCAAAGAACTGCATCTTCCTTATGATGGAGGGCGGGCCGTCGCACATCGACTGCTTTGATCCGAAGCCGATGCTGGAAAAGCTGCACCTCCAAGAGTTCACACGCGAGGGCCAGCAGAAGTCCGCGATGGAGAGCGGCAAGCGCTACTATGTGCGCAGCCCGTTCAAATTCTCACAGCACGGCCAGAGCGGCGCATGGATGAGCGAGCCGTGGAAGAATCTCTCGCACGTCGCCGATGACATCTGCTTCTTCCGCGGCTGTCAGGTGGACAGCGTGAATCATCCCACCGCGATGTATCAGATGAACTGCGGCAACCGCTTCGGTGGCGATCCCGCGATCGGCTCGTGGGTCACATACGGCCTCGGCTCGCCAAACCAGGACCTGCCCGGCTTCATCGTGCTGCCCGAGATTTCCTATCCGCAAGGCGGCAGTGCGAACTGGGGCAACGGCTATCTGCCCGCACATTTCCAAGGCACGCCGTTGCGCCCTAAAGGCTCGCCCATTCTCGATCTGACTCCGCCGCCAGGAATCACGCCCGAGCATCAGCGCGCGAATCTCGACCTACTCGCGAAGCTCAACCAGCAACATGCCGCAGAGCATCCCTGGCACGAGGAACTCAAGGCGCGCATGAACAACTACGAACTGGCCTTCCGAATGCAGACGCAGGTGCCCGAGACGCTCGACCTCAGCGCCGAGGACGAGAAAACCAAGGCGATGTATGGCATCGGCAGCGATGCGACCGATGCCTTTGGCAGCAAGTGCCTGCTCGCGCGCAAGCTCGTGGAGAAAGGAGTGCGCTTCGTGCAGCTCTACGCCGGCACCTGGGACAGCCATGACTACATCGAGCGCGCGCACGGCAATCTCATCCGCCAGGTGGACCAGCCCATTGCCGCGCTCATCAAAGATTTGAAACAGCGCGGGCTGCTCGAAAGCACGCTCATCGTTTGGTGCGGCGAGTTTGGCCGCA
>JANPIW010000737.1:0-5160 GCA_031425215.1 Verrucomicrobiaceae bacterium
TTCGGCTACTCCGTGGCCATCTCCGGCACTCGGGTGGTGGTCGGGGCATACCAAGACGATACTGGCGCGTTTGATGCCGGGAGTTCGTATGTGTATGATCTCAGCAGCGGTACCCCAACGGTGCCGGTGGCCACGCTCAGCAACCCCACCCCGGTGGTCAGTGACTACTTTGGCTACTCCTTGGCCATCTCCGGCACTTGGGTAGTGGTGGGGGCTTATGGAGACGATACCGGCGCAAGCAATGCTGGGAGCGCCTACGTGTATGATCTCGCCAGCGGCACGCCGACGGTGCCAGTGACCACGCTCAACAAACCTAGCCCGAATGCGAATGACAATTTCGGCTACGCCGTGGCTATCTTCGGCACTCGGGTGGTGGTCGGGGCTTACCAAGACAGAACCGGTGCGAACTATGCTGGGAGCGCCTACATCTATGACATCACCAGTCCCACGCCGACGGTGCCAGTGGCTACGCTCCACAATCCCACCCCGGCGGTCGGTGACTTCTTCGGCTGGTCCGTGGCCATCTCCGGCACCTTGGTGGTGGTCGGGGCTTACAAAGACGACACTGGCGCAACGGATGCCGGGAGCGCCTATGTGTACGACCTCGCCAGCGGCACGCCGACGGTGCCGGTGGCCACCCTCAACAACCCCACCCCGGCGGCATCTGACAACTTCGGCTCGTCCGTGGCCATCTCCGGCACCCGGGTAGTGATCGGAGCTGCTGGGGACGACACCGGCACGGTTGAGGCCGGTAGCGCCTATGTATACGACCTCGCCAGCGGCACACCGACGGTGCCGGTGGCCACCCTCAACAATCCCACAGCGGAGGCTAGTGACTTATTCGGCTACGCTGTGGCAATCTCGGGCACCCAGGTAATGGTCGGAGCTATTTGGGACGACGCCGGTGCGAATGATGCCGGGAGTGCATACATCTATGATCTCACGAGCGGTACGCCGACGGTGCCGTCGGCCACCCTCAACAACCCCGCCCCGGTGATCGATGACCGTTTCGGCAACTCCGTGGCCATCGACGGCGTGACTGTCGCCGTTGGCGCTCCTTTCGACAATTCGCCTCAAGAAAACAAAGGCAGCGCCTATATCTACGGCCCGGTGGATGGCGATGCTGATGGCCTGCGCGATCTGTGGGAGATCGCTCACTTTGGCACCCAATACGGCCACGGCCCGCTCGATGACACCGATCACGACGGCTACGTCGAGCTGCTCGAACTCGCCCTCGGCCTCAATCCCACACTCTCCAATCCCGGTGGATTCCCCGGCCTGACCAATGAGGGCGGTTACCTCACGCTCACCCTCACCAAGCAACCCGGCGCAACCTACGAGGTGCAGAGCGCAGGGACACTGCTGCCAGCGCTGCCGGATTCCTTTAGCCCCGCCAGCACCACCGTGCTCATCAATGACGCCACGACGCTCAAGGTGCGGGACAATGTGCTGGTGGGCGGAGCCGCCACACGTTTCATGCGCGCCAAGGTGACGGCGGCGCCGTAACGCAATTACCCTCGCCCATGCGGGCGCAGCTACAGAACGCAGCCGCCCATTCCCTTCGCTTCGCATAGCCATAGCAAATACTCCGTGCCGGTTTCCGCGCATGGGGTTACATTTGCCGCTCTTTACTCCCACCCTCCTCCCGATGAAACCACTCGTACTACTCGTCACGCTCGGTCTCCACTCTCTCGTCTTCGCGCAGAGTAATCCCCCGGCGCCCACGCCGCCGCCGATGCCGCCCTCGCCTCCAGCGCCGACGCCGACGCCACCCAAGCAGCCAGAGGCACCCAAGCCCGCGCCGGCTGCACCCACGGCGACGGTGAAACAAGCGCCCACGACGCCCACTGCGAGCACGGAGACCAAGAAGAAGGGCATCGCGGAGTTCGTGAAGAACTGTGATGTCTTCGACGGTCTCTTCCGCATCTATCGCGACCGCGAGAAGGGCCACGTTTTCCTCTTCGTGCGCCAGAGCCAGCTCGGACCTGAGTTCATTTACTTCACGCACACGGTGGATGGCGTGGTGCAGGCGGGCCACAATCGCGGGCGCTTCGGCAATGAGACGGTGTTCACCATCTCGCGGCACTTCGACAAGCTGGAGTTCACCGAGCAGAACACATCGTTCTACTTCGATCCCGCGCATCCCCTCGCACGCGCGGCGAAGGCGAACATCAGTAATGCGGTGCTCATCAATGAACCCATCGTGGCGCAGGACGATGACGGCTACCTTATCGCGGCGACGAATGTGTTCCTGCGTGAGACGATGCTGCAGGTGAAGCCCGGCAGCGGCACCGTGCTGGGCAAGCTCTCGGAGACGAAGACCAAGTTTGCCGCCATCCATAGCTACCCGGACAACACCGCCCTCTGCGTCGAGTACGTCTATGAGAACCCCGCGCCGAGCTGGATGGGCACCGACGATGTGAAGGAGGTGACTGATCCGCGCTACATCTCCGTGAAGGTGCAGCACAGCCTCATCAAGATGCCGAAGAACGATTACAAGCCGCGCTTCGACGATCCGCGACTCGGCTATTTCATGACGCAGATCAACGACATGACCACGACCGACACGACGCCATGGCGTGATGTGATCCACCGCTGGCATCTGGCGAAGCAAAAGCCCGGCACGGCGCTGAGCGAGCCTGTCACGCCGATCACTTTCTGGATCGAGAACACCACGCCGGTGGAGCTGCGGGACACCATCAAGGCCGCCGTACTCAAATGGAACGAGGCTTTCACCACCGCTGGCTTTAAGGACGCCGTGGTGGTGAAGCAGCAGCCCGATGACGCGGAGTGGGACGCGGGCGACATCAATTACAACGTGCTGCGCTGGACTTCCTCGCCCAATCCGCCCTTCGGCGGTTACGGCCCCAGCTTTGTCAATCCGCGCACCGGCCAGATCCTTGGCGCGGACATCATGCTGGAGTACACCTACATCACCAATCGCCTGCGCTCCCGCCGCATCTTTGGCGACATCGGCCTCGCAGGGCTGGAGTATGAGAAGCGGCCCGCTGCATTCGATGACGAGCACGCCTGCATGATGGGCAGCGTGACGCAGCAGGGACTGCTCTTCGGCATGGCGACGATGCGGTTGCATCCGGCGGAGCGCATCTCGGAAGGTCAGATCATCAAAGAGGGGCTAACGGAGCTGATCCTGCACGAGGTCGGCCACACGCTCGGGCTGAATCACAACTTCCGCTCCAGCCATCTCTATAACGCGACCGACATCCACAACCGCGAGCTGACGGAGAAGAGCGGCCTCACGGGATCGGTGATGGATTACGCGCCGATCAATCTCGCGCCGCCCGGCACCAAGCAGGGCCAGTATTTCACCACCAAGCCCGGCCCGTATGATCACTGGGTCATCGAGTACGGCTACTCCGAGGGTGCCGAGGATCCGCAGAACGAAGCCGCGCGCCTGGGTAAGATCGCCTCGCGCTCGCACGAGACCAAGCTCGCCTTTGGCAATGACGCCGACGACATGCGCCGCGTGGGCAAGGGCGTGGATCCGCGAGCCATGCTCTTTGACATGAGCAGCGATCCCATCGCATACGGGGAGGGCCGCTGCGAGCTGGCGAGGAAGCATCTCGAAGACCTGCTGAAGAACTACCCGCAGAACGGCGAGAGCTACCATGAGCTGACGCGTGCCTTCACGGTGCTGAACAACGAGGCCGCCAATCAGCTCGTGGCCATCTCGCGCTACGTCGGCGGTGTGTACGTGGAGCGCGCCTTCGCCGGCCAGGGCGCCAACACCAAGCCCTACACACCGGTGGAGAAAGAGAAGCAGATGCGCGCGCTGGCCGTGCTGGCCAAGCACGCCTTCGGCCCCGACGCATGGAAGTCATCCGCCGATCTCATCGCCCATCTCCAGCAGCAGCGGCGCGGGTTTGATTTCAACAAGGAGGACGAGCTGCCCACGATGCACGACCGCATCTTCAAGACCCAGCGCGCCATCCTCGACCACCTCACCCATCCCGATGTGCATCAGCGCATCCTCGACAGCGCCATGCTCGGCAGCCAGCTCACCCTCACCGAGGCGATGGACGCGCTCACCACTGCCATCATCGACGGCGAGGCAAACGGCGGAGCGATCTCCACGGTGCGGCAGAATTTGCAGAGCGAATACGTGGACCGCCTGCTGCGCATCGCGAACGGCGGCGGACTGCCAGCGGCGCAGGCGGCGGCATTCAAGCAGCTCGAGCGCATCAAGGTGTCGATACGACAGCCGCAGTTTGCCGGAGCGCCGCATGGCGAGTTCCTCGCCTACAAGATCAGGCGCGGGCTGGATGAGAAGTGAAGCGTGCTCTAATCCTGGCGCATGTCCCAAAGTCGGGCCAGCGCCATGAGGTTCATCGTGGCCTTCGGCACGAATGAATCTGGCTCGACGTACTCTGGCAGCGTGGTGCCGTCGGGCGTGCGGATGGAGCAGTGGGCGTTGGCGCCGGAGGGGCCGAGGCCGTCGAGCAGGGGACCGAGGGCGCGGAGGTAATTGGCATCGCTGAGGCCGCCGCGTCTGGTGGGGATGGCGCGGAGATTCAACGAGGCGGCCGCGTCGCGCCAATGGTTGAAGAGCGACAGGGTTTGCTCGTCTTGCGGCCAGGCTGTGGTCTTGCCGATATTCTCGAACGTGAGCCGCACCGCGCCGGAGTGCTGCTGGCAGATGGCCTCAATCGCTGACGCTGTGTCGCGAAGCGCATCGGGATCGTAAGCGCGCATTTCAAGCTCGGCGATGGCTTCGTGCGGGACGCGGTTGAGCACGGTGCCGCCATGCATGGTGGCGATGTTGATGGTGAGATCGCGGTCGTAATCGGTGAGCGCGGCAATGTCAGGCAATGCGGCGGCGAGTGCGACAACGGCGTTGGCGCCATCGCGATGACTGCTGCCCGCGTGCGCGGCTTTCCCTGCGGCGGTGATGCGGTACTCGGCGCGGCCTTTGCGCGCAGTGACGATTTGATATTCATCGCCAACGCGCGGGCCGCCTTCAAACACGAGCACGGCTGCGGCTCTATCCGGGCAGCGCGCGATGGTGAAGCGGGCGAAGTCATCGGCGACTACTTCTTCGCTGGCATTGGAGGCGACGAGCCATGGTGTGGACTCGAAAAGCGCGGGCGCTTCGGCGCGCAGCGCGCGGAGCATCATCCAGATGAGGACGGTGCCGCCTTT
>JANPIW010000738.1:0-23474 GCA_031425215.1 Verrucomicrobiaceae bacterium
CGGAAGTGATTCGCCGTGTGAATAAAAACACCGGTGGTGCCTTCGATCGGGAGTCGTTCGGCGAGAAACGTGGAGGCAACGCCTTTGTGCGCGATGCCGTCGATTTCGTATTTCACGACGCCGAGGGTGAGATGCACCTCATCGGGATGGGCTTTGATGGATGACGCGATGGAATACAAACGCGGCGGCATCTTGCGCAGCGAGCCGAGGAACTCCTCCACGCTCACGGCCTTCTCGGGAGTGTTGCCAAGCAAATGCCTGACCTCGTAACCACGAATGAGCGTGTCGCGCAGTTCATCGTCTCCGGCAAAACCGTGCGCTGCCATGATGGCGTCCACGACCTCGGGGCAGTTCTGCACTGTGACACCGAGCGCGTCGCCGACCTCGTAGCTGAGGCCCGAGCCTGCGAGCGAGAGCGCGATGTGGCGCACGTCTTTCGAGGAGCGCGCGGCAGTGATTTTGAGGTTTGAGAGCAGCTTTGCCGGAAAAGGGTTCTTCTTGTCGTATGCAGGCGAGGAAGAATGGGACTCGTGTGCCTCACTCGTCACATCAGTCCCGTTCAGCGCCTTAAAAAACTGCGCGCTCCACTCCTTCGCGGGGTCTTCGTAATCCACGTCGCACTCGACGCGAGCCTGCACTCTTTGCGCGCCGAGTTCAGCGAGGCGTTCGTCAAAGCGTTTGCCAGCAAAGCAGAAAGTGTCCGCGTAGTTTTTGTCGCCGAGCGCGAGCACACCGTATCTCACGCCGGTGAGATCGGGTGACGAGCCGTTTTGATTCAGCGCGGTCCAGAAGCTGGCAGCGTTGTCCGGCATGTCGCCCTCGCCCCACGTGATGGTGACGAGCATGACGTGTTTCTCCTTGGCGAATTCAACCGGCTGGATGGAATCGAGACCGACAGCGCGCGATGCAAAGCCACGACCTGCAGCCTCCTTGGCGAGTTTCTTCGCGAGGCTCTCGGAGTTGCCGCTCTGGCTGCCAAAGGCGACGAGCAGCGAGGTTTTACGCACCGCGTCAGCGGCAGGCACGGCACCGCCGTCCGCGCGACCGATGAGTCCTGCGATGAAGCCATTGAGCCACGAGCGCTGCTCGGCGGTGAAGGGTGCGTTGTCTGGGATGGCTGGGACGATGTTCATGCGGACGGCTGGCGTGGCCAGCTCCCTTCATAGCCACCCCCGTGCCAACTTTGTGCCCGCATCCAAAAGTGGTTTGAATCTTTTTGATGAGATTGATGAATGACGCTCATGCGAAAGTAGATTCGATTGGCAATCGAATCCGAACACGCGTCGGCTTCGATTGCCAATCGAAGCTACGGGACGCCATCTCAGCTTCCTGAGAGCAGCTTGAAGAGCAGCCAGATCGTGACGACGAGCAGGATGAAAAACCCAGCCTTGTAGAAGCCGAGCGGGTTGCGCTCAATGAGGGGGGTGTCTTCCTCGAAGAACGGCTGCACGCGCTCCGGGTTCGCCAGGTCGTGTGACAGCTCCGAAATGTGCTGGTAGCGGCGTTCGGGTTGGCGGGCGATTGAGCGGAGAATGACGGCTTCGAGCCAGGGCGGGATGTTGGCGTTGAGTTTGGCGAGGCGTTTCGGCGCGGAGAACGCGGGCGTTTGGAAGCGCTCGATCTCGCCATACGGCAGCTTGCCGGTCAGAGCTTGGTAAAGCGTGACGCCGATGGCGAAGATCTCCGTACGCTCGCTGATCGGTGCGCCGTGAAAGCGCTCCGGCGCGAGGTAGCTAGCGGTGCCGGCGCGCGATGACACGGAAAACAATTCCGCAGCGCTGCCGAGATCAACGAGCTTGAAGGCGAGCCGCGCGTAGTCGCCGATGCAGAGGATGTTCTCGGGCTTGATGTCGCCATGCGCGAGGTCGAGGCGCACGAGAGTCTGGGCGGCATGGGCAAGAAATTTGCCGAACGCCACGGCGGAATCGACGGACAACACGCGCTCGCGCAACACCGCTGCGAGGCTGGGCGCATCGACAAACTCCATGACGTAATAGCGCGCCGTTTGCCCAGGCGGCTCGTGCGCGCGGACGAAGTGCTCGGACTGCACTCGCGTGGCGTTCCATGTCTCGCGTGTGAAGGCATCGCGATGCGCCTCGCTGTCGATGGCTTCTCGCGGCGCGAACTTGATCACCACACGCTGGCCATCTTTCTCGGCGAGCCACACGCGATCTGTGCCATGGAAGGGGCGCAACAGCTCGTAGCCGTCAATGGTGTCGCCCTTGGTCAGCGCGTCGGGAATGATGAGCGTGCGTGCGTTCATGGCGCGGAGTTTTCCGGTTTGCTGAATGTCGAGCACGACGGCGCTCATGTCATCCAGCGTCTCTGCGCTCGCGTTCTCACGCGCGCTCATCACGATGCCGCGCGCGGTGCTGCGGCGTTTCATGGCATCGGCAATGGCTGCCGATGTGAGGTGATTGGAGACGCCGTCGGAGCAAAGCAGCGTCACATCTCCATCACGGAGATCAGCGATGAAGAAATGCGGCTCCACCTCCGCCGTCATGCCGAGCGCGCGCGTGAGCATGTTCGGGATCGCGGGATCGACGTGATCGACCGAGAGCGTGCGCAGCTCGCCGTCGCGCCAGAGGCAGATGCGGGAGTCGCCGATGTTCACGCCGTGCAGCCGATCTCCCTCAATGACGACGGCGGCGAGTGTGGCGACCATCTCGGGCCGGCCGTGCCGCGCGTTTGATTCCTGGAAGAAGGAGCGGTTCAGCGTCTTGCTGAACTCCGCCAGCGCGCGCTCCGGCCCCCAGGCGCGGGGGCGCGCGCCGAAGTTTTCGATGAGTGTTTCCACCGCGCGCAGCGCTGCCTCACGCGCCGGATCGCCCGTGCCCGCGCCATCGCTGAGCACGGCGATGACGGCCTGATCTGACACGCGCACGGCGAAGGCGTCTGATGAGCCGGTGCGCTCATCGCGGGTGATGCCGTGGGTGGTGGTGTGGATTTTCAAAGGGGGAGTTTGCGGTTGTTGGCGATGGTTTGCAGTTGCTGGCGGTGGCTGCGCAGCAACTGCAAACCACTGCAAACTCATCAGATGCGCGCTTCCGCCAACGCTCCCCACGTCGTGCGCCAGCGGATTTTCACGAGCGCGAGTCCGAGAAGTGCGAGCAGGCAGAGCGCGGCGAATGCGAGGAGGCCAGCGAGATAGCTGCCGGTCAGTCCTTTGGAATACCCCAGCGCGCTGGCGAGCATGAAACCGCCAAGACCGCCGCCGCAACCGACCAGGCCGGTCATCACGCCGATGTCCTTGGCAAAGCGCTGCGGAAGAAGCTGGAACACGGAGCCATTTGCCATGCCGAACGCGCCCGATGCCAGGAAAAAACCCAGAGCGCAGAGCGGAAGTGATTTCACGACGGCGGCAAACACGAGCGAGAGCGCGGCCACGATGAAGAACACATGCAACGCGCGGATGCCACCGAGACGATCCGCGATGGCGCCGCCGAATGGGCGACCCAGCGCGCCGACGAGCGTGCAACCAGCGGCCCACGTTCCAGCCTGCACTGGCGTGAGTCCGAACTCCGACGTGAAGTAAATCACCAGCGATGCGGCGAGGCCCGAGAAGCCGCCGAAGCTGATCGTGTAGAAGAAGCAGAACCAATGCGCGTCTTTCTCCTTGAGCAGGTTCACATAATCGCGCAGCGTTTTTTTCTTCACCGTGACCTGCGCCTCTTTTGAGAACACCGCGTAGATCACCAGCACGAGCACGAGTGGAATGAGCGCGAGACCGAAGACCGCGTTCCAGCCGTAAGCGTCGGCGAGACGCGGCGCGAGCATGGCATCAATAACCACACCCACATTGCCAGCGCCCGCGAGGCCCATGACGAGGCCCTGCATGTTCGGCGGATACCAGCGCCCTGCCTGCGGCAGCGCGACTGCGAAGCTCGCGCCCGCCACACCGAGCACCATGCCGAGCATGAGCGTGTGCGAGAACTGATGCAGCCCCGTGATCCACGCCACCGTCATGCCCGCGATGACGACGAGCTGCGCAATGATGCCCGTGTTCTTCGCGCCGATCCGGTCCACGAGCATCCCGAGCAGGATGCGGATGAACGCGCCCGACAAATAAGGCACTGCCACCATCAGCCCCTTCTCCTGCGGCGTCAGCCCCAGCGTGGAGCCGATCTGCGCACCGAGAGCGCCGAGGATGGTCCAGACCATGAAGCTGACGTCGAAATAGAGAAAGGCGGTGAGCAGAGTGGGCCAGTGGCCGGATTTCTTGAGGGCTGATAGTTTCATGCGGGTGTGGTTGTTGTCCGTCCTCATTAGCCGCCGTCGTGCCAGCTTTGCGTTCGCAATGACATAACGGCTTGAATCTTTTTCTCAATTTGGATGAATCGAATTCATCCAACGTTCCCCGCCGGTAACCGACCGGCGGAGAAGTGTGAGCGGATCAAAAATCGATCTGCACCTGCATGTAGGCGAAGTCGGCGTCGTCGGACTTCATTGAGCCTGCGTCGCCGAGGTAGCTGCCAGCGAAAAAGCGGCTGTAGCCAGCTTGCAGGCTGAGGTTCTTGTTCATTTTGTAGGTGAGCGTCGTATCAGCTTCGGAGCCTGCGAAGTTGTCGGCGCCCGGTGTGATGGGGCGCACGGCGGTGGTGCCGTTGGCTCGATACCAAGCGTCGCCCGTGTCGGCGAGCCAAAAGAGGTGATAATCGATCTGCGCCTTGAGTTTCCCAGTCGGCTGCACGCTGAAGCTCACAGCGGGGTTGTGGATGTTCTGCCAGGAGAACACATCCATGTAGCCGTAGAACTTGTGGTTCGTTGGGAACAGATTCTGAAACGTGCCCACATCGCCGTCAGCGGCGTTGCTGTCGCCGGTCGCGAAGTTGTACTCGATGCCAAGGCGCGGCTTCCATGGGTGCTGCAGCCAGTTGAAGCCGACGCCCCAGTGCCCTGCATAGGCGTTGATATCCTTGTCCTTCACCTCGCCAAACTGCACGGCCATCTCCGTGTCGTAGTCCCAGCCGCCGAGTTTTTTCGGATCAGCCTTCATGCGTGTGCCGAGCGTGACAAAGTCCGTGCTGCCAGCGGCGGAGTCTTCGTGAAGCTCCAATGCATAGAGGTCTGTGACCTGCCACGGCACGAGGCCTGAGCTGCTGAAGTACACACCGCTGAGAATCTGATCGCGGCCCGCGCCTTGGTTGTTGAAGAGGTCGGAGGCATTGAGTTCATCGGGATCAAAGGTGACAACAGATGCCGCGAATACATCAAGCCACCAGTCGCTCTTCTCCATGTGAAAACGTGCGGCATCGAAGGTGCGGCCGAGGTTTGTCCAGTCGAGCGGGCCGAGGATGCGCTCGTCGCCGTAACCGAGAATCTGCCTGCCCACGGTGAAGTTCAGGGCCTTGGGGCCGAGCTGGATGTACGCTTGGCGGATGTCGATGGGATCATCGCCTTCCGCGCCGAGGAGGCTGGGCGTGTTGGGGCGGTCGGAGTCCAGTTCGAAGGAGCTTTGCCCCTGGATATAAAGCGTGAACCAGTCGGACGGTTTGATCTTCATGCCGAGCCGCGCGCGCTGGAGGAACCAAGAGTCGTCAGTGAGCGAGTTGAGGCTGTCGTTGAAATCAAAATTGTTCTCGCGGTACTCAAAGCGCATCTTCTCCTGGAAGTCGAAGACGAGCCTGCCGTCGAAGAAAGACAGTGGATTCAGCGGCGGCGGCGCGGGCGGTGTGACGGGATTCTTCGGCGCGGCCTGGCCTTCCGGTGATCCAGCGATGGCCGCCGAGGCGACGAGTGCGAGGAGGTTTATGACGATGAGTTTTTTCATGATGTGTGCGTTGGGTTTCTGGGTGTTTGCCTGCGTTATGCGTGATGCGCAAAGAGCGCGCGGTCGCACATCATCCAGCCACGAGTGTGCCAAGTGCCCTTCGCGGGGGAGATAAACATCTTGAATGTTATGTGTGCGCGGGATGAAAAGCATTCATGGCGCTGAAGGAGCGCAAACGCGCGTTAAATGACGGCGGAGATGCCTCGGTAGATCAGATGCCGCCCAGATGTCGGCGGATGAATTCCAACGGCGTGACTGGCGCTCAATCCAGCGGCGGGATCGAAGCGCGAATCTCGTCCAGCAGGGTGCGCGTGTCGTGCAGCTCGCACCAGTGATGGATGTAGTCCCAGTCCAGCGCATCGTCTCCTTGCACCGCGATGATGTTTTGCACATCGTCGCGATCCTTGCCGCGCTTCGCTATTTTTAACCAGCGAAGCTTCATGACGATCACATCCTCGGGTGTGGGCACCATGATCTCCGTTCCGATTTGTTTCGAGATGACTTTTTGCCGCCTCTCAAACCGCGCTTGATCATGTGGATCGGGACTCAGCATGAACAGCTCGACCTCAAAAGCTATCGATGGCACTCGCAGATGGTAGCGCATGGTTCCCGTGACCATCTCAAAACTGCCCTGATCATCGAGCGCGAAATCTGGACCCAGCTCCGCCGCCGCCGCGAACAGCATCTTCGAATCCACCGACAGCACGATGTCCGCATCCTTTGTTGCGCGCGGGATGCCGTAGGCGTTGCTCGAAAGTCCGCCGACAACCATGTGCGGCACGTTCAAACGCGTGAAGGTTTCGATCACACGGCGAGTGGCTTCGTATCCGTCCTTCATAAATCAGACGGCTGCTTTTCGATAAAGCCCACGCTCTTCAATCTGACGCAGGCGGCGCAAACGCTGGCGCAGGGTGGTCTCCAGCTCGGCTTCATTTGCATCGGGAAACTGTGCGCGCAGCCCGTCGCGCATCATGCCCAGCGCGCCTTCAAACAATTCGATGGCTGTGTCGATGCGCTCGCCGACGGTCAACGCCCGCGCTCGCCGGACCTTGTCGGCGTAGATCGCGTCAGCCAGGGGTTTGATATGAGCTTCGTTCACGCGCGCAAAGTAGCGCCGTGACGGACTTCTTCCAGCGCGGGTTCACTCCATTTATGCGTGAGCTTTGCACGGGGTCGGGGGCCGGGCGCTTCGATTGTCAATCGAAGCTACGCAGCGACTGGCACTCCATGCGTGGCAATCTCAGCGGCCATGTCGGCGCTGGGTTTGAAAGCGGGATCGCGGCTGGGGCGGATGTGGGATTTGTCGTTGAGGAAGGTGATGAGCTTTTCGCGCAGCTCGTAATAGCGCGGGTCTTCCATGATTTGTTTGCGATTGCGCGGACGCTCGAAGGGGATGCGCAGGATGTCGCCCACCTCGGCTTCGGGGCCGTCGGTCATCATCACGACACGGTCGGAGAGGAAGATGGCCTCATCGACATCGTGCGTGACCATGAGTGTGGTGATGCGATTGCGGCGCCAGAGATCGAGCAGCACTTCTTGAAGCTCGTAGCGCGTGAGGGAGTCGAGCATTCCGAATGGCTCGTCGAGCAGCAGCATCTTGGGCTGCAAGGCAAAGGCGCGCGCGATGCCGACACGCTGTCTCATGCCTTGGGAAAGCTCCGCCGGGCGTTTGTGCATCGCGTCACCGAGTCCGACGATGGTGAGGTAGTACTCGGCCATCTGCCGGCGCTCGTCTTTGCTGGCGGTGAAATAGACCTGGTTCACGCCGAGCATGACGTTTTCAAACGCGGTCATCCACGGCAGAAGGCACGGAGATTGAAACACGATGCCGCGATCCGGACCTGGGCCTGACGCCTCGCGTCCCGCGAGGATCATGTTCCCGCGGCTCGGCTCGCTGAGACCGGCAACCATCATGAGCACGGTGCTTTTGCCGCAGCCGCTGTGGCCGATGAGCGTGGCAAATTCCCCTTCCTTGAGTTTGAGATTGAAGTCTTTGACGATGGTGGCCGGACCCTTCGGCGTGTCGTAGGTTTTCCAAAGCCTGTCCAGCTCCAGCATCTTGGGATTCAGCGCGCTCATGCAGTCACCTCCACCTCCTCGCGCACGAGTTCAGAGCGGCGGCGCGGTCCGCGACGATTGAGAAACTGCAGCGAGTTCACATAGGTGAGGTCTTCCGGGAGTATGTCGGGCAGGGTGAGTTTCACGGAGGTCTTGCTTCTGCCTTTGCTTTTCGCATCCAGCAGCGTGGTGATGAGGCGGGTGCGGAGGGCTTTGAATTTCGGATCGTGATTGATCGACTTGCGGTCACGCGGCCGATCGAGGTCCACGATGATCGGCTCGCCCAAGGTCGCGGGCGTGCTGGGCAGCAGCGGGATGACGCGATCCGCGACGAGCAGCGCCTCATCGGGATCGTTCGTGATCCAGATGACGGTGGTCTTGTTGTTCATCCAGATTTCCGCGATCTCGTCCTGCAGCGTCGCGCGGGTGAGCGCGTCGAGGGCGCTGAGCGGCTCATCCATGAGCAAGACGCGCGGCTTCATCGCGAGCGTGCGCGCTACGGAGACGCGCTGTCTCATGCCGCCGGAGAGTTCACGGGGGAATTTGTGCGCGGCGGGCGTCAGCTTCACCATGGCGATGTGTCGGGCGACGTGCTCGGCGCGCGCGGCCTTGCTCCACTGCGGAAAGACCTCGTCCACGGCGAGCGCGATGTTTTCCTCGACGGTGAGCCAGGGCAGCAGCGAGTAGTTTTGGAACACAAGGCCGCGCTCGGGATCGGGGCCGGTGATGGGCCTGCCGTCCATCGTGACGGAGCCGGTGTCGGATTTTCCGAGGCCGGAGATGAGATTGATCAGCGTGGTCTTTCCCGAGCCCGAGTAGCCGACGATGACCACAAACTCACCCTCGGTGACGGTGAGGTTGATGTTCCTCAGCACGGCCTGGCCGGAGAAGGATTTGGAGGCGTTGTGAAGCTCGATCATGATCTCAGGCGGTTTTGAATCGTGATTCGACGAGCGACATGAGCCGGTCGAGCACATACCCGATCACACCGATGGTGAGGATGCACAGGATGATGTGGGCGAAGCTGTTCGCGTTGTACTGCTGCCAGAGAAAGCCGCCGACTCCGGGGCGGCCGGTGAGCATTTCCACGGCGACGATGACGAGCCACGCGATGCCGAGCGAGAGCCGGAAGCCGGTGAACATGTAGGGCAGCGTTGCGGGCACGAGCACCTTGGTGAGCGTCTTGTAGCGCGAGAGCTTGAGCACTTTGGCGACATTGAGGTAATCCTGCGGCACGGCGCGCACACCGACGGCGGTGTTCATCACAGTGGGCCACATGGCGCAGATGGCGATGGTGAAAAGCGCGGCGGCATCCGACGCGCCGAAGGTGGTGCGGCCATCAGCATCCATGAGCCGCACGCCGCTAAAGAGCACCATGCCGAGCGGAAGCCAGGCGAGCGGTGAGACGGGGCGCAGGATTTGAATGAGGGGATCGAGCGCGATCGTCGCTTTCTTTGACAGGCCGAGGAAGAACCCCAGCGGCGTGCCGATGAGCAACGCGAGGAAGTAACCTTGCGCGACGAGTTTGAGCGAGAGCCAGGTGAACAACAAGATGCCTTGATCAAGCTCGCCGCGTTTCGCAAATGGCTCGGTGATGTAGAGCTTGCTCGCGGTCCATGCTTCCACGGGTGTGGGCAGGTCGGCGGAGAGGCCGACGCGCTTGGTGACTTTGACGGTGTCGCCCCAGTCATCCTTTTTGGTCGTGGTGACGGACTTTCCGGCGACTGCATACCAGAGGAGTCCGCAGACGACGAAGGCGGCGAGAGGGAGAAGGAGGGAGTCGAGTTTGAGACGGGGCATGGATTTATGATGGAGGTTGCCTCACGCTTTGAGCGCCTTGACCGCGAAGCTTGCGGCGTAGGCTTCAAGGTCGGCTTTGGGATCGAAGGTGACGCCGTCAAAAAGTGTCTCGGGGTTGTCGTCGAGACCGCCGTGCGTGTAGCCGATCTCCTTCATGGCTTCCTCGTAGATGTCGGAGCGCATGACTTGCTTTGCCACGCCTTCATAATCAGGAGCGCCTTCAGTGAAGCCCCAGCGACGGAGCTGGGTGAGCCACCATTTGGCGAACTTGGGCTGCGGGTAGTTCGTGTTGCGATCGCTGAACGTCATGTAGAGCGGGTCGCGGAATTTGCGTCCATCGCCCATGTCGTACTTACCTTGCAAGCGCGGGAGGATGACCTCCGGCGGGCAGTTAATGTAAGTGGCGGCGCTGACGATGCCGGCCTGCTCCTCGCGATTCTCCATTTTGTCGAGCCACACGCTGGCCTCGTGCAGCGCCTTGAGCACGGCCTTCACCGTTTTGGGATTCTTGTCTGCAAACTCCTCGGTGAATGCGCACACTTTTTCCGGATGATCCTTCCAGATGCCCTGCGTGGCGATGGAGGTGAAGCCGATCTCATCCACCACTGCGCGCGCATTCCAAGGCTCGCCGACGCAGAAGCCGTCCATCTTGCCGACCTTCATGTTCGCCACCATCTGGGGAGGTGGAACGGTGATGAGTGAGACATCGGCGCCCGCGCCTGCGGCATCGCCCGGATGAATGCCGCCGGCGGCGAGGTAGTAGCGCATCCACATCGCGTGTGTGCCAGGCGGAAAGGTCATCGCGAATGTCATCGGTGCTCCAGCGGCCTTCGCGGCATCGACCATCGGCTTCAGCGCCTTCGGGTCATCAGCCACCTTGCCGGCGAGTTCCTTTTTCAAAGTGATGGCCTGGCCGTTGCGATTGAGGATGTAGGGCGCGATCATCGGTTTCTTGGGCGCGCCGCCGAGACCCATCGTGCTGGCGATGGGCATGCCGAGGAGCATGTGCGTGGCCTGGATGTCGCCGTTTGCGAGCGAGTCGCGGATCGCGGCCCAGCTCGCACCTTTGCTGACGACGGAGCTGATGCCGTGCTTTTTGAACAGGCCTTTCTCATGCGCGATGATGATGCTGGAGCAATCGGTGAGAGCGATGATGCCGAGCTTCACCTCGGGAGACTCGGGCGAGTCGTCCGCGAAGGCGCTGCCGACCCAGCCGCGCGGCAGGCCGGAGAAAAGCGCGCCGATGCCGGCAGTGGCGGTGGTGCGGATGATGCCGCGACGTGTGAGGGGCGATGATGCGGTGATGTTGAGAAGAGGTTTCATGCGACGAGGATTGCTTTGGGGTTTGGCCGGAGTTTTGATTTTGTTTCTGATGAAATGGGAGGCGCGATGAGCGCGCGGTCGCCCCAGCAATCTGCCAGGGCGTGAGCGCCGCCTGCATGATCCGTGCCCGCGAGGAGGCCGTGCGCGGCGAACTCGCGCAGCAGCCACGCGCCGCGCTCCGCAGTGGGCGTGTTTGCATCGCGACGATGGAAGATGTGAAAGTCACGCGCCGGGCGAGACTCGCCCGTGCCGAGATCGAAAGGGCCGACGAGAGATGGAGCGAGCACCGCGGCACCGCGCTCAAAGAGACCTGTGGCGGCGAGCATGCTCACCAGCGCGGCGCGATTTTCCGCCGCGTCACAATAGCGGCACGCCTCGGAGAGAGCGCTGATGATCGCGCTCGTCTCCTCGCGATGGCTGGCGGTGAATTCCTCCGCCACGAGCAATGCTTTCTCCGGATGATTTGGCGCCAGATCCTCGCTCGTCGCAGCCACCCATCCGCAGCCATCGGTGACGGCGGCCGCGTTCCACGGCTCGCCCACGCAGAAGCCATCAATGAGGCCAGCCTTGAGATTAGCCACCATTTGCGTGGGCGGCAGCACCACGAGACGCACATCATTCTCAGGGTGAATGCCGCCTGAGGCGAGCCAGCCGCGCAGCAAGAAAAAATGCGATGAGTGACGGGAGACGACGCCAAAGGTGAGGCAGCGCTGTCTTGTGGAGCGCACCAGTTTCCCCAGGGTGTTTGCATCGCGCGCTCCGCGATTCCAGAGATCGCGGCTTAGCGTGATGCCGTTGCCGTTGAGATTAAAGACGAACGGTGCCACCACCCGGAATCGCGGCGCGCTGAGGCCGAGGCGGAGCGCCAGAGCCATGCCCGCAGGGGCGTGGGCGGCATCCACCTGACCGTAGTGCAGCTTCTCCCGGACAGTGGCCCATCCGACCTCACAACTCAGCTCCACCCGCACTCCATGCCGGCTGAACATGTCCATCTCGCGCGCCACAATCAGAGGCGCGCAATCCACGAGGGGCACAAACGCGATCCTCACCGGACGAATAATTCCGCCGAGATGAGCGCTGCTGCTGTGTGATTCCCTTCGCATGACACAACCACGTCAAGCATCGGCGATGCCAATTCTGCAAAACCAGCCCATAAACAGGATGACAAGTTTTTCACCCTTTGTATGAATCGCATTCATGGACCAAGTTCTCGACACGCGGCAACTGCGCGCCTTTTCCCTGCTCGCGCGCTCGGGCAGCTTCACCCGCGCGGGGCGCGAGCTGCATCTCACGCAGAGCGCGATCAGCCATGCGATCAAGACGCTGGAGCGTGATTTGGACTGCCAGCTCTTCCACAGGCAGGGCAAGAGCGTGCATCTCACGCATCACGGACGCGAGCTGCTGCCGTATGCGGAGAACGTGCTGCAAACCATGATGCAGGCGCGCGCCAGCCTTGGCGCGCTGGACAAGCAACCGCGTGGCCGTCTGCGCATCGGCTGCACCACGGCGGCGTCGCAGTTCATTTTGCCAACCGTGTTTCGCGAGTTCAAAGAGAGCTTTCCGCTCTACGAAATCAAAGTCGTCCCCGGCGAGACGCCCGACACCATCGAGCGGCTGCTGCGCGACGAGATCGACCTCGCCGTCACGCTGCGTCCACCCGACGCGTCTCGTTTGCAGTGCCATCCCATCTTTGAGGACGAGCTGGTCTTTCTAGTCTCGCCGCTGCATCCGTGGGCGAAGGAGAAGCCGAAGCTCAAGGACATGGCCGCGCAGACGCTCATCGTGTCGAGCCGCAACAGCCTGACCTTCTCGATGATCACCGAGTGTTTTTTGAAGCAAGGTGTGCGCTTGCACCACTTTATCGAGCTGGGCAGTAACGAGGCGATGAAAGAGCTGGCCAAGCTCGGCCTGGGCGTGGCGGTGGTCGCCGGCTGGACCGCGCGCACGGAATTGAAAGCGAAGCAGCTCGTCTCCGTGCCAATGCCGAAAACGAAGCTCACGCGCAAATGGGTGGCGACTACTTTGAAGGGCAGGCCGCTGAGTTTGGCGGAGACGACATTTCTGGGGCTATGCCAGGAAGTCGGAAAGCGCTCGCTGAAGGCCTGAGCGGCAAGGCGGCGCGACACTCCTGGGCGCGTGTCATCGGTGGTCCTGCACGGTGCTGCCCGCCTCATGGAGTCGAGCTGTAGTTGCTTCGCCGCGCTCGCATTCTGTCTGATTGCACAAACTAACCTCGCTCCTATCTTCGCGCCTCGCGTAAAATCTCACTGAGCACTTTGCACTGAGCACTTCGTTCCCCTCTCATGATCCTCTCTCTCACCAGCCGCATCCTCCGCACTGTCGATCCAAAATGCCTGGGCAAAGTCGCCTGGAACTTTGGTTACAAAGGCGCGCGGTCGGTGATGCTGTTCAAGAAGCGCATGGGGCGCGGGGAGTATTTTCCGCCTTTCCTTTACGTTTCCATTTTGAACTCGTGCAATCTGCGCTGCCAGGGCTGCTGGGTGGATGTCGATAAACCGCGCGAGTCTCTCAAGCTCGAGGAGCTGAACAAGATCGTGACGGACGCGAAGAACCACGGCAACTCGTTCTTCGGCATCCTCGGCGGCGAGCCGTTCATGCACCCGGAGCTGTTTGATTTTCTCGGAGCGCATCGCGACTGTTACTTCCAGGTCTTCACGAATGGACAGATGATCACCGAGAAAGCTGCTGCCACGCTGCGCAAGCTGGGGAACGCCACGCCTCTCGTGAGCGTGGAAGGCAGCGAGACAGTGAGCAATGAGCGACGCGGCGGCAAAGATGTTTTGAACCGCACGCTGCGCGGCCTGCAAAACTGCCTCGACGCGAAGCTGCTCACCGGCGTGGCGACGAGCCTTTGCAAAACAAACATCGACGACCTGCTGAACGACGCGTGGTTGAAGCGGCTCATCGACATGGGTGTCCACTACACCTGGTATCACACTTACCGGCCTGTGGGTCCGAAGATCAGCGCGGAGCTGGCGCTCACGCCGGAGCAGATCACGAAGGTGCGGCGCTTCGTCGTCGAGGCGCGCGCGCGGATGCCCATTGCCATCGTCGATGCGTATTACGATCACAACGGCAAGGCGCTCTGCCCGATGGCCACCGGCATCAGCCATCACATCGGGCCGACCGGCGGCATCGAACCGTGCCCGATCATTCAGTTCGCCACCGACACGGTGCGCACGGATCGTGATTTGTACGATGTCTTCAATGAGAGTTCGTTTCTCAAGGACTTCCGCGAGACCGCCGCGCGCCACACGCGCGGCTGCATCGTGCTGGAGCGGCCTGATCTGGTGAAGTCACTCGTCGAGAAACACAACGCCCCTGACACCACTATCCGCAAGACTGCGCTGGCTGAAGTGTCAGCGATGATACCGCGCACCAGCCAGTGGCGCGAGGACGAGGAGATTCCGGAGAAGCACTGGATGTACAAAGTGGCGAAGCGGTTCTTCTACCACGACTTCGGGGTGTATCACTCGCTGAACGGGAAGTCGCCCGTGGTGTGATGAAAGCGAGATCGTTTCTGCGGAGAAAGTGGTGGCTCGTCGCTGTCGTGATCGCTGCTGTTTGTCTTTGGCTTGCCTACCGCATCCTGCCGTGGAACGCCGCGTCGCCGGATGAAGTGGAGGCTGCGAGGCGGAATGTGGACCGTTCAATCACCATGATGGCGAGTGCCGGAAGGCCGCACATCGCGATTGTTGTTGCCTCGCCAGAGCCTGGCGGTGTGCCGTGGATCATGCACAATCGCGGCTTTGGTCCGAAGATGGAGGATCAGCTTTTCAGGTGGGCGCACACGGGGCATTACCGCTGGCAGCCGGATGCCAGGTAAGGGCGCGGATGAACGTGCGGTAGAAGGCTCACGCCATCTGCTACATTGAGCGGCGCTCGACCCAGAGGCGCGTGGTGCGGTCGCGGCGGAGGATGAACTCGGCCTGGGTGGTCGATGCCTCGCCTTTCGCGGAATGCTCGATGCGGACGCGCACACGCTGAGGCGCGGCCTCGAACTCGGCGAAATGAAAAATGGGCGCGCGGCGGGTGCGGAAAAAAACGTGCAGCGGCACATGCGGGTGCATCGCGTTCCATAGCCACTTCGTCGGCGGGAAATCTTCGACCTCGGCGAGGGCCAGCAGCACCTCGCGGATGAGTTTCTCACCGTGCTTCTGCGCGAGCTTGTGTACGGCGCGTCGGTTCCAGACCTGATCCAGCCACGAGCCGTCGGGATCACTGAACATGTCCTCCATTTCGCCGATCAGCTCGCGCTGATGCTGAGCCATGGCGGCGCGGAAATCGGCGGTGGAGATTTGGCCGCTCTCGAAGAGGCGGAAAAGCTGGAGTGGATTCGGCGTCGGCGCGTCGGGCATGAGGGAGAACGTAGCACTACTTGAAAGCGGCGCGACATCGGACGCGTTCAGTCAGCCCACCAAAAATATGAAGCGCATACTTATATCACTCCTCGCGCTCGCTTTCACCGCGAGCTTTGCTTTCTCGGCCGACAAGAAACTCATCGTCATGATCGCCGGCAAACCGTCGCACGGCCCAGGCCAGCATGAGCACAACGCGGGCATTCAGCTCTTGAGAAAATGCCTGGAGCAAGGTGCGGGGGACAAGGTGGAGATCGTGCATCACCTCAGTGGCGAGTGGCCCGCGCAGGAGGAATTGTCAAAGGCCGACAGCATCGTGATCTACAGCGACGGCGGCGGCGGACATCCGGCGCTGCAAGAGGGCCGTCTGGCGCAGCTCGACAAGGAGATGAAACGCGGCTGCGGATTTCTGACGATTCATTACGCGGTGGAGCCGACCATTGAGAAGGGAAACAAGGAGTTCATCGACTGGATGGGCGGCTGCTTTGAGGTCAACTGGAGCGTGAACCCGCACTGGGACGCGAGCTTCAAGGAATTCCCCGCGCATCCGATCAGCAGCGGGGTGAAGCCCTTTGCGACGAATGATGAATGGTACTTCTACATGCGCTTCCGCGCTGGCATGAAAGGCGTGACGCCGATCCTCAGCGATGTGGCGCCAGACACGACCATGAGCCGCCCCGACGGCCACCACAGCGGGAATCCTGCGGTGCGCGAGAGCGTGAAGAACAAGGAGAAACAGCACGTCGCATGGGCAGCCGAGCGCGAGGGTGGAGGGCGTGGATTCGGCTTCACCGGCGGTCACTATCACAAAGGCTGGGCCAATAGCGACCAGCGCAAGCTCGTGCTCAACGCCATCCTCTGGACCGCGAAAGCCGAGGTGCCGGCCGGTGGTGTCGAGAGCACCGTGACCGATGCGGACATGGTCGCGAATCTCGATCCCAAGCCCGGCCAAGGACTGCCAGAGAAGCCGAAGGGCGCGAAAAAATAACGCGCGCGCATCAGCGACGCAGCCGCTGGCGTGAGCCTGCGGTCAGCAATGGGCAGCAATGGAGAGCGAGTGTCTCTTTAGCCCGCTAAAAAGCGGCAAACGAGTGAGGGTTTGCCGTCATCTCCCAATTCTTAAAAGCCTACAGACCACCGTTTTCCCGCCACTCCTGGCCCTTTTCAAGAAACCCTGTGACGGATGCAGCAGACGAAGAACCGAATGCCGCAACCGACGAGCCTAAAGCCGCAAAGGATTGGACGGACAGCGCGAAGGATCGCGAAACCGCATCAAAGCCTTGGAAGTCCCGCGCGGATGCTGATGCCAATCTGAGCACAAAGATGCCATTTCAGTGGAAGGCCCGTGGTTCAATCCAGCGGAGTTGGATGAGTGCTGGAGGTGCCAAGGATGATAGTCGGTGGTGGAGCGAGGCTCTGCGAGCGGAACCACCGGTCCCATGAGACCAAGGCTGGCAGACTTACTGGGCTGTGCCCGACCGTTCGTGACGTCGCCTGACAAACAAGGCAGCCAATCCCAGGGAACGGAGTTGCCGCATCATTAGTCTTCGCATAAACATTACGCGCTTCGCTGCCTCTCCCATCGCCAGAGTTTGAGGTTTGAGAAAAAAATGAAAACGCACGCTTTGCTAGCTTCAGTCGCTTTGTTCGTCAGCACCGGTCATTGTGTCGAAGATGGTTGGAAGGTCGTCGACGAAGGCTTTCGGTTTTCTATTCCGCAAGGTTGGGAAAAGATAAAAGTCCAAGGTATCGATTCGCACGTTGGAGAGTATCGCGGCAAAACGGCTTCTCTGGAGTTCGATGAAGTTGTGGGGCTCGGCTACACGAATGAGAGAGCACAGGCAGAGATCGACGAATTGAAGAAGAAAGAGATCCGAACGACACTTCTGGAGCCAGGTGAAGAAGTGTGGCGCGTCGATGGACGGATCGCACGCTATACGAGTGGGAATGTGGATCCGAATCGGTATGGGAAGCGAGAGTTCCCCAATGTCGCGACACTGCGTGTCCCATACAAAGGCATGGAATCCTATTTGGAAATTTGGGTGTTTTACGAGAGCGACAAAGATATCGCAACGGCTGTAAAGATTTTGAAGAGCATTGAATGGAAGAAAAAGGGACCAACCAGTCGCTAGAGTCCTCAGGATCCGTCCCTTTTTCCCATGATTGATGGCCGCGAAATGAATCCTCCTGAAACCATGCAACTTCACCGCATCCGCCTGCGACGGCCCGTTGTCACGGACGCTGATGCCATCTTCGAATACGGCCGCGATCCCGAAGTGGCGCGCTACGCCGACTGGCCGGTGCGCACCAGCATGGACGGTCTCGTCGAGGCTTTGCAGCGGCGCGGCAAGCTGTGGGAGACGGGTGCGGAGTTTTATTGGGTGATCACACGAACTGGAGAAGACCGCGCCATCGGCGGCATCTCCTTTCGTGTGGCGGAGGACTCGGCCGAAGTGGGATTTCTTCTGCACCGGCAGCACTGGGGCGAGGGGATCGCCACGGAGGCGGCGCGAGCCGTTGTGGAGTGGGCGCTGGCCCTTCCATTTCTGCGCCGAGTCCGGGCCACCTGCGATGCCGAGAACCTGGCGTCTGCACGCGTTCTCGAAAAACTCGGGTTCACACTCGAAGCCACGCTGCCTCGCGCAGTGGTGCGGCCCAACCTGTCCAGCGAGCCTCGGGATGCTTTGATGTACACGCTTGTGAAGCCTGCCGCATGACCGGCGCCTGCGCGGGACAACCTGCTTGAAGGGCGCGGGTGCCGTGGCAGGCTCGGCGGGATGATCCTCCGGTTGCTCCCTGCCTTCGCCATTCTCGCTCTAGCTTCCTGTGCCGCGCCCGTGGCCGTGGTGGAAACGTCTGTGTTTTCATCCGTGACGCGCAGCCAGTGCATGAACCTCGCGGAAGCATACAAAACGCATCGCTGGACACCGACGGCCTATAACATCCGCCACGGCAACGACGCGCGCGGCATCCGGGTGGACACACCGGATGCGACTTACAAAGGCGCGGGTGTCATCCCGGGCCACTGGCGCGATGGCGAGGCGAGCGAGGGCGTGCCGTATCAGTGGGGCGGCTTCTGCACCATCGCGGAGTTTGACGCCGGCATCCGCGCAGGCAAGGGCGCGGGCGATGTTTATACCAGCGAAAAGCGGCGGCTGCTCGATGCCGCTGTGTCCGACGACTGTGTGGGCATCGACTGCAGCGGGTTCATTTCACGCTGCTGGCGGCTGCCGCGTTCCTATTCGACGCGCGAGCTGGCCGGCCTCTGCGAGCCTCTCGCATCGTGGAGCGAGCTGAAGCCGGGCGACATCCTCAACACTTACAACGCGCACTGTCTCCTCTTCGCCGGCTGGCACGATGCGGAGCAGAAACGCCTCATCGCCTATGAGACGGGGAGTCCTCCGCACTGGAAAGTCGTGTCGCACATCATCGACGCCAAATGGCTGCGCGGTCTCGGCTACAGGCCGTTGCGTTACACGCGGATGCGGGACGGGTGAGCTGCATCGCCTCCCTCGCGCCAGCAGGATAGTCCATTCCCGATCCGATAATCCGTCGTATCTTCTCGCGTATCTGTCCGCCCAACCCCACAACACGCGCACCATGTTCAAGTTTACTGACAAAGCCTCCGTCACCACCTGCGATGGCGTTTCACGCCGCGATTTCCTCCAGGCGGGCGCGCTCGGCGCCATCGGGCTGACGATGCCGGGCTTTGCCAAACTGAAGGCGGAGGGCAAAGTGGATCCAAAGAAGAGCAACAAGGCGTGCATCATGATCTTTAATCTCGGCGCGCCGAGCCAGCAGGACCTGTGGGACATGAAGCCGGATGCGCCGAGCGAGATTCGCGGGCCGTTCAAACCGATCCGCACGAAGAGCAACGCCTTTGAGATCTCCGAAATCCTGCCGCTGCACGCGAAGATCGCGGACAAATTCTCGCTCGTGCGCTCCTGCTATCACACCGCCGCCGCCGTGCATGACACGGGGCATCAGATGATGCAGACAGGCCGTCTCTTCACCGGTGGTGTGAACACACCGCATGTCGGCAGCGCGCTGGAGTTTCTGCAAGGCCGCCGCGGCGACCTGCCCGCGCACATCATTCTGCCGGAGACGATGGGACCCACGGGCGGCAACATGCCGCACGGCCAAGACGCGGGCTTCCTCGGCAAAGCGTATGATCCTTTCGTGCTCAACGCCGATCCGGCGGTGAAGGACTTCAAAGTGCCCGACCTGCTGCCACCGAAGGAGATCAGCGAGGTGCGTCTCGAACGCCGCAAGCAGATGCGCGAGCTGGTGGACAGCAGCGTGCGCAACTTTGAGTACAGCGAGCAGGCGAAGCTGATGGACTCCAACTTTGAATCCGCCTACCGCATCATGACCAGCGTGGAGGCGCGCGATGCATTCGATCTCACCAAGGAGCCGCTCAAAGTGCGCGAGCGTTACGGCATGAACCGCTTCGGCCAAAGCTGCCTGCTCGCGCGCCGCCTCGTCGAGCGCGGTGTGCGTTTCGTGACCGTGAACACCTTCATCACCGTGTTTGGCGAGATCACCTGGGACATCCACGGCAGCAAGCCCTTCACCAGCATCGAGGGAATGAGAGATATCGTCGCGCCGATGTATGACCAGGGCTACAGCGCCCTCATCGAGGACCTCTTCCAGCGCGGCATGCTCGACGACACGATGGTCACCTGCCTCGCCGAATTCGGCCGCACGCCGAAGATCAATCCCGCCGGTGGTCGCGACCACTGGCCAAACTGCTGGACGGTCAATTTTGCCGGCGGTGGTATCAAAGGCGGCGAAGTCATCGGCAAATCCGACGACATCGGCGGCTACCCCACCGAGCGCCCCGTCGCCCCGAAAGAAATAGTCGCTACGATCTACCAAGCCCTCGGCGTCGATCTCCACACCGAACTCCCAGGCCCGCAAGGCCGCCCCTACCCCGTCGTCGATTTCGGCACACAGGCGATCAAGGAGCTGTTTGCGTAAATCATAGGAGCGCGGGTGCCCTCACCCGCCAAACCCATTGCGTCTGATTCATGATGTCTCGTCATCTCATCTTGCTTGCCCTTGCTTCGCTGCTCTTTCAGTCGAAGGCGCTCGCAGATGGCTTGCCGTATCTCACAGGTGATTCAGGCAAACGAGCCATGATGGGTGACTACATTGCACTTAGAATCTCGAAGCCGCAGATCGAAGAAATCAGCAAAACGGGTGTGATCTCATTCGATGAACAGCAGTTGAAGAAGCTGCATGCTTTCTATCCAAAGTTCCCTGCAAAAGCTGGGGTCGCTTCATCAACGTTCAATGACAACCTGGAGAGTTTCGAGTCGAGTGCTGATGTAATCTGGTGGTATGCAGATGAGGTTCGGATTCCTCTGCTTGGCTCACAAGCGAAAGAGCCGGTTGGAATGCCAGGTCAGAAAGCTTGGACTCCGGATAGTCAGGTTCTGACTCGACTTGCTCCGGATGGCACACCATACCAAAACGGTAAAGAGACCAGCTATCGTGATATTTTGGCTGCCATTGATGCATTGGCGGCCAAGGCCAGCCCAAACCCAAGTGAGCGGCCGTCGGTTTGTATCATTGTGCCGCCTCCTCATCGTGGTTGGGCGGAGGCGAATGCCAAAGTTGTGAAGCAACTTGGGCTGGAAAGTTCAGACCTCGACCCCAATAAAGTTATCCCGCGCATTTACGAGTTTCTCGAAACCTACGCTCACGCCAAAGGCATTGGACTTTCCAAGTGCTGGTAACCTCTCATGAATCGTCTCCGCATCATCTTTGCTCTTTTTGCTGCCTCTTCGGCTTATGCCGCCGAAGCCCCGTCCTTCCGCAACACCATCCAGCCGATCCTCACGCGCTACGGTTGTGCGATGGGCGCGTGCCACGGTGCTGCCGCAGGTCAGGGCGGCTTCCGTCTCTCCCTGCGCGGCTTCGATGACGAGGGCGATTGGATCTCGATCACGCGCAGTGCGAATGGGCGCAGGCTCACGATGGAAGATCCGGCGCGCAGTTTGTTTTTGCTCAAGGCGACCAAGATGGTGCCGCACAAGGGTGACAGGCGTTTCGAGGTGAACTCGCCGGAATACAAAGCCATCGCCGACTGGATCGCCGCCGGTGCGCCGGGGCCGAAGGCGGATGATCCGCGCATCGTGTCGCTCGAAGTCTCGCATCCGCATCTGGTCACGCAGGCTGGCAAAACGGTGCAGCTCAAGGTCACCGCGAAGTTCAGCGACGGCCACAGCGAGGACGTCACGCGCTGGACGAAATACAATGCCACCAACGCCAGCGTGGCCACAGTGGATGACTTCGGTCTCATCAAAACCACCGGCAGTGGCGAAGGCAGCGTCAGTGCTTGGTATCTGAGCCGCCTCGCGCTCGCCACCATCACGATTCCGAACGCCAGCAATGTCGATCCCGCCGCTTTCGCCGCATTAAAGCCGCGCAACTTCATAGACGAACTCACGCTGAAAAAACTGCGCGAGCTGAACATCCCGCCATCCGTCCGTGCCGAGGATCACGAGTTCCTGCGCCGTGCGTTTCTCGATACCATCGGCGTTTTGCCCACGCTCGATGAAACCCGCGCTTTCCTCGCGGACAAAGCCGCCGGCAAACGCGACCGCTTGATCGACTCGCTGCTGCAACGGCCTGAGTTCGTCGATTACTGGTTGCATCGCTGGAGCGATCTGCTGCTCGTGAATGGCGACAAACTTATGCCGGAGGCGATGTGGTCGTATTACAACTGGATCCGCCGGCACGTCGCCGCGAACACGCCTTGGGACGCCATGGTGCGCGATCTCCTCACTGCCACCGGCAGCACGCTGGAGCATGGCGGCGTGAATTTTTTCGTCCTGAATGACGAACCCACCAAGTGCGCCGAGACCGTCAGCATCGCCTTCCTCGGCACCTCCATCGGCTGCGCGAAATGCCACAACCACCCAATGGAGAAATGGACCAACGAGCAGTACTACGGCTTCGCCAACCTGTTCGCCCGCGTCCGCACCAAGAACGGCACGCAGGCCGATGAGCGCGTGCTCTTCTCCGACACTCAGGGCGATCTCGTTGCGCCGCTCACGGGCAAACCGCCGCCGCCGCGTCCGCTCGATGTCACCACGCCCATCTCGATGACCTCCACCGAGGACCGCCGCATCGTGCTGGCCAACTGGCTCACCGGTGCCGATAACAAACTGTTCCAACGCGCCATCGTGAATCGCGTGTGGGCCAATTTCTTCGGCGCAGGCCTCGTCGAAGCCGTCGATGACCTCCGCGTCACCAACGCCGCCAGCAACGAAGAATTGTTCACCACCGCCTGCTCACATCTCGTTCAGCACAAATTCGATTTGAAGGCCCTCATGCGCACCATTTTGCAAAGCGAGACCTATCAGCGCAGCAGCATCACCCTGCCCGAAAACATCACCGACCTCCGCTACGGCTCGCACTACGTCCCGCGTCGCCTCAAAGCCGAAATCCTGCTCGACACCATCTCGCAGGTCACCGCCGCGCCCACGACGTTCAAGATCGACAAACGCAACGCCAACAAAGGCACCAGCGAAAGCTACCCCATGGGCTTCCGCGCGCTGCAACTGCCCGACAGCAACATCGCCAGCTACTTCCTCAAGAGCTTCGGCCGCGCCGACCGCGTCGCCACCTGCGAATGCGAGCGCACCAACGAACCCAGCATGGCCCAGGCCCTCCACATCGCCAATGGCGAGACGCTAAACCTCAAACTCTCGCAAAAAGACAACCGCCTCGACGCCCTGCTCGCCAGCAAGCAACCCGACGCCAAGATTATCGAAGAAGCCTACCTTCTGACGCTGACTCGCGAACCCACCGAGCGCGAAAAAACGAAAGCCACCCAACTCCTCGCCACCGCCAAACCAGAAGATGTCTTCGAGCGTGGTGCGGCGATCTTCGGGTTTAGCGGTGGCGAGGAGTTCGGTGGCTTTGGTTTTTTCGCGCTCGGTGGGTTCGCGAGTGAGCGTCACAAGATAGGCTTCTTCGATGATTTTGGCGTCGGGTTGCTTGCTGGCGAGCAAGGCGTCGAGGCGGTTGTCTTTTTGAGAGAGCTTGAGGTTAAGGGTCTCGCCGTTCGCGATGTGGAGGGCCTGGGCCATGCTGGGTTCGTTGGTGCGCTCGCATTCGCAGGTGGCGACGCG
>JANPIW010000739.1:0-8902 GCA_031425215.1 Verrucomicrobiaceae bacterium
CCCACGACGGACAAGATCTACTTTTTCAAACACGGCCCCGTCGTCGCATCACGCGCCATCACGCCCACACTGGAGGAGGTGCAGGTGCCCTGTGATTTCCTGCGCGACTTCCATATCGTCGATACACCCGGCACGAACTCCATCGAGAGCGAGCACCAGCAGATCACCGAGCGCTTCGTTCCCGGCGCCGACCTGGTCGTGTTCGTCTTCACCGCGATGAATCCCTGGGGCGCGTCCGCGTGGCAGTTTTTGGAGCGCGTTCACAAGCAGTGGATGCGCAATGTGATCTTCGTCCTCCAGCAGTGCGATCTGCGCAGCCCGGAGGAGATCAATGTCATTGTCGATTACATGGGCCAGCTCGCGCGTCAGCGCTTCGGGCGAGAGTTCCCGCTCTTTCCCATCTCGGCGAAGAAGGCATACCTCGCGCGCAGCTCCGGTCTCGACCGCGAGCGGCTGCTGGCGGAGAGCGGCTTTCTGAAACTGGAGGAACACATCACTCAAACCGTCACGCGCAATGCCGCGCGTCTCGGCAAGCTCGCCAGCGCGCATCGTTTCGCGCGGCAGATTCTCGATCAGCTTGCTTCGCGCTCCGAAGCCACGCTCGGAGCCGCGAAATCCAAACGCTCGCTCATCGCCGAGCTGCAAACCGAGCGGCAACTGCAAGCCGGGCGCACCTTGATAAAACTCGCGCCCGCGCTCGAAGCCACCGAGATGGATTTCCGCGAGGCCGCCCGCAAGATCGAAGCAATGGCACAGGAGACGCTCTCGCTGAAAACAGCGACGCAGCCCGAGAGCGACGACGAGGATGATCGCGGCCCTGACAGCCTCGACCACCGCCTGTTTCAAGAAATCATGTCACGCGTCGGCGAGCGCTGGCGGCAGATCGCTGGTGTGGTCGAGGAGGATCATCGCCAGTTCACCCGCTACCTCCACGCGCAGAGCCACAACGCGCTTTTTCTTCCGCCGCTCAGTGAAAGCCGCGACTTCGACGATCCCGCGACCGAGACACGCCGCCGCTTCGTCGCACGCATCGAGTCCGTCCTGCGCCGTTTTGTGATCGGCCTCAAGCTCGACGAGGCCGTGGAGCCAGCACTCGCGACAGCGCGGAAGCGCGCGCGCTTCATCCCGCTGAGCTTTGGCCTCACAGCCGCCGCAATCGCTCTCGCCTGGTGGTTTGGTGGGCTCATCCCCGCGCTCATCGCCCTCGGCGCAGGATTGCTTCTGCTGCTTTTTTCCTGGCTGCTCGCGCGTTCGACACTGCGGAAAACTCGCGCACTTTTGCACGCGCGCCTCGCGGAGTCAGGCGAGACACTGCGTGAAATGCTCGCCGTCCAAATAGCGGAGGACACGGAGCACACGTTTGCGAAATTCCTCTCCATCCTCGATCCTGCGCGCGAGGAGGCGAACCTGCGCGAGGAGTCGTTGCTCGTGCAAAGCGAGCAGATCGACGCGCTGCGGAAGTCGTTCGACCACCTGGAACGGGAGTTGCAGCATGCCGTGCCCCGTGTCTGAATGCGCGCGCTCATGGATTCCCTACCGGCCCCGCCAGCATCCGCCGCCAGCAAGAAAAAGGTGTTCCTCACCCGGCTCTTCAGCACCCTTCTTCTCTGGAGCGTGATGACCTTCGGCATCGTCTCTGGAAACAACGCCATCGTGCTCGCAATAACCGCGTTCTTCGGCATCGGCGGCGCTTATGAATACCAGCATCTTCTCGCTGGCGATGCAAAGGCGCGGCCCTTTCGCTTTCTCGTGCTCTTCGTAGCGCTCGGCTGGTGGGCTGTCGTCCTGCATCATGCGCTCATCGCACCGGCGGGCCTCGCGGGAGAAATGTTCCCGCCCATGTGGCTCGATGTCGCCGCGATGTGCGCGGTGATGTTTGGCGCGTTCACGCTCGTGCTGCGCTCCGCGCTTGATGGTGAGGCCACGCTGCGGCGCGTTGCCACCGCCATTCTCGGCGTGGCCTACACCGTCGTGCTCTTTGCCTTCATCGTGCGCGTCATTTTCTTCCGCGCCGGTTCCTCCAATGAGCTGTCCGGCCTCCATCTCATGCTCTTCCTCGTCATGATCACCAAGTTCTGCGACATGGGCGCATACGCCTTCGGCGTGATGTGGGGAAAACATAAAATGATCCCGCACATCAGCCCCGCCAAGTCATGGGAAGGATTCGTCGGCGGATTCGCCGGCGGTTTTCTCGGCGCCGCCATTTTGCTTTCAACGATTCCTCAGCATCTCGCGCCGCTCACCTGGACGCATGGCCTCATTCTCGTGCCCATTCTCTGCATCGTCGGCGTCATCGGCGACCTCGCGGAGTCCGTCATCAAACGCTGCACCCACATCAAGGACACCGGCCATTCACTGCCAGGCATCGGCGGCATCCTCGATCTCACAGACAGCCTGCTGTTCACCGCGCCGGTGTTTTATCTTTACCTCACGATGCTTGCCCGATGAGCCGCCGCCCCCCACGCAAAGTCCTCATCCTCGGCTCCACAGGCTCCATCGGCACCAGCGCGCTCAAAGTGGCGCACGACATCCCGGACCGCATGGAGATCGTCGGCCTCGCCGCGCATCGCAGCGTGGATGCGCTGGTCAAACAGGTCGCGGCCACGGGCGTGAAACAGGTCGCGCTCACCGATGCCGCCGCCGCCGCGGAGGCGTCGAAACTTTTGCCGCGCGACGTGCAGCTCTTCATCGGCGCGCAAGGTCTCGCAGACCTCGTGCGCGCATCGGATGCCGACATGGTGCTCGTCGCCATCGTCGGCACCGCCGGTCTCGCGCCCGCGCTTGCTGCGGTGGAATGCGGCAAACACCTCGCCGTTGCATCGAAGGAGATCCTCGTCATGGCCGGTGAGGCCGTGATGAGCGCCGCCGCGAAACACAAGGTCAACGTCCTGCCTGTGGACAGCGAGCACAACGCCATCTTCCAGTGCCTCGAAGGCCACCGGCAGAGCGAAATCCGCCGCATCCTCCTCACCGCGAGCGGCGGCCCGTTTCGCACCCTGCCTGCGGCCGATCTCACCAGCGTCACCATCGCGCAAGCCCTCAAGCATCCGACCTGGAACATGGGCCGCAAAATCAGCATCGACTCCGCCACGCTCTTCAACAAAGGCCTGGAAATGATCGAGGCGCGCTGGCTCTTCGATGTCCCGATGAGCAAGATCGAGGTAGTCGTGCATCCGCAAAGCATCATCCACAGCATGGTCGAATTCAGCGACAACTCCGTCATCGCCCAGCTCAGCCACAGCGACATGTGCTTCCCGATCCAGTACGCCGTCACCTGGCCCGAACGCGTCGCCAACTCTTTACCGCCACTCGACTTCGCCAAGCTCGCCGCGCTCCACTTCGAAGCCCCTCGCATGAATGACTTCCCTGCCCTCAACCTCGCGCGTCAGGCCGGCGACACAGGCGGCACGCTTCCCGCCGTGCTCAACGCTGCCAACGAGATCGCCGTCGAAGCCTTTCTCAACGAGCGCATCCCCTTCCCCCGCATATGGCAGACCGTCGAACGCGTGATGGAAAAGCACGCTGTCACGCTGCATCCCACGCTCGAACAACTCATCGAGGCCGACGCATGGGCCAGGCGCGAAGCCGCCGCATCGTAGCAAAAACCGCGCACCCCGCTGGAATTGAAAGTCATGCAGTGTCCGAGTCAGCAAACCTCCTCCCATCATGCCTGAGGAAGCATCATCTCATGCGCATTTTGTTTTCCTCTCCTACAGGCGGGAGGACACGGAGTCAGCGTCGGAGCTATTGTATGTGCAGTTGGTGGAACGCTTCCGCAGCGGGGCCGTGCTCAAGGACATTCACGACATTTCCCTTGGTGATGATTTCCGCGGCTGGATCGAACGCAATGTGCGCGCCTGCTGCGCAATGCTGGTGGTCATCGGCCCGAACTGGGTGCGAATCCTCCAGGAACGGCGAGAGAAGGAGCAGGCGGATTATGTGCTGGCCGAACTGGTCGAGGCCAGGCGTCATGGCGTGCCGACGTTTGCGGTGCTCGTGGATGGAGCAGTGGCGCCATCGCCGGGCGACCTGCCTGGAGAACTGGTTGATTTCACTTTTGCAAACAGCTTTGAGATACCGCGTCCTCCGCATTTCAGAAGCGGAGTGACTGAGCTGGCCGCGAGGCTTGCGCGGCAGTTTCCAGGGCTTGTTGGCAAGGATTCGTACGCCGTCCCCGCGCATGTTGTGCGCGCCAGGAAATGGATGATCGCCGCCACGCTGGCATTGCTGGGTGTTGTCGCCTGGGATTTGCTGGCTCCGCAGCCGCGACCAGATGGAGCGCGCCTAGCAGCCTTGCTTCACGAGACGATCTGGCTGGAGTACTCACCTCCGCGCGAAGAGGCATTCTCCTGGCTCGACGAGGACGAGCAGGTGTTTCTGAGGGAGGAGATCGAGGAGAATTTGAGGGCATTGAAGGCGGCGGGATTCACCGGCATTCTGGCCAATGGCGACACTGGCGTCACACACCTGATTCCGCGATCAGCGAAGGCTCTCGGCCTCAAGGTCATCATTATTTGCGGCCTCACCGGGAATCGCGGACATCGCGAACAGACGCTCGCACGCGTCTTCAACCTGCGTGAATTCGCTGACGCGATCTGCATCGGATACAACGGACTTGGCACGGACTATCAGCTCGATGAGCTGCGTGTATCGATCAACCGGATGAGGCGACGCTGCGGACTGCCGGTCACGACCACGCAGCCAGCCTCGCGCTACGTCGATAATCCTCCGCTCGTTCATGCGGGCGACTGGCTGTTCCCTGACATTTGCCTCGACCTGATTGATGATGCGGCCAGCAGGCCGCCGCCAGCGCCTGGATTCACGTCGGGGTTGGATGACGTGTCTCAATACACAGTGAATGTGACGCGAGACGTGGATCGCTTCATGGCGGCAGTCCGCCCTCTGGCCGGCATCGCCAAGCGAGAGGACAAGACACTGGTTTTCAATGGAGTGTGCTATCCCCACAGTTACCTGGACGGAGCCGGAGAGGATTCGCAAGCCGCGTACTTTGCCCGTTTGCTCGATGCGCTGCGCAGCCCGCGCGCGGGTCCGGACGCATCCGCGTCAATCGTCGCGCATGGCTCCCATGACAGGGAATGGAAGCCATTCTACACGACTCCGTCCGGTCCTCCGAAGCTGCGTCCAGGCATGTCCCCCTGGATGAGCGCCATGCGCCGCCTTCTGCTTCTTCGCATTTGTGTGGTGGGGTGTCCATCACTTGGTCTTTCAGACAGCCTCCATCCTGATGGCTCCGTCTCCTGCCGTAAAAAACTACGTCTCCCAGCCAGTGCGTTTTGTGGTGCTCCATCTGGTGTGTGACGATTTTGACGAGGAGGCGGCTCTCTCATGCATTGCGCAGCAAGGGCCTTCCGGGCTTTTCCAACTCGTGATATGTGACGACAGCGAGACGAAAGCGGGGAGAGCGCAGGTGGATGCATTTTGCGCCGCCCATCCCGGAACGCGGCTGCTCCGCCGTCCCGCGCGCGATGGGTTCAAGGCAGGCAATGTGAACCACGCTCTCAGGACGCTCGACATCGAAAGGAGCACATGGGTTGTCATAGCGGACGCAGACGAGATGCTAGCTCCGGATCATCTATGGGAACTGGCCTGCTTTGTTGATGACCTGCCGGAGTCCACCGCCTTTGTGCAAGGACTGAGTGACCGGCGCCTCGACTCTGCGACGCCGTTCCAGCAATTGCTCTCGGTTGAGATTCCTTGGTGCTACCGCACCTGTCTGCAATCGCGCGAAACATACGGGTTCCTTCCTTTCCTCGGTCATGCGGGCGCGTTCCGCGCCTCGGCATGGCTCGCTCTTGGCGGCATGCCTGTTGTCGTCTCCGAGGACTACGCCTTTGCCATCGAGGCGCGGCGCGCAGGAATGCACGGCGTCGTGTGGCCGCGCTCATCCTCCCACGAAAACTACCCGCCCGACTTTCGCTCACTCCATCGGCGTCTGTGCAAATTCTCCGCCGGGACAGCAGAGCTGGTTAGAACCGTTTTTCCTGGCAGCCGCCAGGAGCGACCGCTGGCTCTTTCGACTCCTGAAAGGATTGATCTGGCGATGCAGCTTGGCGTGTATTTTCTCAATCTGGCTGCATTGGGAAATTTGTTCCTTACCGGCTGGCTCGCCTCACGCGTCACCGAGGAGACTCCGCTCATGATCGCGGCCCCGCTGCCGTATGTCTTTCTCGCCTTCATCTTGTTCCCCTTTGCCACCTTGTCGGCTGGCGCGAGAAACCCGTTCGAGATGCTGCGCTACTGGGCTGCGGCAAACGCGGTGTACCTCTCGCTCATACCCTCCTCAGTCGTGGCATTCATGGTCGCGCTCTTCAAGCGGCCGCGGTTTGATCCCACTGGCGCGACCTCCCGGCAAGGCGCGCACGGACGCCTGAGTTTCCTGGCCGCCCTTCTGCTGACTCCGGCGCTAGGCGTGCTCACTCTCGCCTGCGCGCTGTGCTGGCCTTCGCCCTTTCAATGGGTCATGGCCGGATTTGGGATTTCTTTTCTTCTGTTCCCCGTCTGGGTTGGCTTGCATCGCCATGGATTGACTGGCCGCTTGTGCCGGTTGCTCTGCTTCATTCCTGTGACGTGTTTCATTGCAGCCATGATCGATCTCTGGCGGAATTGCTGGCACTAAAAAGAAGAGCGTGAATCGGAATTTGGTGCCTCCTGCTGCGGGCGCGCACAGCAGCTCCTCAAATCCCTTGCCGCAAAAAATCCGTTCGCATTCACAGACCGAGTGTCTAGCGTCGCCGCGTGAGTTACCAAGTTTTTGCCCGCAAATACCGCCCCCAGACATTCGAAGACGTGCTCGGTCAGGACCATGTGGTGCGGACGTTGCGCAACGCCATCGCGCAGAACCGCCTGGCGCACGCCTACCTCTTCGTCGGCCCGCGCGGCACGGGGAAAACTTCGACCGCGCGCATCTTTGCCAAAGCGCTGAACTGCAAGGACGGGCCGAGCGTGGATTTTGATCCGAACGACGAGTTGTGCGTCGAGATCGCCGAGGGACGCAGCCTCGACGTGCTGGAGATCGACGGCGCGAGCAACAACGGCGTCGATGAAGTACGCGATTTACGCGAGAAGGTGCGTTACGCGCCCGCGCGCTGCCGCTTCAAGATTTACTACATCGACGAAGTCCACATGCTCTCGACCGCCGCGTTCAACGCGCTGCTCAAGACGCTCGAAGAACCGCCGCCGCATGTGAAATTCATCTTCGCCACCACGGAGGCGAACAAGATTCTTCCCACAATCATCAGCCGCTGCCAGCGCTTTGATCTGCGCCGCATCCCCAACACGATCATCGCCAAGCATCTGCTCCACATCGCGAAGCTGGAGAACTTGCAGCTCGATGAAAAAGCGGCGTTTGCCATCGCCAAAGGTGCGGACGGTGGGATGCGCGACGCGCAGTCCATGCTCGACCAGCTCGTGGCATTTTGCGGCGGCAGAATCCAGGAGGAAAATGTGCTGGAGATTTTCGGCTTCACCGCCGCCGAGGCCGTGGCCACGCTGTCGCGCTGCGTCATCGAGCAGGACACCGTGGGCGCGTTGCGCGTCGTGCATGAGCAGAGCGAGGCTGGAAAAGATTTGTCGCGGTTACTTTCAGATTTGATCCAGCACTTTCGCACACTGCTCGTGCAGCAGGCCGATCCCGAGGCTGCTGCTGAGGATTTGAGTCCCGAAGTCGCTGAACAAGTGGTGCAGCAAGCCGCGATGGCGACGACCGAGCAACTGCTCCGTGTCGTGGATGGCCTCGGCGAGGTCGATGCACGGATGCGCTGGGCCAGCAACAAGCGGCTTCATTTTGAGCTGGGCGTGATCCAGGCCGTGCAACATCTCGGCGAGGTGTCGCTAAGCGATGTGATCGAGGCGATTGATCGCGGCGCTCCGCCTGCGGGTGTTGCAGTGGCGCGGCGGGCACCGCCCCCTGCCGCGCTGACGCCGAAGATTGATGTGAAACAGCCCGTGCTCAGTGCTCTGTCTTCAGTACTAAAAGAGGAATCCGCCGTTGCTGTTCCAATCGCGCCTCAGCAGGAAGTGCGGCCCAGCCAGCCGGTGGTCGCTCTAACCGATGACCTCTGGGCAGCGCTCACGGTCAAGGTGCAGGAAACTCGTCCGCTGCTGGCGAACTGGGTGAAGTTGGGAACTCAGACGGGAATGACGCCGAACACTTTGAAGGTCGGGTTTCCCTCCTCGGAGTCACACGCTTGCGACAGCCTGAAGCGTGATGACAAACGAAAATTTCTCGAAGAACTCCTTCGTGAGATGACTGGCAAGGCGCTGCGGCTCGATTTCGTCGTGGATGCCGGCCTCAAGGCATCAGAGGCATCCGAGCCAGCGCTGCTCTTTGACGTGCCCGCGCCGAAGCCTGCTGCCGTTCCGCCACCTGCCGCAGTCGAGACAACGGCACCAGCGGAGGATTTCTACGACGACCCGCTGATCAAGAGCGCGATTGAGAAATTCAAGGCGCGCATTATTCCGGCGGGCGGCGCGGCGTGATCACGGATTTTAATCCCCAACCCAAACGACAATGAACATTCAGAAGATGATGGCACAGGTGCAGGAGATGCAGGCCAAGATGCAGCAGGCACAGACCGATCTCGGTAGCAAGAGCATCGAGGCCAGCTCAGCAGGCGGTCGCGTGACTGTGAAAGCAAATGGCCACGGCGACATTACGGCGATCACCATCGCCAAGGAAGTGGTCGATCCAAACGACATCGAGATGCTCCAGGACATGGTGCTCAGCGCTGTGCAACAAGCTCAAGCCAAGGTGAAGGAGATCGCCGGAGCCGAGATGGGCAAGATCACTGGGGGCATGGGCTTGCCGCCGGGACTGGGACTTTGATTCGTCTGTCCCTCATGGGTTGCGGCGCTCATGCATCTTGCTAGGGATGGCACCATG
>JANPIW010000740.1:0-3952 GCA_031425215.1 Verrucomicrobiaceae bacterium
AAGCGGGCGAGCTGCTGGACGAGAAAGGTATCCAGCGTGGCGAGATCAGCCATGAGGCGCGGGTCATTGTTGTGATGCGAGAGGGCATGGTGGCCGAATTTGATGCCCGTTTCGGGAATGGTGAAGGCGCTGGCCTCGCGCTCGACGAGGTAGCTGAGCACGCGCGTGGAGTCCGTCCGAATGGCGAGCGCCATGAGATCATACATGGTGGTGAGATAGCCGCCGACATCCTCGCGAAAGGACGCAGCAGCGATGAAGTCATCCTGCGCGGCGGGTTTCGGAATGTCCGCCCATTTTTCTGCCCGCTGCACGCGCTGCTCGATTTCACGCACGGCGGTGAGGTATTCGTCGAGCATTTCTTGGTCGCGTTTGCCGATGCGGCGGGCGAGCGAGTCGGCATCGGCCTTCACGGTGTCGAGCAGGCTTTGATCCTTGCTCAGAGCCTCACGCATGGCCACGGCCCCACCGGGCGAGTTGGTGAAGAAACGCTCGAAGACGCTGCGCGGGTTATTGTCCGCTGGCATGGCGACGGCGCCGCGTGTCCAGGCCAGCGTGCTGCTGCCGCCCTGTTTGCCCGTGCCTCCGATGCTGGAAAGCTCCAGCGATGGGAAACGCGTGCGGCCCGCAAGCTGCTCCGCCATGATCTGATCAGCGGAGATGCTGTTGCGATAACGATAGCCGGGGGTGGCATCCAGCGCGGCTCCTGTGAGCCAGTTGTCGGCGACAGTGTGACCGTTCTTCGCATTCGGATGATGCAGGCCGCTAACGACGCTGAGGTGATCCCGCAACGGCTCCAGTGGTTTCAAAGTCGAGCTAAAGCCAAACTCACGCCCGTCCTGCTGCGGGAACCACGCGGCAGCATTGACGCCATTGGGCACATAAATGAACACGCTGCGCCGTGGACGCTGAGCGATAGTTTGAGCACCAGCCCGAGCCGGGAGCATGGCATCCAGCAACGGCAGGCCGAGCGCGGTCGCCGTGCCGCGAAGGAAGGTGCGACGGTTGATGAGCCAGCGTTGAGCTTGGATGTTCATGGCAGTCTGGGTTTGCGAAGTCGGGTGATGTCGGTCATGATGTCGGTCATGAAGACCGGAACTAAATCGTCGAAAAAAGCCCCACCACGCCGGGCCAAGGTGCTGCCCACCACGTTCACGGTGCGGGACATGAATCGTGACACCGCCACGGTGCTCAATGCCTGCCGCCAGCATGGACGAGTGCTGGTGCGAAATCGAACGGGTGAGGAGTTTGCGATCACGCCTGTGCAGACCGCCGCAACGCCTGCTGGCCCCAAGCCGGACTTTCTCGAAAGGATGCGTCTCCACCGTGAGCGTATGCGTGAAATGGGCGTGCGCGGCCCGACCACTCCAGAAGGCATCGAGCATGTGAACCGAATCATCGCTGGTGAAATATGAAGGTCTATGCCGACACCAACATCTTCACGAATCTGTGGGTTGATCTCACACACACTGACGAAGCGATGGGAATGCTTCTGAAAGTGCGTGAGCAAGGTCTCGTGCTGCCGGTCACTCGGCTGTTGCGGATGGAGCTGACGAATGCACTGCAACGCCTTATTTACGAGGCTCGAAACGGCACCCAGGGCATATGCATCTCCCCGGAGTCTGCTCTGGCGGCTCGTGGCAGCTTTGATGATGAGCTGGCCAAAGGCGAAGGCTTGGAGTGGAGGCACGTCCCCGATGACACGCTTGAGCTGGCGTTTGAAACCCTGGCCTACCGTCACACGGCCAAAGAGGGTTTCCGCACCTATGACATCCTGCATGTGGCCTCCGCGCTGCTGCTGGGGTGCGACACATTTTGGAGTTTTGACGCACGCGCCAAGCAACTCGCCAAGCTCGAAGGCTTGAAGACGAATGCGTGATGAGAGTGGGCGTCGCATCGTGGGACTACTTCGAGTGAAAGGCATCGCTCAGCGCGATGTCGGTGATGAGGCCGTTGAGCGTGTGGCGATGTGTTTTCATGCCCTCTTGCAGCTTGGCGATGGCGTCGCGATCTGAATAGCCGAGGCCGCGACCGAGGGCATAAGTCAGCAGCTTCTCGCAGAGGCAGCGCAGGAACTTTTCCTGGTCCTGCAGCAGTGCAGCTCGCAAAGCGGCGGCATCGGCGATGGGGCGGCCATCATGGAGCTGGGTGGCCGCATTGATGGCGACTCGTTTGCCTGCATGAGCTTCGGCGATCTTTTCGAGGTCGGTCTGGATCTTCTTTTTCTTCTTCAGCGCCGACGCGGCGTCATCCGGCACGATCTCGCTGTCCCGCCAGGCACCGATGGCGTCGAAATTCTCCAGGGCGAGGCCGAGCGGATCGATCATTACATGGCAGGCGGCACAGCTTTCGATTTGGCGATGCTTCTCAATGCGCTCTCGCAGCGGCAGCCGACTGAACTCGGGGATGTCCGGCAATTTCCCCGCATTCGGCGGTGGTGGCGGCGGCGGTGTGCCGAGTAGATTCTCCAGCACCCATTTGCCACGGTCCACGGGCTTTGTGCGGGTGCCATCACTGGTGAGGCTGAGGATGCTCGCCTGCGTGAGCAAACCGCCGCGCGGTGACTTTGGCGGCAGCGTCACGCGTTGAAAGGCTTCACTCGTCACGCCAGCGATGCCGTAGTGCCGCGCCATGCGTTCATTGAGCATGGCCCAGTCAGAGGTGATGAAACTGCGCACATCCACGCCATGCGTGAGCACCTCGTGGAAGAAAGCCTTCGTCTCCGCCACCATCGCCCGCTCCAGATGCTCGTCGTAGTCGGGGAATAAAAAACGATCCGGCGCAAAACTGCCGACACGCCGCAGTTCCAGCCACTGCACCGCGAAGTTCTCCGTGAGCGCGGCAGCACGCGGGTCTTTGAGCACGCGAGCGACTTGCGTTCGGAGTGTCGCGGTGTCGTGCAGCGTGCCTTTGGCCGCTAGGGCAAAAAGTTCTTCATCCGGCATGGTGCTCCAGAGAAAGTAGGAGAGGCGGGTGGCGAGTTCATGATCGCTGACCCGCGCTGGCGGAGAGGAATTTGATTCCGCCAGGAAAAGAAAATGCGGAGAGCACAGCACCGCCCGCAAGCCCTCCTTCATTGCGGATTCAAAGCTCGCGCCCGCTGCCCGCGATCGCTCCACGATGCTAAGGATGCGCTGCAACTCATCCGCCGTGATGGGGCGACGATACGCTCGCGGCATGAACTTTTCCAAAAACGCCCGAGCATCCGTGTTGCCATGCAAAAGCGGCGCTGCGTGAACGAGCGGGCCCTCAAACTCCATCGCCTCCAACACAAGACATGGCACCTCGGCAGCATAAGCGCGTTGTTCTTCCGCGCTGCGTTTGCGGACCTGATTGATGCTCTGACCGAGCGGCAGCGCACCGCCATTGATGACGATGAATTCCACATCGCCACGTCGCAGCCGCAGTTTGATCTCAAAGGTCCGCGGCTGCTCCAGCGGTGCCGTGACGGGCACGTCGAAGACCACCGCGCCATTCTGATGCAGCGTCAGCCGCGCTGGATGCGACCACTTGCTGCCGCGAGTGGCAGCGGCCCGAATCTTGACGAGATACTCGCCAGCAGCAGGAATGCGCGGGCGCAACGTGGGGCCGCGCAGATTGAAGTCGGCAAAGGGCGGCAGCACAGCACGCGGCACGTCTTTGGCACCTGCCGGGGTGAACACGGGATGATTGAAAACGCAGCTCACTTTCAGCGCCGCGAGATTCACCGCGAGCGGCTTGGCCTTTTGCGATTGGCTCGGAATGACCTGCTCCAAAACTTCATCTGCCGCCGCCATGAATTTCTCCAAATGCGTCGGCGAGATGGCTAGAGCGCGCGCATTGTTATCAAAACCAAACTGGGTCGGGTCCTCCGGAAAATCCTCTGCTGCACGATACGTCACGCCCAGCAAATCACTCACCGTGCGCTCATACTCATAGCGGCTGAGCCGCCGCAGCCGCGCTGAATGACCCGCCG
>JANPIW010000741.1:0-5850 GCA_031425215.1 Verrucomicrobiaceae bacterium
CACCGCTCTCAGTAATGTAGAGCGGTGGCGCGCTGGCCTTTGCCTCGGAGGTGAAGGCGCTGCAATCCGCCGGGCTGTGCGGTGACAAACTCAATGCGGGCGCGCTGGCGATGTACTTCGAGACGGGATCGGTGCCTGAACCGCAGACGCTGCTGCAAGGAGTGCGCTGCCTGCCTGCGGCCCACTGGTTGGAATGGCGCGAGGGCAAGTCGCGCGAGGTCTGCTACTGGCGGCCTGATTTTAATGCCACTCCTTGTGAGGACGCTGACGCGGCGATGATTGTGCGCGAGGCGCTCGCAGACTCGGTGCGGCACCACTTGGTGAGCGATGTCCCGGTGGGCGTGTTTCTCAGCGGCGGCGTGGATTCCACTGTCATCCTTTCGCTCGCCCGCTCCGAAGGCGCGAGCGTGCCGCGCACATTTTCCATCGGCGTGGATGACTCGTCTCTCGACGAAAGCGCGGCGGCGCGGCGCACGGCGGAGCACTTCGGCACGGAGCACTGCGAGTTGCGCCTTGATGGCGGCAGCTCAGCGGTAATATTTGAGCGCTATCTCGCGGCGATGGACCAGCCGAGCATTGACGGGTTCAACTCCTTTGCCATCTCGGAGCTGGCTGGGCGGGAGGGAATAAAGGCGGTGCTATCGGGCCTCGGCGGAGACGAGTTGTTCGGCGGTTACTCGAGTTTCCGACGGTTGCCTGTCCTGCTGAATCTCTCTCGCGCCGCGTCACGAATGGGCGCGGCGGGACGCTGGCTCGGTGCGGGTCTCGAGAGATTTGGGCCGCTGCCAAAGTGGAGACGCATCGGCGGCATGTTGCAGCGCGAGCCGGGGCTACACTCGGCTCAGAACGCGTTGCGAGGGGTCTTCTCCCCGCGTGAGGCGCGCAGGCTCGCGGCGCGATGTGCAGGCGTGGCAGAGTCGGCGGTGAATGCGTCATTTCCAGACCAGCCCGGAGCGCAACTCACATTGGGCGATGAGATCAGCGCGCTCGAACTGGGCTGGTACATGCGCAACCAGATGCTCAAGGACAGCGATGTGATGAGCATGGCCTGCGGGCTGGAGCTGCGCCTGCCCTTTGTCGATCATGTGCTGCTGGGCCAGGTGGCGCGCGTGCCGGGACACACTCGGCTGCGCGCGGGAAAAACAATGCTCCTCGATGCGATGCGTGATCTCCCGAGCTGGGTGGCGCGCGCGCCGAAACGCGGGTTCGCCTTTCCATTCGAGCAATGGATGGCCACGCACTGGCGCGCACGTTTCGACGACATGCTGCGCGGCCGCACGACCGTGCCCATGGTGAACTGGTACCAAAAATGGGCGCTCTTTGCCTTCGAGCACTGGCGCGGTGCAAAGGAGATCCGCTCTGCAAAAGCCCGTTCCGTCGCGCCTGCACGCGCTTCCGACCGGTCGGCGCAGAGAGTCCTGTTTGTCTCGAATCTTTTCCCCGACACCACCGCGCCCTACTTTGGCCTCGACAATGCCACCGTGCTCCATGAGCTGCGCCGCCGTCACGGTTGGGAGGTCAGCGTTGTGTGCCCGCGTCCCACGCTCTCGCCATCGCGCCTCGGCGCTGAAAACGGCGGATGGAAAAGTCGCGAGCAAGATGCCGTCCTGAATCCGCGCTTCCTGCCCGTGCCGTACATCCCGCGCCTCGGCAGCCGCGTGAATCACCTGCTCATGGCCGCGCGCCTGCGGCCGATGCTGCTGGAGAAGACTGCTGGCTTTGACGTTCTGCTCGCCTCCTGGCTTTACCCCGATGGCTGCGCCGCCACGCGCGTCGCGGCTGAGCTGCAGCGGCCTTGCGTGCTCATCACGCAGGGGAGCGACACGCATCAGTACCTGCACCATCCCGTGCGGCGTCGGCTCATTCTGGAGTCCATCGTGCAGAGTCGTGGTGTCATCGCCCGCAGCCGCGATCTCGCGCGCTGTCTCGCCGATGCGGGCGCGGCGCGGGAAAAGCTGCATCCTGTTTATAATGGTGTCGATCTCACCGTGTTCCATCCGCGTCCACAGTCTGAGGCGCGCGTGCAGCTCGGACTGCCTCCCGATGCGCGCATCGCGCTGTTCGTCGGCAATTTTCTCGACGTGAAAAACCCCCTCATGCTCGTGCGCGCGTTCGCGGATTTTGCAAAAGCGGAGCCAAAGAAAAACAATCTCCTGATCATGGTCGGACGCGGACCGATGCAAGAAGAGGTGCGGCTGCTCTCCACATCACTCGGCGTGGGAGAGAGCGTCATGCAGACTGGGCCGCTCGATTCCACACAGATCGCGCTGCGCATGGCTGCCGCGGATTTTCTCTGCCTTTCCAGCCGCAATGAAGGTCTGCCCAACGTCATCCTCGAAGCCTTCGCCTGCGGCCTCCCCGTGCTCAGCACCAACGTCGGTGGCATCGCCGAAGTGGTGAATGATCCCGCGCTCGGCCATCTCGTCGCGCCTGCGGACACCGCCGCATATGCGGCCGGGTTGCGTCACATGGCGGCTGCATCATGGCAGCGCGATGACATCGCCAAAGTAGGCGCGCGCTTCGGCTGGGAGCACGCGGCTGCCGCATACCACGCGCTGCTCACGAGCGCGATGGAGCCACTCAAGGATAGGGCGTGACGATCAGCGCGATGGCGTAAAAGCCGCTCGTCCCCGTCGCGTCCACGTACACGGTCCGCGTTCCGCTGTTGCCGCCAACCTGTGTCAGTGCGGGCGGAGTATTTAGTCCAGTGGCAAAGTTCACAAACACCGGAGCATCCGTGAGGCTCTGCTGATATTGCACCCGGTAAATGAAATTGTTGTCCAGGGACGGGAACTGTAGCCGCAGCCGGAAAGGAGACGCGGTGGAGGTCACCCGGCTCACTGTGTTTACCTTGGTGCCGATACCGGGTATGGACACCGTCACCGTGCCAGCCGTGGCATTGTAGTCCGACTCATAGCAGGGGAGATTCGTCGTCGCCGGTCCCGTCACGAGCTGGCCTTGGATGTTCCAGGTTGAGCCGTGATTGTTGGTGCAGGTCATCACACCCGTGTTCTCATCGTAGGGGCTGGCCACGCCTTGTTGATGGTCGCAGAAAGTGCCCACCGCGTGGAAGATGTCCCCCGGAGCACGCGTGACGGTGAAGGGATAGTAAGCACCAAGGGCATTGGTGAACTTGAACTGCACGGAGCCGTAAACATTCTCCAGCGCAGGGTACTCACTGATCTTGATTTTGATCACCCCGAAATCCGATCCCGGAAAAACATCTGCCAGCACCCGCCCCGTCCACAGTTTCCCGCCGATGAACGACGCCGCCGTGCCGAAGGAAAACTGCTTCACCCAGTTGCGCCGCGTGATCACCTCCAGCGTGGGCGCTTCCGTTTTTTTGGGCTGGTGATATTTGGCAAGAGGACAGTGGGACATGATTTGTTGCGCGATTGAGTTCACCTGATTGTGCCTGATCGCGCGCCTTTCGACAAGCCTGGAATCATTGCAGTTCAAAGTCCCGCATTGAGCTACAGCAGTTTGCCAAAGCGCGCTCATTCGCCAAGATGCGCGCATGTCACGCATCGGCACACCGCTCTCCCCCTCCGCCACCAAAGTCATGCTCCTCGGCTCCGGCGAGCTGGGCAAAGAAGTCGTCATCGAGCTGCAACGTCTCGGCGTCGAGGTCATCGCCGTGGATCGTTACGCGAATGCGCCGGCCATGCAGGTCGCGCACCGGCATCATGTCATCTCGATGCTCGATGGAGAGGCGTTGCGGCGCATCGTCTCGGTCGAGAAACCCGACTTCATCGTTCCCGAGATTGAGGCCATCGCGACGGACACGCTCGTTGATCTGGAGAATGAAGGCTTCACCGTCGTGCCCACCGCGCGCGCCGCAAAGCTCACCATGAACCGCGAAGGCATCCGCCGCCTCGCCGCCGAGGAACTGGGCCTGCGCACCTCGCCCTATCGCTTTGCCGCGACCGAGGAGGAATTTCGCGCCGCCATCACCCAGATCGGCACGCCATGCGTGATCAAGCCCATCATGAGCAGCTCCGGCAAAGGCCAGAGCGTGGTGCGCAGTCCCGCCGACATCGACAAGTCGTGGAAGTACGCCCAGGAAGGTGGTCGAGCGGGGAAGGGGAAGGTCATCGTCGAGGGCTTCGTCGTGTTTGATTACGAGATCACCATGCTCACCGTGCGTCACATCGGCGGCACATCATTCTGCGCGCCCGTGGGTCACACGCAGATCAAGGGCGACTACCGCGAAAGCTGGCAGCCGCACGCGATGTCGCCCCGCGCGCTCGCCGCAGCGGAGGACATGGCGGGAAAAATCACGGAATCTCTCGGCGGACGCGGATTGTTCGGCGTGGAGATGTTCATCAAAGGCGACGACGTGATCTTCAGCGAAGTCTCACCGCGACCACACGACACCGGCCTCGTCACGCTCGTCTCGCAAGACCTCTCCGAGTTCGCCTTGCATGTGCGCGCCATTCTCGGGCTGCCGATTCCCAACATCCATCAGCACGGCCCTTCCGCCTCATGCGCGGTGCTCGTCGAGGGCGATTCCTCGCAGGTGCGGTTTCACAATCTCGACAAAGCACTCGCGGAGCCGGACACCGCGCTGCGACTCTTTGGCAAGCCCAACGTCAGCGGCCAGCGCCGCATGGCCGTCACCCTCGCCCGCGCCGCGACCATTGAGGAAGCCCGCGCCAAAGCACACCGCTCGGCGGGTGCGATGGAGATTTGTTTGTAGCGATTACTTTGCCAGCCACGCCTTGCGGCGTTTCTCCGGCAGCTTCTCGATGGCGTAGCGCAGCATCGTGCGCGGCATTGCGGCGACGTGTCTGGCGAGAAAAGATTCCAGCACTGCCTCATCGCGATTACCGACCTCACGCAGCATCCAGCCGCAGGCCTTGTGCATGAGATCGTGTGTGTCCGCGAGAAGCGATGCAACGATCTCGATCGTGTCAGCAAACTGCCCGTCTCTAATCAACGCCTGCGTCGCCAGCACCGCGATGCGGCGCTCCCAGAGGCTCTGCGATTTCGCGAGCTTGCGCAAAATGGCGCGGTCTTTGTCGAGCAACCACGCGCCGACGATGTGCGGCGCGCTGGTGTCCACGAGATCCCAGTTGTTGATCCATTTCGTGTTCGCGAGGTAGAGGTCAAATACGTGCTTCCTCGTCTTTGCCTCACCGCGTTCAAAGCGTCGCACGAGACAATACAGCCCCAGCATCCGCTCCTCGTGATATTTCGAGCGGACAAGAGCCAGCACATCGGCTTCATCAAGCGCATCACACGAGCGGATCAGCGCCCGAATCTGCGGCACTTTGATTCCGAGAAACAAATCGCCCTCGCCATACTCACCCGGTCCTGTTTTGAAAAACCGCCGGGCCACCGCCGCCTGTTCTGGCGTGGCGAGCGCGCGCATTGCATCACGGACTGCGGCGAGCGTCATGCATTCTCCCGGAGCCATTTCACGCTGCGCTCGAACTCGCCTTTCTGGTAGGCGGTCTCGGCGTCTTTCTTGGCGGGGCCGTCGGGGGCTTTGAAGTTTTCTTTTTTCGTTCCCCGTTTGGCCAGCGCTTTGAAGGCGGTGAGATCGCTCTCCGTCACTTTGGGGAACATCTTCATGTACTCCGCGGTCTTGTAGGGAATGGGGCGCGAGAAGCCGGAGATGGTTTCAATGTTGAGTGGCACGCCGGGGGCCAGCTCGGCGAAGCGTTTGGCGTAGGCTTTGAAATCCACGAGGCCTTCGCCGATGGCGGTCCACTGCACGACGGCGCCGTTCTCGTCCTCCCAGACCATCGAGTCGCGCACGCTGGAGCAGTTCACATAGGGGCCGAGGATTTCGAGGTTCTGCATCGGGTCATCCATGGCCCACACGGCGTTGCCGGGGTCGATGTT
>JANPIW010000742.1:0-4821 GCA_031425215.1 Verrucomicrobiaceae bacterium
GAACTCACGCTCGACCGCGCGGGGCTGGAACGCTTCGTCAAACGATTCTCCTGGCCCGGCGGCTTCGCGAGTCATCTCAATCCCGAACTGCCGGGTGTCATTCACGAAGGCGGCGAGTTGGGTTATGCGTTGGCGACCGCGTTTGGCGCTGTGTTTGACAATCCCGACCTCATCGCTGCGTGCATCGTCGGTGATGGCGAGGCGGAGACCGGCCCGACCGCCGGAGCGTGGCACAGCGGCAAGTTTCTCAATCCGGCGACGGACGGTGCGGTGCTGCCGATTGTGTTGCTGAACGGATTCAAAATCGCCAACCCGACGATTTATGCCTCGATGACCGATGCCGAGTTGCTCGCGTTGTTCACCGGCAACGGCTGGCAGGCGCGAATCGTTTCGACCGATGCAGAGGCTCATCACGACATGGCCGCAGCGTGCGATTGGGCCTACGGCGAGATTCGTTCCTTGCAGCAAGCATCACGCGAGGGCCGCGCGGTGGAGCGCCCGCATTGGCCGATGATTATCCTGCGAACGCCGAAGGGCTGGACTGGCCCCGTCGAAGTGGATGGCAGGCCGGTGGAAGGTGCCCCCCGCGCCCATCAAGTGCCCGCCAAAGAATGTAAAACCAACGCCGCCCATCTTGATGTGCTCGAACGCTGGCTGCGCTCGTATCGGCCTGATGAACTCTGGGATGCACAAGGCCGTCCCCACGACGACATCCTCGCGCTTTGTCCGCAGGGCGAGAAGCGCATGGCCATGAATCCGCACACCAATGGCGGCAAGCTGCGCCGACCGCTCGACCTTCCGCCGCTGGAGGACTTCGCCGTGGACGCTCGTGGTCGTGGCGAGGTGCGTGTGAGTGGCATGGAGACGCTCGGCGGGTATCTCGCGGAAATCATCCGCCGCAGCGAGCTGCAGCGCCATTTCCGCATCGTTTGCCCGGACGAATTGGAATCGAACAAACTCGGCGCTGTGTTCCAGACCACGCAGCGTCAATTCGGATGGCCTGTGCCGCCACATTCCGAAAACATCGCAGCCTCCGGTGCCGTTCTGGAAGTGCTCAGCGAGCACAATTGCCAAGGCTGGCTGCAAGGCTATCTGCTCACGGGCCGCCACGGATTGTTCCCGTGCTACGAGGCATTCATCTCCATCGTGGACGGCATGATGAACCAGTATGCGAAGTTCATCAAAGCATCCGGCGAAGTCCCGTGGCGCACACCGGTGTCGTCGTTGAACTATTTGCTCACCTCCGAGACGTGGCGGCAGGAGCACAACGGCTACTCGCACCAAGGGCCGGGCTTCATCAACAACCTGCTCACCAAAAAAGGCCACACCTACCGCATCTACCTCCCGCCCGATGCGAATACGCTGCTAAGCACCGTCCAGCACTGCCTGCGCTCTACGGGCTACATCAATCTCATCATCGCCGCCAAGCATCCGCTCCCGCAATGGCTAAGCCCCGCGGAGGCTGATGAACACTGCCGCGTCGGAGCATCCGTGTGGCGCTGGGCCAGCACGCATGGCGATGAGGAGCCGGACGTCGTGCTCGCTGGTTGCGGTGACAACCTCACGGTGGAGGTGATGGCCGCTGCACAGATTCTCAGCGAGGAAGCACCCGCTTGGCGTGTGCGAGTGGTCAATGTGACCGACCTGCAAGTCATCGGCATCCCGCAAAAATATCCGCACGGACTTGAGGAAGACCGCTTCCAACGCCTGTTCCCGCTGGGCTGCCCGGTGCTCTTTAATTTCCACGGCTACACCGCCGCCATCAAGCAACTGCTCTGGGAACGCCCCGATAACGAGCGCTTCGATGTGAATGGCTATCGCGAAGAAGGCACCACCACGACGCCCTTCGACATGCAGGTGCGAAACAAAACCAGTCGCTGGCATCTCGTCATCCTCGCCGCACAGAAGCTCGCCGTCCTCGACCCGCAAAGGGCCGCACTGGCCGAGGAACTGATTCGCAAACACGAACTCAAACTCCGTGACCATCACGACTACGTTCGAGCCACGAGCATCGACCCGCCGGAAATCCTGAACTGGTGTTGGAAGGCCCGCCCCGCTGACCAGTGAACATCCTCACGGTCAACAGCGGCAGCGCATCGCTCAAGCTCGCCGTGATGCAGATTGCACCGTCCGCTGCCACGCCGCGCCGACTAGCTCACGGAAGCATCGAGCACTTCGGACCGGAAGCAGCGACAACCTTTCAACTCGGCGATGGTGAATGTCTGCGACGTAAAGAAGACGTGCCCGACCTTCAAGCGGGCGTGCAGTGGTTCCTCGGCAAATGCGAACCAATTACAGCCGCAGTGCATCGCATCGTCCATGGCGGCGCGCGTTTCACCGAGCCAACATTGCTCGACGAAAGTGTGCTCGCCGAGTTGGAACTCGTGAGTGAACTCGCCCCGCTGCACAACCCGCCCGCATTGACCGCCCTCCGCGCCGTGCAATCCGCACTCGGAGCCGAAGTGCCGATGGTCGCCGTGTTCGACACCGCTTTTCATCGCACCTTGCCGCCCCACGCCGCGAACTATCCATTGCCGCACGAACTCACCACACGCCTTAGTTTGCGCCGCTTCGGATTCCACGGCATCGCCCACGAATCCATGCTTCGCGGCTACGCACATCTCGCGGAGGTGCCCATCGAGCAGGCGACGCTCATCACCTTGCAACTCGGCGGCGGCTGTTCTGCAGCGGCGATTCACCATGGCCGTTCCGTGGACACTTCGATGGGCTTCACCCCGCTCGAAGGTTTGATGATGAGCACCCGCACCGGCGATCTCGACCCTGGCCTGCTGCTCTACATCATGCACAAAGAGGGCATGAGCATTTCTGATTTGGAAACTCTCCTGAATCAACAATCTGGCCTGCTCGGTGTTTCCGGACGCTCCGCCGACATGCGCGAAGTCACCGCCGCTGCCACCCAGGACCCACGAGCCGCGCTCGCCGTGGACATGTTCTGCTATCGCGTGCGAAAATCCATCGGAGCCTACCTCGCCGCGCTCGGTGGCGCACAAGCCATCGTGTTCGGCGGCGGCATCGGCGAAAATGATCCGCTCATCCGCCAACGAATCTGCGAAGGCATGAGCTGGTGCGGCCTCACGCTCGACCCGGCCCGCAACGCCGCCGCCATCGGCACAGCCGCCCGCATCAGCCGCGACGATGCCCGCATCCAAGCATGTGTCATCCCCGTGGACGAAGCCGCCCTCATGGCGGTATCCGCCGCAGTATGTCTGAGTCTTCTTGGGCCAGTCGAATCACCACTCAGCGCATGAACTGCCTTCGCAAGTTTCAACCCCGCCACCTCCGCTTAACCGATGTCCGCACTCGATCCTTCTGCCAAAGAACCTCCGGCAAAAAAAGCGGCGGAAGACGATGTCGCAAAGCGGGCCTACGCCATCTATGTGAAGGAAGGCCGCCCGCAAGGTCGCGACGTGCAGAATTGGCTGGAGGCTGAAGGCAAGACGCCGCCCGCCGCCCCTGCGCCACCAACAGGCAAGGCAGGCCAGGCCAAGGCCGCCAATCAGGTGTGGCATCAATTGCCTGGCGATGAAGTTGCAAAACTTCTCACCGTGGATTTTTCCGCCGGACTATCGGCAGATGAAGTGGCCAAGCGCCAAAAAGAATCCGGCCCGAACCGCGTCACTGCGCGGCGCGGCACACCGGCTTGGCTGAAGTTTTTCCAGCAGTTCAATCAACCGCTCGTTTACATCTTGCTCGTCGCGGTCGCTGTCACGGCGTTCCTCGGCGAGTGGGTGGATGCGTCGGTCATCTTCGCCATTGTGTTCTTCAATTCGGTCGTCGGCTTTCTGCAAGAATCCAAGGCCGAGACCGCCATCGAGGCACTGGCTAAAATGGTCCTCACTGAGGCCACCGTGCGCCGTGATGGAAATAAATTACGCGTTCCATCCGACACGCTCGTCTCTGGCGATGTCGTGCTGCTGCAATCCGGCGACCGCGTGCCTGCTGACCTGCGGCTGCTCGACATCCGCAATCTCCAGGTCGATGAATCCGCGCTCACGGGCGAATCGCTTCCGGTGGCGAAACAGCAGGACGCGCTGCCGCTGGAGACGGTTCTCGCCGATCGCAAGAACCTTGCCTTCGCCGGCACATTCGTCACCAGCGGGCAGGCGGAGGGCGTCGTGTGCGCCATCGGCGACGAGACCGAGACGGGCCGCATCGCCGGACTGATCGCGGGCGCGGTCGAGCTGTCCACGCCACTCACAAAACAGATCGCGCAGTTCAGCAAGCTCGTGCTTTGGATCATTCTAGGACTGGCCGCTGCGACGTTTGCGCTCGGCGTCGCGCGTGGCGAAAAACCCGCCGAGATGTTTATGGCTGCGGTGGCGCTCGCGGTCGGCGCGATTCCCGAGGGTCTGCCCGCTGCCGTTACCATCGTGCTCGCCATCGGCGTGTCGCGCATGGCGAAGCGGCGAGCCATCATCCGCAAGCTGCCCGCCGTCGAGACGCTCGGCAGCACCACGGTCATTTGCTCGGACAAGACCGGCACACTGACCGAGAACCAAATGACGGTGCGGGAGATTTTTGCGGGCGGAAAACTCTACGAAGTCACCGGCGACGGATACGAGCCGAAGGGCGAACTCAAGCTCGATGGCGCGGTCGTGAAATTGCCCGAGCAACCCGCGCTCGCCGAGTGCCTGCGCTGCGGCGTGCTCTGCAATGATTCACAAATCGTGCGTGAAGACGGGCGGGCCAAGGTGCAGGGCGATCCCACCGAGGCCGCGATGATCGTGGCCGCCGAAAAGGGCGGATTGAAACACGCTGACCTTCACCGCGAGTCGCCACGCGTGGACATGATTCCTTTCG
>JANPIW010000743.1:0-5830 GCA_031425215.1 Verrucomicrobiaceae bacterium
CACTACAGCGCGCGTCTCGGCGACACGAAGCTCTGCGAGCAAGTCCCACTCACCGCGCCGAAGGAACGTTTCGTCGAACTTCCCGGCGTGAATCTCCCCATCGCCGTGCCCGTGTTCAAAGAGTTCAAGAGCGTGCTCTTCGTGCCTGAAGGCGCTGTCGGCAGCAGCACCTTCATCGACGATGTCGCCGTGCAGTGGCAGCCCGCAGCGATCTTCGCCCAGCACGGCAAGACCATCGAGTTCAGCGAAGACTTCGAGTCATCGGAAGAAGCCATCCGCGACACTTCCTTCGGCTCCGGTGTGAAATCGTTGCGGCTAGATGGTGGAAAAAACTTCACCGCTAAAATTAGCCCGACACACAAGCCCGGCACCCGCCTCACCCTCGACCTCGATTTCTTTCTCCGCTCCGGCGAAGGTGTGCCCTCCATCATGCCGAACACCGCGACGAAGTTCCCGCACAGCACGCGCATCAGCCTGAGCGAGACCGCGAGCGTCATGGCAAAGAACGGCACCTGGCATCTGCGGGAAGGCGATTCATGGATCGATACCAAGCACCGCGTTCACTACGACATGTGGAACCATCTCCAACTCGTCCTCAACGAAGACGGCACCTATCAAGCCGCCGTCCAACCCGTCGGCCAAGTCCCCGCGACAATCGGAAGTGCCCGGGCCAGCAAAGAATCCACGGTCCGTGCGACCATCGAGCCATCAGCATCCACTGGACACATCAGTTGCTATGATAATCTGTTGATTAGCTCAGGAGTGCCCGCCGAGCCCCCTTCGCTGCCGTGGAGAGCCTACTAAAAACGAAAGTCCTCACTCCCGAACTCGCCCCGCTGCACAGCAACCGCTACCTGCGGATGGCCTTGGCGTATGCGGAGCGGGAGGTGGAATAAATTGATATGAAAACCACCCTCACACTCCTCACCGCCCTGCTGCTCGCGCCGTTGGCCTCACTCCACGCCGCTGACGAAACTGGCGCGAGGAAAGCCACGCTGCAGGACTTTTCACCCAAAGTGGAATACGCGGATGACCGGCGCATGCATCAGGGCATTCCGAGCATAGAGCGGGCGGGGAATGGGCGGCTGTGGGCGGCTTGGTATGGGGGCGGGATCAATGAGGACCATCACAACTATGTGATGCTGGGCACGAGCGCGGATGATGGGCGGTCTTGGTCGCCGTTGAAGCTGGTGATTGATCCCGATGGGCCGGGGCCGGTGCGGGCGTTTGATCCTTGCCTGTGGCATGATCCGCAAGGGCGGCTGTGGCTGTTTTGGAGTCAGAAGGACAACGCCTCGATGCACAACTTCGCGATCATGACGGAGGATGCTTCGGTCCCTGATCCGGTGTGGTCGCAGCCGCGTCACCTCAGCGTTGGCGTGATGCTGAATAAGCCGACGGTGCTCAGTTCCGGCGAGTGGCTGATGCCGACGTGCATCTGGCGCGATGAGCGCAGCTCGCGCATCCTGCGCTCCACGGATCAGGGGGCGACTTTTGCGGAGTTCGGCAGTGCGACGATCCCGAAATACGAGGACCGCAATGGCGACGAGAACATGATCGTCGAGCGCAAGGACGGCTCGCTGTGGATGCCGGTGCGCACGGGCTACGGGTTGGGTGAGTCCTTTTCCAAAGATCGCGGCAAGACGTGGACGGATGTCGCGCCATCGGGCATCAAGCACGCGGAGTCGCGTTTTTTCATCCGCAGGCTGGCCAGTGGTCGGCTGCTGATGGCGCGTCATGCCGGCACGGTGCGCTCGCATCTCACGGCGTATCTCTCGGAGGATGATGGTCGCACATGGGGCAAAGGTTTGCTCATCGATGAACGCGGCGGCGTCTCCTATCCCGATGCCGTCGAGGGGCCGCCAGGTGAGATTCGCATCATCTACGACTACAACCGCAAGACTGTCGAGAAGCAGGTCCTCATGACCGTTTTTCACGAGGACGATGTGCAGCGCGGGAGCTTCGATGAGCGGGCGCGACAGCGTGTGATTGTGAATCAGGCCACGGGAAGAAACCCCATCACGCAGGCGTATGACGTGGCCGTGTTCGGTGCCACGCCATCGGGCATCGCAGCGGCCATCGCAGCGCGGCGTGCGGGCATTCAGCATGTCGTGCTGGCGGATGCCTCCGCGCATGTCGGCGGTCGTTTTGCGGAGACGATTGGCTTTGGAGAGATCGACCGCATGAAGCCGGAGAGTGTCGGCGGGCTGTGGACCGAGCTGCGGGCGAAAGTGGATGCTCACTACGGCAAAAAGACCGCCACGCCGGAGCCGCATGTCATGGAGCATATCCTCAGCGATTGGCTCAAAGCCGAGGGCGTGGTGTTTGCGGATCGTTTTCAGCCCGTGCGTGCCGACAAGAAGGAGGCGCATCTCGTGCGGGTCTATTCCGACTATCGTGGCCGCATCGAGGCTCCCGTCTTCATTGATGCCACTTACTACGGCGATCTGCTGCCGATTGCGGGCGTCAGTTTCACCATCGGTCGCGAGTCGCGTGCAACGTATGGCGAATCCCTCGCCGGAGTGCTCTTCAAGCTCGTGAATCCGCCCGGCCCCATTGATCTGCCGGTGCTGAGCAGTCCCATCAGCGGACTCGCGGCGGATGGCAAAACGCTGCTGCCGCATGTGCAGGGCATCACCACCGACGTGCATGAGGGCGATGGCGACACGCACCTGCAATGCGCCAATCTTTACGCCTGCCTCACCAAAGATCCCGCCAGGCGCATCGAACTCACCGCTCCGCAAAACTACCATCCCGCCGAGTTTGAGCTGCTGCGGCGCGAGATCACACGTCTCGGCAAAGACGCCAAGTTTGGCTTCGGCGGCGGTGTTCCCGGCGACAAGGCGAAGATGAACGACGGCGTGAACTACCTGCTTCACTGGGGCCTCGCGGGCGGTGCGGACGCCTATCCCGCCGCCACGCCGAAGGAGCGCCGCCGCATCTGGGAAACGCATCGCGACTACACCCACCGCCTGATTTGGTTCCTGCGCACCGATGCCTCCGTGCCCGAATCCATCCGGCAAAATCTCCAGCAGTGGGGCCTACCGAAAGATGAGTTCACCGACAACAGCCACTGGCCCTATGACCTCTACGCCCGCGAGGGCCGCCGCATGATCGGCGACTTCGTCATGACCCAGCGCGATCTCTTTGACAACCTCGCCAAGCCCGACGCCATCGCCCTCGGCAGCTTCCCGGTGGACTCGCACGTCGTGCGCCGCCTCGCCACACCGGATGGCAAAGAGGTCATCAATGAAGGCGGCTATCTCGTCATCCCGCCCATTTACGAGATCCCGTATCGCGCCCTCACACCAAAGGCCGCCGAGTGCGACAACCTCCTCGTCACCTGCGCCCTCAGCAGCTCCCGCGTGGCCTTTAACTCCCTCCGCGTCGAGCCCACCTGGATGATGCTCGGACAAGCCGCCGGCACCGCCGCCGCCATGGCGCTGAAGGACAAGACGTCCGTGCAGGGCGTGAATGCGGCGGAACTGCGGAGGCGTTTGCTTGAAGCCGCTGTGCCGATTCGTAGGCCTTGAACGGCCGCCATCACACCAACACTCCATGCGCCACCACCTCCCCCTTAGCATCCTCGCCGTAGCCTCCTTTCACCTCATCGCCGCCGACGCTCCGAAACAAGGCTGGAACCCCGACACCACTTTTCCGCCGCTTTCGCCTGCGGATGCCATCAAGACCATCGAGGTGCCGAAGGGTTATCATCTGCAATGCGTGGCCAGTGAGCCGATGGTCGAGGAGCCGGTGTCATTCGCGTTTGATCCAAATGGAGCGCTCTACGTCTGCGAGTGGCGCACTTACATGCAGGACGAGTTTGCCACGGATCAAATGAAACCCATCAGCCGCGTGGTGAAGCTGGTGGATACCGATGGTGACGGCATCATGGACAAGCGCACCGTCTTCATTGATAACGCGCTCCTGCCCCGCACCGTCCTGCCCATGGGCGACCGCGTCATCGTCAGTTTCACCGGTGACAGCTCCTACTGGGCCTACTTTGACGACAACAAAGACGGCGTCTCCGACCGCAAAGAAATCATCTTCAAAACCGGCATCGATAAGAGCAACATCGAGCACCAACGCACCGGCATCCTTTGGAATCTCGACAACATCATCGCCACCAACGATGCACGTTTCCGCCTGCGCGACGACGGCCAGCTCGAGCTCATCAACTACCCCGATGGCCGCTTTAGCCAATGGGGACTCGCCCGCGATGACGACGGCATTCTTTATGGCACCCAAGCTGGCGGCGCGAACCCCGCACAGCGCTTTCAGCTCCCCGCAGGCTACCCCGTGCTGCGAGTGCGCGAGCACGGCGAAGACTACGGCAGACCCTATTCCATCTGCAAAGTCTGGGACGACTCCTCCGGCGGTTACAACTTCGACAAGCAGCACATCCTTTTAAACTTCTCCTCCTGCTGCGGCCAGGCCGTCTTGCGCAGCCCGCTCATGCCCGAGTTTCATGGCTACATGACCACTTGCGAGCCCGTGGGCCGCTTCATCCGCCTCAGCCGCTTCCAGCGGAAAAACGGCATCGCCGTCGCACACAACGCCTATCCACAGAGCGAGTTCATCCGCAGCACCGACGCCTATTTCCGTCCCGTGTGGACCGAAAGCGGTCCCGATGGCTGCCTTTACATCGCCGACATGTATCGCGGCATCATTCAGGAAAAAGAATGGTTCCCCACCGAGATCGACCCCAGCATAAATGACTGGCGCAAAAGCACACTGCCCGCCTGGGTCGAGCGTTATCAGCGCGTCAAAAAGTGGGGCATGACCAAAGTCGTGCGTCATGGCCGCATCTACCGCCTCGTGCCCGATGGCAAAAAGCCCGGCCCGCAGCCGCGCATGCTCGATGAAACCCCCGCGCAACTCACCACCCATCTCGCCCACCCGAACGGCTGGTGGCGCGACACCGCCCAGATGCTCCTCGTCAACAAACGCGACTCCAGCATCGCGCCCGCGCTCATCACCATCGCCCGCGACCACAGCGACGCCAACGCCCGCATCCACGCCCTCTGGACGCTCGATGGCCTCAAGTCCCTGCCCAAAGAAGTGCTGCTCGCCAATCTCAAACACACCCACCCACGCATCCGCCGCGCCGCCGTGCAAATCAGCGAAAGCCTCCTCGCCAAAAACGATCCCGAGCTCACCGCCGCGCTCGCCATCCGGACCACCGATCACGATCCACAAGTGCTCGCCCAAGTCTATCTCGCCCATCGCAGCATCAAAGCCGCCATCCCCGAAGCCATCACCGCCCAAGCCAGCGCACAGCCACTCATCGCCGCCCTGCTCGACAAAGACAAAGCCACCGCCGCCCTCGCCCAACTCAGCGCCACCGCCAAGCAAGGCCAGCAAATCTACCAAACCCTCTGCACCGCCTGCCACAGCCCCGACGGCCAGGGCGTGAAGCAAGGCGACAAACTCCTCGCCCCCGCCATCGCCAAAAGCCCCTGGTTCAAAAACAACGGCGACATCCCCACCCTCGCCCGCATCCTCCTCCACGGCCAGACCGGCCCCATCGAAGGCATCAGCTACGGCGAAGGCCTCATGCTCCCCCTCGCCCAAGTCTATAACGACGACCAAATCGCCAGCGTGCTCAACTACATCGGCGAGCGCTGGCACCAATGGAAGACCCCCGTCCTTTCCGCCGCCATCCAAACCGTCCGCCAAGAAACCACCACCCGCAAAACCCCCTGGACCGCCGACGAACTGCGCGAGCGAGTGAAGAAGAAGTGACGGCAAACCCATCGGCCTCGATCCGGCGGCTTTTGGCTCCGACTTCACTCGGGCAGTGGATCGTGGTGCGCCTTTAGCATTTTCC
>JANPIW010000744.1:0-2285 GCA_031425215.1 Verrucomicrobiaceae bacterium
CCTGACGATCTCATCCCGATGCTCAAAGGCGGGCGTTTCGTCGCTGAATACAATGTTCTGTTTCTTGAAAACTAATTTCGTGATGCTGGCGGCCGCTGATGTGCCGGGAGGATCGGGTGGAGTGTGGAACTTTTTCGCCTCGGGCGGATTCGTCATGTCGCTCATCGTGCTCTGCTCGGTCGTCGCCGTCGCCTGCATGATCATCGCCGCCCTGCAATTGCGAGAGCGCTCCGTGCTCCCGCCGGAGGTGATCACCCAGCTCAAAGCGCTGCCGCAGTTTGCCGCGCGTGGCGACATCGCACCGCTGCAAACCTTTCTCTCCCGTGATCCATCCGCTCTCGCTCGAATCACCTCGCTGGCCATCTCAGGACAGTTCACCACCAAACAAGACTGCACCGACGCATGCGCCGCGCGCGCGAAAGAAGAGCTGTACGCCCTGGAGCGCGGCATCCCTTATCTCGAGGTCATGGTCACAGTCGCGCCGCTGCTCGGACTCCTCGGCACCACGGCTGGGCTCGTGGGCATGTTCACCGCGTTTGGCGATGGCGGCAGCGCCGGACCTGACACCACGGTCGTCGCCCGAGAAATCGGCGTGGCGCTTAAATGCACCATCGCGGGCCTCTTCGTCGCCGTGCCGTCCGTCGTGGCGCACACCATTTTCATGCGGAAGCTCGATGCCATCGCAGTGAAAATGGAGACCGCGCTGCAGGAGACCATCCAGAGCTTCTACCAGTACTTCGAGGTGCAGCGCAATTGAATCGATGAGCATGAACCTCCGCCCGCGCCGCCGTCATGTGCCGATGATTCCCATCGTATCGCTCATCGACATCATGGTGGTGCTGCTCATTTTCATGGTCGCCAGCACCACGTTCCGCCGCCAGAAGGCGCACCTGCAAATCGCCCTTCCGGAATCCGAGACCATGGGCGCCACCGCGCCCGCGTCGGACAACCGCATCGCCATCAGCGTCGGCAAAGACCAGCAGATCGCGCTCGACGGCCAGACCGTCACACCCGAGGCGCTGGCTGACGCGCTGAAGAAGCTCAAGACCGAGAAGCCCGCCGCAAAACTCGAACTCGAAGCGGACACCGAAACCGCCCTCGGCATCCTAGTGAAAATCTGGGACGCCCTCCGCGCCGCAGGCTACAACATCGGTGACGTTCCAGCCCGCATCCAAAAGATCGCGACGGAGAAATGAACGTCTCACGCGTGGATGCAGATTCGCGAAACCGCGATCTTTCCCCCAAAGCACGCCTCGACATCCGATCCCGCATCGCGCGGACGTGATCTGTATTCAGCCGTGTGGTGAAACTCCCCGGCACCGCGCTGCTCAAACGAGACACACAACGGCGACCGCGCAGGAACACAATGGATGACCTCGGGCGCCGCTGCCGCATCCGATTCGAGATGTGGAAAGTTCACATTCCAAAACACACCGTTCTCAACCGGAGCGTCCAGGAGCGACCGCAGCATTTCGCCTGCCCATTTCGTGATGCGGCTCCAGTTCAAAGTGCGGCTGCTCACCAAATAGTGCGAGAAAGCGATGGCACGCACACCGTGGTAAGCTGCCTCGCGCGCGGCAGCGACAGTGCCTGAGATCACCAGGTCCTGCCCCATGTTGCCACCGTGATTCACACCCGAGAGGACGACATCCGGCTTGATGCCAAGCCCGAACAAAGCCACGCGCACGCAGTCCGCCGGAGTCCCATGCACCGCGTGCCGCCCTTCGCCACGCGACTCAACGATCAGCGGCTCTCGCGTCGTAACTCGGTGCCCGCACTGAGATTGCTCACGCGCAGGGGCGACGATGCTGAGACGCGCGCCGTCGATGAGCGCGACAGCATCGGCCAGCGCGCGCAGTCCGTCAGCGTCGATGCCGTCGTCATTGGTCAGGAGGAAATTCATAAGCCGCGCGGTAGCTCGCCATCACCTGGCGCGCAAGCATCTGATTTTCGTCCTTGCCGACGCATCACCGTCTGGCTAGCCTCGCGTCCATGAAACCACGTCGCTTTTTCCTCTCCCTCGTCACCGTTTGCGCGCTCGTCACCACGATCAATCTCACCAGCTGCAAACAAGGCGCCGGTGACACTATTCTTGTCGGCGAGTTCGCTTCGTTGACCGGTAAGGAGGCGACATTTGGCACCTCATCTCACGAGGGGACTTTGCTGGCGGTGGAAGAGATCAACGCCGCAGGTGGTGTGCCCGGCAAAAAGATCGAACTCAAAACCGAGGACAATCAATCCAAGGCCGGTGAGCCGGCCAACGTGGTGAACAAGCTCATTTCGAA
>JANPIW010000745.1:0-2696 GCA_031425215.1 Verrucomicrobiaceae bacterium
GGCCGGCAAAAAGGCCAGCGATGCCGCCATCAAGGAGTTCCTCAATGATGAGGCCGACTTCGCCGCCTTCATGCACTGGGAGGACACCGAACCCGAACGCATGCAGATGATGCTGGGGAAAAGCGCCTTCGATGCAGCCAACGTCCCGCTCTCGCCTGAGCAGGAGGAACAACTCATCAGCCTCATGGCGGAGGTGCGCAAACGTCCCAGCGACTTGCCGGACCTGAACGACCCTCAGAAAATTGATCCTGGCATGATGACCGATGATTTCACCAAACGACTCGCCGCCGCCTTCGATCAGCAGCAGCGATCTGTGCTCGAAGGTGCGGCGGGCTTTCTCGCGCAGCCCCAGCTGAAAGCACTCAAGAAAATGCAGGAGCAGATGCGCACCCTGAACGAAGCCGGGCTGAAGATGAGCAAGTCGATGATGGGAAAGTGAATAATGGAGGGACTTTCCGCGTGGGTTTTGCGATCCGCTGTCGTGATACAGATGGAGTCAATCCAACCTAATCCAACCCATCCGCTACTATGAAACCACTATCCGTCATCTACGCCATCGTCCTCGGTCTGTCGGCCTCTGTTCAGGCCCAGGATAAGGCTACTAATCCAAACGAACCCTCCAAGCCGACCACGCCCCCAGGCGAGGTCCGCACCGTCATCCAGCCGCCAGGCACTGATGCGAGCGGTTCTCTAGCCACCAGTTACAGCCTCAGTTTGAATGTCAACATCACCATGGAGCTCACGAGCAGCAGGTTGGTGGACGCCGTAGATGAGATCGCGGGGCACATCAACGATTCGAAGCGAGTCGAGGAGGGTGGAAAGCCGCTGATGCCTAACCTGATCTACAGCAGCGAAGATGTTCCCGAACTTGCCATGCCCGGCAAGTTCCGCCTGACGGGAGTGACGCCGGTGCAGGCGGTGGCCCTGGCGTGTGCAGCGGCAGGTTGCACCTTGGAGCCGATCTATGCCCCCGCAGAGGAGGCAGTGCTCCCTGGAGCCAGTGGACCGGTAAACCTCGGGAAAGTCATCGGTTATCGCATCGTCCGTGCCTCGGCTTCGGGTGCAGACTTCTTTGTGAGTCGAACTCCAACGGCAACTGTTACGCAACGAGGCGGAGGCGGAGTGCCGAAAGGCGGAGGCGGCGGCGACATGGCCCCTGGAGCGCAGAGTCCGTTTGGTGGCGGGAGAGAGCGATTGATGTCATCCCCCCAGTCCGCCCCTTCTGCGGACACCACTGAACGTGTCGTCCGCGTGTATGCGCTTGGGTCTCTGCTTGCCAGAAGCGGAGAAAATGGCTCGGTTGAAACACACGAAACACAAAAGCGGCGTGATCAGCTGATTCGGGCAACAGAGGAATTGATCGGCCAGACATTGGCCCAAGCAAACCTCACTGCTGCCAAAAGCCCAGACCTTGCCTTTAATGATAGCCTGCGAGTGCTCGTTGCGAAAGCTACCGCAGCTCAGCACGAAATCATTTCGCAGATCATTCAAGCTCTCAAGGAGAACGAGACCGTTCCAGCACAGGCCAACCAACGCGTGCCGACAACCGAAACCATCATTCCCACTCCGGCCCCTTCCACAGAGAAACCCAAGTCCAGCCCATAGCAGCGCATTGCCGCCTATCGTGTCGAATCACCCCACAGCTTCAATTGCGACGACACCGTTCCCGTTCCTCATGGATCAAGCGGAGCCACTCACGCCTGCGGCGCTTCCGGCAACGGAGGCGTTCGCTTTTGATGATGTGCCGCGGCTCACGGTGGCTCTGAAGCGTGGCGATGAATCCGCTTTCACATGGCTGCATGATAAGTGGAGCCGGCGCATTCATCGTTACTGTTTCGCCTTGGCAGCGGGTGACGACACATTTGCCAGCGAGGTCACCCAAGCCACCTGGTTGCGTCTTGTGCGGCACATCCGAGTCGTCCAATATGAAGAGGCGCTGTGGAGTTGGATCGCCTGTGCTGCACGCCACGCCGCCACTGACCTACGACGCAAAGGTGGCCGATACCTGCGTGCGCTGAGTCGTTTCGCCGAGTGGTGGCAGCCTGCGGACATCGACACCGCGACCGACGATCACCCGCCAGCCGCCCTGGAGGCCGCGTTGAGCAAACTCACACCCGATGAGCACGCGCTGATTGAGGGCCGTTACTTTACCCGGGAATCCCTGGAGATCATCGCCGCCCGCTATGGACTCAGCGCTCGCGCCGTCGAAGGCAGGCTCGCCCGTCTCCGCGACAAACTGCGGGAACTCATCGCCAAAGAGCTGCACAATCCACGCTCATGAAACCCGACCCAGAAAGAATCCGTGCGCTGCTCGCCGACGTGTTCCCCGCTCCAAACGAGGACTCCGGCCCGTCCAGCGCCGACGTTTTATCCATGCTTCGTCACGAGCAACATCGTCGTAGCCGTTGGCGCACTGGCAGCGCCTTGGTGATGCTATCCCTGCTCGTCGCCACCAGCCTATTCCTTCACCAGCGTGAGCCAGCCAAGGAAACACCCACGGCCCAAGCACCAGCCAAGCCCCAGCCCATCGTGATTCACACCGTGAATGACGACGAACTCCTCGCGCTCCTGCACGACACACCAGCAGCCCTGGTGAAGATGCCAGACGGCAGCAGCACGCTGTTTCTCATCGCGCCATGATCATAATCATCGAAAGCCGTCACAAATGCACCGCCAGCCGGGACACTACTCATGAA
>JANPIW010000746.1:0-4129 GCA_031425215.1 Verrucomicrobiaceae bacterium
GCCATCGTGGATAAGAACCTCCGTCGGGAACCCGGCAAGTAAAAATGGAACAGCCCATCAACATCCTGATCGTGGACGATGAGCCGAAGAATCTCATCGTGCTGGAGACCGTGCTCAACGACCCGGGCTACCGGCTCGTCCGGGCTGGATCTGCCGATCAGGCGCTGCTTGCGCTCGTGGTGGAGGAATTCGCCCTGCTCATCCTGGACATCCGCATGCCAGGAATGAGCGGCTTCGAGTTGGCGCATATCATCAAGGAGCGCCAGAAGACCGCACGCGTCCCCATCATCTTCCTCAGCGCCTACTACAACGAGGACCAGCATGTGCTCGCCGGTTACGACACCGGCGCGGTGGACTACCTTCACAAACCAGTGAACGCAGTCATCCTCCGTTCGAAAGTGGCCGTCTTCGCCGAGCTGTACCGCATGCAACGCGAGAGTGCCACGGCCAACCGAACCCTGCTCGCCGAAGTGGCCGAGCGCCGCCGGGCCGAGGAGCGGTTGCGCGAACTGAATGAAACGCTGGAACAACGTGTGACCGAGCGCACCGAGGCGCTGGCGACGAGCAACGCCGCACTGAACACGAGCGGCGAGCGTTACCGCTCGCTCTTCGACGGCAGTCTCGATGCGATCTTTTCCTTGGGGCCGGACGGGCGCTTCGAGACGGCGAATCCCGCCGCGCTGCGGCTCACCGGGCACACACTCAAGGACATCCAGACCGTCCACTTTCATAATCTCTGCCCCTCCGAGCAGCGCAGGGCCGCGCAGTGCGCCTTCATCGCCGCCCTGGGTGGCCAGTGCCTGACGATGGACACCATCATCGTCAATGTCGATGGCGGGCGCCGCGACCTCTTCATCAGTCTCACGCCGGCGCGCATGGACGGCATAATTGTCGGCGTCTCGTGCATTGCGCGCGACGTGACGGAACGCAAGTGCATCGAGGAGAAGATCAAGAATTCACTGCATGAGAAGGACGTGCTGCTGCGCGAGGTCCATCACGGCGTGAAGAACAATCTCCAGATCGTCTCCAGCCTCCTCAGTCTCCAGACCCGCCAGATCGAAGACCCAGCGCTACTCGACGTCTTCTCCAGCACGCGCAACCGCGTGCGGGCCATGGCGGCAGTCCACGCGCGACTTTACGAAAGTGGAGACTTTGCGCAGATCAATCTGGCCGTGCATCTAGGGAAGCTGGTGCGCATGCTCATGCTAGCCCATGCGCCCCGCGGAATGACCGTCCAGCCCGTGCTGCGGCTCGATCCCGTGACGGTGGAATTAAGCACGGCGGTGCCGCTGAGCCTCATCGCCAACGAACTGATCACCAACGCGCTCAAATACGCCTTTGCCGGAGGCCGCGAGGGCACGCTCACCATCGGACTGCAATCTGAAAGCGCGATCCACGAGCTGCGCGTCGCCGATGAAGGCCCCGGCTTTCCTGCGGCCATGGACCCCGCCACCACCCGCACGCTCGGCCTGCGGCTGGTGCGCGATCTCTCCCGGCAGATCAATGGCGACCTGGAGATTAAAAGCACCATTTCCGGCACCAGCGTCTTTGTCCGGTGGCCCGCCCGGGGCGAGGTCCGCGCGCCGACGCTCTCCACACACCAACCTCAACCCAGCCTCGTAACAACATGAGCAAGCTGCGCATCCTGATCGCCGAGGACGAAGCCGTGACGGCTGCGGATCTGCACGATGAATTGACCGCCCAAGGCTATGAGGTCACCGGCACTGCCCGCAGCGCGGAGAGCGCGCTCAGCCTCGCTGTGGCGCACAAGGCAGACCTCGTGTTCATGGACATCCGACTCGCCGGTCCCGCCGACGGCGTCAATGCCGCCATCGCTTTGCACGCCGTGAATATCCCGGTCATTTTTCTCACGTCCCACTATGACGATCAGACGCTCGAACGCGCGAAGCGGGCCAAGCCAGTGGGCTACATCACAAAACCCTTCGAGCCGCACCACCTTGCCGTCGCGATCGAGATGGGCATGGAGCGTCACCGCTCCCACACCATGCTGACCCAGCGGGTGCGGAAGCTGGAACACGATCTCAACCAAATGAAAGCTTAGCCCACACAGAAAACGCACACTCTCATGAGCACCGACACCTCCCCCGCGCAACAACACCCCCATCTACCGGAGCCGCGCGCATCCCAGGATGAGCCCATCAACATCCTGATAGTGGACGATGAGCCAAAGAACCTTACCGTGCTCGAAACCCTGCTCGACGATCCCGGCTACCGCCTATCCGCGCCGGCTCCGCCGAGCAGGCTCTTCTCGCACTCGTCGTGGAGGAATTTGCCCTGCTCATCCTCGACATCCGCATGCCAGGCATGACGGGCTTCGAACTGGCGCAGATGATCAAAGAGCGCAAAAAAACCGCGCGGGTGCCGATCATCTTCCTCACCGCCTACTACAACGACGACCAGCATGTGATCGAGGGCTACGGCACAGGGGCGGTGGACTACCTGCACAAACCGGTGAACGCGCACATCCTCCGCTCGAAGGTCGCCGTGTTTGCCGAGCTGCACCGTGTGCAACGCGAGAGCGCCACCGCCAACCGCACCTTGCTGGCCGAAGTGACCGAGCGCCGCCGCGCTGAGGAAAAACTTAGCGAACTAAACGACGTCCTGCGGCAGAGCGAACAGCAGCAACGGGAGTTGCTGGAGCAGTCTCGCGCGATGGAGGGACAATTGCGCAGCCTCTCCCGCCAGGTCCTGCAGGCACAGGAAGACGAGCGCAAGCGCATCAGCCGGGAGTTGCACGATGTCATCGCCCAAGCGCTCACGGGCATCAATGTGCGTCTGGCCCTGCTGCAATCAGCGGCCGGTACCAGCAACGGTGATCTCCGCGAGAAGATTACCCAGACGCAACTCATGGTGGAGCAGTCAGTGGACACGGTGCACCGCTTCGCGCGTGATTTGCGCCCCGCTATGCTCGACAATCTCGGGCTGATGCCCGCTCTGCACACGTATTTGAATGACTACACGCACCTAACTGGTATCCGCGTGGAGGTGACGGCTGATGAGGGCATCGAAACGCTTGAAAGTGCGGGACGCACCGTGCTCTTTCGCATTGTCCAGGAGGCGCTGACCAACGTGGCGCGCCATGCGAAGGCCAGCCATGCCAAAGTGATTATCCAACATCTCAACGATCGTATCTGCATGGAAATCAAAGACGACGGCCAAGGCTTTGAAGTAAACGGTGCGTCAGGCTCCCGGAAGTCCAGCCGCCTTGGCCTGCTGGGCATGAAAGAACGCGTTGAGATGACCGGCGGCAGCTTTTCCATCGAGTCCGCCCCTGGCACGCCCACCACCGTCCGCGTGGAGATACCCGCTAACATTTGAACTTCATAGTTTGAAACTCCTCCGCCTATGAAACCCATAACAGTCCTGCTCGCCGACGATCACGCGGTCGTTCGCGAAGGTCTGCTCTCACTGCTGAAACTGGAAGCTGACATTGAGGTCGTCGGTGAAGCGGAGAATGGCAATGAAGCCGTGGAATTGGCGGGCAAGCTCCATCCGGATGTGGTGGTCATGGATATATCCATGCCGCGCATCAATGGCTTGGAAGCGACGCGGCAGATCCTCCTCGCAGCGCCCTCGACCAAGCTGCTCATGCTTTCGGCGTATAATGACTCCGCTTACATCGACCTAGCCATGGCGATTGGCGCGTCAGGCTACCTGAGCAAACAAACCGCCGCGTTGCTCCCCGATGCGATCCGCGCCGTTCATCAGGGCAAGGAGTTTGTGTGTCCCGGCAGGTCCACCCACGCCCCTGCCCACGTTAGTACGACTGAAGGCAAAAACTGAAATTAGAATGCACATGTCCATAAAACCCATCACCGTCCTGCTCGCTGATGACCACACGATAGTTCGTGAAGGTCTGCACGCGTTGCTGCAACTGGAGGCTGACATCGAGGTCGTCGGCGAAGCCGTCAACGGCCAGCAGGCCGTGGCTCTGGCCTGCGAACTCCTTCCTGATGTTGTGGTCATGGACATTTCCATGCCTCTCCTCAACGGACTTGATGCGATCAAACAGATCCGGCAAAGCATCCCGGCTCCCCCCAAAGTGCTCGTGCTCTCAGCCCACACAGATGACGCCTACATCAAGCAGGCTAGGGCGCTTGGTGCCTCC
>JANPIW010000747.1:0-2130 GCA_031425215.1 Verrucomicrobiaceae bacterium
AGCCTTTGTTAAAGAGGCTCCCGGCGCGCAGTTTCTCCGGCAGGCTTTTGACATCGACGAGCGTGAACGCGTCGGCCGCGTCAGCGTACTTGCCCGCGTTGAAGTGCGCATCGGCGAGGATGAGGCGTGCCTTGGACATCAGCTCGTGGCCGCTGCGAGCCTTGGCGTATTTATCGAGGAAAGTGCGGACGTACTCGGGCAGGTCCTTGTCGCTGAGAAGATAAAAGCAGTAGAGCTTCCAGTAGCCGGCCTCGAATGCCTGGTCGCTCTCGGGCGCGCTTTGCTCAACCAGGACGTACTGCTCGACGGCGCGCGAGTACGTTTTGCGCATCCGATGCGCGTGGCCGAGGAGGAGCTGCATTTTGGGGAGCAGATCACCCGGCGGGAGCGCGGAGGCGTTGCGGTTGTAGGCGTCGATCACGGCGTTGTAGTCGCCCTTGGCAAAGAGCGCCTGCACGCTGCCCACGAGAGCGATGCCGCGATTCTCCGGCGTGGTATCGCCGATGCCGAGGGCCCGCTCAAAGTGTTTGATCGCCGCGTCAGCCTCACCCGTCTCCGCCTCGATCACTCCGGCCTTCACCAGCGCGTCGGACAGCACGGCGTTGTCTTTGCTCACGGCGATGAGGTCGGTGAACATCGCGAGCGCTTCCTTCTTTTTGTTTTCTGCGAGCAGCGCGGTGCCGAGGCTTAGCAGGGCGGACTCGAGATACGGATTGTCCGCCTTGATCGCGACTACGGAGTTGAGAGCAAGGAGCGCTTTCTTTTTGTCGCCCGCCATCTGGTAGGCGCGGCTCTTGTTGTAGGCGGCGGCCAGCTTGATCTGGGCGAATGTGGTCTTCGCCTCGCAAAAGGCAAAGTAGCGCGCGGACTCATCGAACTGTTTGTCATTGAACCGTATCGCGCCGAGACGATACGCGGCGGAAGGGGCACCCTCGCTCGAAGGATAACGTGTGACCACCTCGATGTAGTAGCGCTCGGCCTCGGCGAGCTGGTTCTGATTCACATAGCACTCGCCCAGACGAAACATCACGACCGCCACATGCCTGCCCGTGGGATAGCGCTGGAGATACTGGGCCAGCGAGTCGGCGGCAAGAGGGTACTCTTTTTTTTCGTAGAGCAGGGCCGCGTAGTCATAGAGGTCCTCGTCGGGACCGGTGGGCTTTGGCTTGTCATCCACCACCACTGCGGCGCGGGGCGGTGCGCCGGCCGTCGGAAACGGCACGGCGCGCGGCGAGACGATGCCGTCCTCGGTCACGGGCACGGCGCGTGGCGTCTGCTGCGCCTGAATATCTCCAAGCGTAAACCAAAACAAAAGGGCCGCGACGCTATGTCGCGCGCGGTTTGAAACCATCGACATCGGAGAGAAAAGCATGCTCACGGTTTTGGCGGTGCGACGTCCTCGGGTCTGCGTGTGGCAAAGGCCACATTCCAGATGCCCGCCTTCTGGCAGGTGTCGAGCACCTTGATGATGTGATCGTACTCCGTCTTCACGTCACCGCGGATGATGACGGCCTGGTCTTTATAGACGGTGGCGATGTTCTTGAGCCGCACGAGAAGCTCGGCCTCGTTCGTGTTCATGCCGTTGGTCACGATGGTGCCGTCAGATTTTACATTGATCACGATTTCCCCCACCGAAGCCGGAGGCCGCTCCTTGCCCTCATCCGCCGCAGGCACTGCCACGTCCATGAGCTGCTCGTCGAGGCCAAACTGGTACGACACGGCAAAGAAAATCACCAGCAGCAGCAGCACATCCACCATCGGCGCGAGCTGCATCGGCACCGGGTCAATCGTCGTAGTCTTGCGGAAATCCATGTTCTTATTCTACGCTCCTCATCATTCACAAATCACAATCCCCTGCCCTCACATCGCAGAGCCATCTGGCTGGCGGCTAACCGCCGCGCGTGCAGCCCGTTTGTATTGCACCGCCAGCAGCGCCATGAGATGCGTCGTCGCCGCCTCCATCTCGGAGATCAGCCGGTTCACTTTGCCGCGAAAGATCGCGTAAAAAATCAGCGAAGGCACGCCGATGATCAGACCCGAGGCCGTGCAGAGCAGCGCCTCGGACACACCCTGCGCCAGCCCGAGCTGGTTCGAGCCGCCGTAAGCCTTGCCACCCACCTCATGGAAGGT
>JANPIW010000748.1:0-8936 GCA_031425215.1 Verrucomicrobiaceae bacterium
CGCTTCACCAGCTCCTGCACTTCGAGCTTGATCGTGACCTTTGTAGGATGATCGCGTGTGATGGGCGGCGGCACATGGGGCGCGTCGGTGAGCACGGCTTCCTCGCTGCCCGACAATGGCTTGTCCTGCTGTTTCGTCGGATTTGCCAGCGCGTCATCAGAGGCTGACGGAGCGGATGCAGCAGATGCCGCGGTGCCTGCCACATCCAGCAACTGCTTCTTGAAGCTGTCCTGCGAGAGCTGCTCTGTGGGGCTTAGCGCGCGATCTCCACAAGATGACAAGGCTAATGTGAGCGCGAGGGAGACGAGTGCTTTGCTGGTGTTGAATCCGTTCGGTGATTTCATGGTTGGGATGCCTGATGGCGGTTGGAACATTAGGCGCGGTGGCTGGGCATATCTTGGCGATGCATGCCCCGATGTTGCATTCACGGCGGGTGGTCTCATCACGGCTTTTCCAGCCTGCGGGATCAGATTTCAATGTCACTCCAAGCCGACGGGCAACGCAGTCCATCACCAGCGAATGACAAGCTTGGAGCGGGATCGCCCGCCGCTCACTTCGTTTTCTTGAGATGCAAAACCCGCGCACATACCAAATGAAAAAACACTCCGCTCCCACTGTCCTCATCATGCTGTTTTCAGCATTCACCGGTATCACCACCGTCCGCTCGGAGAACAAATCCAAAACCATCCCGCCCGAAATCACCGCGCTCGTGCAGCAGTTCATCAAAGCTCTGCAAGCAGGCGATGAGGCCGCGATGCTCGCCTGCTGGCATCCCGCCAGCACGGTGATCAAGCTCAAGGAAGCCGATGCAAAGTCCTACTCCAACCCGCCGCAGAAAGAGATGAAGCGTTATCTCGACAAGGAGGCTGGCCGTCATATCGACCGCGAGGCTGACAACAAAGTCCGCTTTGCTGATATGCGGAAACTCATCGCAGAATACTTCGGCGATCCTGCCAAACTCACCCTGGCACGCATCGATCTCGATCCTGACGAGCAGCCCAACCCGACGTTTGAGGATGTCGAGATCCTGATGAAGACCGAAAAAGGCGCGATCATCGAGTACGAGATTGAGGCCGCTGTGCAGGTGAAAGGCGTGTGGAAATTTGTCGGCCGTGGCGATGACGAATTCAGCGTGGAGCTGTCCGCAGACAAATGATGTCGAAGGAAGTGCTCAGTGCGGAGTCTTCAAACTGAGAACCGAGCACTTGGATGCTGCGGCGACATCCCTCTCTCAATTCCCCTCAGTCACAGACTCGTAAAACGATCTGATGTCGCCGCGCTCGGGGCATGCGTTGTACTTGATGGCGGCGCGCGGGTGCTGGTTGAAGAGGCCGGTGAGCATGTAAGGCAGATCGAAACCCCAGCCGAGGTCTTTGCGCAGCGGCTCGATGGTTTCATCGACGCATTGCAGCACGGGGAGCAGTGTGTATCGCGGATTGCGCAGCAGGCCGAGCAGCAGCTCCATCGGGCAATTGCCTGCGCCGCGACCGAGGCCGGCCATGGTGGCGTCGATGTAGTTCGCTCCGAGCATGATGGCCTCGATCGTGTTGGCGTAGGCGAGCTGGAGGTTGTTGTGCGCGTGGATGCCCACTTCCTTGCCGTGCGCTTTCGCGTGATGCAGATATTTCCGCACCAACTGCCGCGCCTGCTCGCAGTAGAGCGCACCGAAGCTGTCCACGACGTAGATCGCCTGCGCGTCGGACTGCGCGAGCATGGCCAGGCCGTCATCCAGCTCGCTGCATCCGACGGTCGTCACGGCCATGAGGTTCACTGTTGTCTCGTAGCCTTTGTCGGTCGCGTCCTTGAGCATGTCGAGCGCGAGCGGGATCTGGTGGATGTAACAGGCCACGCGCACGAGATCGACGACGCTGTGTTTCTTGGGCGCGATGTCCTCGCGGTAGTCGCACTTGCCCGCGTCGGCCATGATGGAGAGCTTCGGGCCGGCGGCGTTGTCGCCGACGATGCGGCGGATGTCGTCTTCGAGGCAGTACTTCCAGCAGCCGTGCTCGCCCATTTTGATGTCTTTGCGCGAGGCGCGATACCCGATCTCCATGTAGTCGATGCCCGACGCGGCGCACGCCTGATAAACTGCGCGCACGACATCATCGCTGAAGTGGTGATTGTTCATCAAGCCGCCGTCACGGATGGTGCAGTCGAGGACGCGGATTTCGGAACGAAAGGATAGCCAGTCTGCTGCTGTGGTTTCAAATTTCATGGAGGGTGATCAGACGACGGGTTGCTTGTAGCGGGCGTAGCGCTCGCGTTGCTCGGGAGTGAGATTGGCAGGATCAAAACGTGGATCAGCGACACCGTTGATGCGCGAGTAAATGACGTTCGCCATGTCCTCCGCGCAGTTCTTGATGTGGTCCGCCTTCTCTCCGGAGAAGAGTTCATCCACGGTGCTGCGGAAGAGCATCAGCCAGCGGTCGAACTGCGCGCGACCCATCTCGGTTTGCGGTATCAGTTTTGCGTGCGCCGCGACAGGATTGCCCGTGTAGCCGCCGCTGCGGAAGAGCACCGTCTCCCAAAAGGAATACATCTTGGGCAGGTGCGCGGCCCAGTTGGTCTGCGCGATCTTGTCAAAGATGAATCCCAGCACGTCATCGACACGGACACGGTCATAGAATGCATTCACGAGGGTCTCGATCTCCGCGCGGCCTGCGATGTCGGGCTTGGTTTCCATCATGGCTCCATCGTGCAGCATCAAGGCTCGGGTGTCACTGCGATTGCTGGGATGATTTGCGCGGCGGCTGGCTAGGGCGACGAGGCGGGCTTCTCCACTGGCTCGCGCACATCGACCAGGAGCGCATCGACGGGGACGAGGTGGCGGTAGATGAAGGCCTGCATCATGTCTTCGGCCGGAATCGCATCGACGACGATTTTCTTTTCGTCGATGAGAGCCTCGCCCTGGATGGCGATGGCGACAGGCTCGCCGCGCGGGCCGGAAGGGATCGCGAGGGAGATATCGGCCACGTCCTTGCCGGCGGGGACGGTGGCGTTGTTGAGTTTGAAATCCGACGGTGCGCTTTTGAGCTTGAGCGCGATCTCGCCATCGAAGCCGTCGAAGCGCAGCGCGTGGACGGTGAGCTTCGCGTTGCCGCCGGGGCTGGCGTTGAGCGATGATGGCGTGATGCGCAGCGCGAAGCTCGGGCGCGCTTGGGCGATGCGCAGCCGGTAAGTGTGGTTGGGGCCGAATTGATTCTGCGTGTCGGTCACGCGGATGACGCACTCGCCGCCGGGCGGCAGCTTGGTGACGAGGCGTGAGTCGGCGTGATGCGTGGTGAGGCCGGCTGCCTGGTCCTCGTGGTCGTCATTCGAGCCAAGCTCTTTTCCGTAGGCGTCAAAGAGCGTGAGATTTGAATCCAGCGGTGATCCGTAACGCCGCGCGAAAACCTCGAACACCATGGGCCTGTTGCCACGGCCTTTGATGCGGAAGTGGTCGGCGTCGCCGCGCTTGTCGATGCTGCCATTGATGATGGCGGGCGAGTCGATCTCGTTCATCACGCCGTTGCTGTTGTTCGGCTCGCGCTCGGCGAACTCATTGAGGGTGTCGATCTGGAACGGGATGAAATTCGAGCGATACGGTCCGGTGGCGGCTTGCAGCAAGACGGTGCCCGGCTGGTCGGGCGCGGTGTATTTCTGGCGGAAGCTCTCGCCGAGATTGCCGCCGCTGAATGTGATGTCGAGCTTTGTTCCAGACTTCGCGCCGAGCGGAGAGATGCCGACGATGAAGGGCAACTGGCCGATGGTGATGCGATACACAAAATCGTCGCGCCCTCGGTAGATCGAGTCGCGCACCTTGATGCGGAACTCGCCGTCGTAAGGGATCTTGTAAAACAACACGGGATCGGGATCGAAGCGGTAGTCGTCCGCATACGCGACCTCGTAGCCGTCTGGATTCGTGAGCGACACGACGGCCTGAAACCAGCCGGGCACGGCATCGGCGAGATACGGAATGAGATTCCGCGCCTGCACGGAGACGACGAGCCGGTCGTCTTTCCTCGCGTGGATGGAAAACAAATCCTCCTCGCCGGGGAAGATGCGGCCATTGATCGTGACCGGCATTGAAACTGTGGGCGTGGGCGCGCTATGCTTTACGCCTTTCTTGAATGCGCCGCCGCTGTAGTGCTCGAAGTCGAACTGGGCCAGCGGCTCGGCTTCGAGCGCCTCGGGATGCTCGCCGACGATGAAGCGCATCGGATTGCTCAGGCCGCCCGCCGCGCGCAAACGAAAGAGCCGCATCCCAGGCTCAGCGTTTTCCGCGATGGTGAAGCGCGCGCGCACAGCCTCGCCGAGCTGGGCGTTCTGCTGCTGCTTCGGATCATTGCGCCGGCGGTCGTATTCGGATAGGCGGCGCAAATCTGTCTCCGGCACTTTGGCTTCGCGCAAAATCTGCCGGATCACGGGCAGCGTCGTCGCGGGCGTGACCTTTCCTTCGCGTTTCATGGCGCGGAATTTCTCCTGCATCTCGCGCACATAACCGGCCTCCTGCGCGCCGAGCGGTTTGCTGTGATCGATGATCTGCACGCTCACGCCCTCGCCGGACACGATCGCGCCCGTCGGCGCATCGAGCCCCTGTCCGCCGACGAGCACCTCGAACGACATCGCCCGCTGCCCGCCCGCCGGATAAATGAACCCGATGCGCGGCGCGCGCTGAGCATGGGCACAAACGATCATCCCGAACGCGAAGGTGAGCGCCACGATGCTGCGGACGAGTTGATGGCGTAACTTCATAAAAGTGAGGCGCGTCTTCACAGCAGCTCCTTGAGCATCCCGCCCATCGGCACCTTCTCTTCTTTGCCAGGCACCACATTGGTCGGCGTGCCCATCGGGTGCGGCAGCGGGGAGTCGGCGGGAATGCCGAGCTGCGCGTAGAGACTGCCAATCACATCGGCGGGATACACGGGGCGGTCCTTCACCTCCTCGGCCTTCGCGTCCGACGAGCCGATGACGTGACCGCCTTTGAATCCGCCGCCCGCGAGCAGGCAGGAGAAAACTTTGCCGTGATGATGACGGCCGCCATTCCACGGCGACTCGGTCTGCACCTTCGGCGTGCGACCAAACTCGCCCGTACACCACACGATGGTGCTCTCCAGCAGGCCGCGATCATAAAGGTCTGACAGCAGCGCTGCCATGCCTTGATCCAGCTCGGGCAGCTTGCGGTTCATCGCCTGAAAGTGCTGCTTGTGCGTGTCCCAGCCTTTGTAGTTGATGGTGATGTAGGGCACGCCTTTCTCCACGAGCCGCCGAGCCATCAGACACGATTGTCCGAAGGTGTTGCGACCGTAGCGCTCGCGCATCTCGTCCTTTTCCTGCGTGAGATCGAAGAGCTTCCCCGCATCACCGAGGATCATCTCATACGCCTGCTCCTCGTTTTCGAGCATGGTCTTGAGCGTCGCGTTTCCCGGCAGCGCGCCGCCGAGCGTGTTCATGCTGCGCAGAAATTTCCGCCGCGCCTGCTGCCTGCGTTCCGTGATGCCGGGTGCGATGATGCCCTCGACGGCGAACACGCCCGCCGCCGGATCACCGCCCGTGGCGAAAGGTTTGAAGCGCGGGCCAAGAAATCCGGCCTCTGAGAAGCGGCCCTGCGGCTCGGTAAGCACGATGTAAGGCGGGATGAGTCCCTCGTAGCCGTGACCGTAGCCTTTGAAATACGAGGTGACCGCGCCCAAGCTCGGAAACACATCACGCTCCGACGAGCGGCCCGTCTGCACGAGATACGACGCGGTCTCGTGGCCATTGTTGCCGTGCGTCATGCTGCGGATGAGCGCGTATTTGTCAGCGTGCTTTGCCAGCTCGGGAAGGAGCTGGCCGATCTGGATGCCATCGACGTTGGTCGCGATGGGCTTGTCGAGCGGCCCGCAGTAGTCGCGGCCCGCCTCGGGTTTCGGGTCGAAAGTGTCGATATGCGCGGGGCCGCCCCAGAGCCAGATTTGAATGACGGAGCGCGCCTTGCCCGTGGGCACGGACTGCTCCGCGCGGATGGCGAACGGCTCCATGAGCAGCAAGCCGCCCGCTCCATAGACGCAGCGGCGCAAGGCCTCGCGCCGAGAGAGCGGCGCTCCGCCGAGCGTGGTGATGATGCGCGCGGCATCCCGCGCTGCGGACGATGAGAGCGATGATGAGTTCATGGCGATTTCGTTGGTTGGTGGTTCGAGCGCGTGCGCGCGACGCGCGATGTCGTGTCAGTGAATAAAGGAAAACTCCGGCTGGTTGATGAGCGACCACACGATGTCCTCCGCCAGCTCGGAGCCGTGGGTGAAATTGGCTTTGACGTGCTCCTCCACCGCCGCCAGCTCGCCGTCAGTGGGACGGCGCGAGAGCACGGCGAGATAAATTTTCTCCGTCAGCTCGCGCGGTTCTGACTCGCCCTCGTGCGCGCCTTTCACGAGCGGGCACGCCTTCACCTTCTCGTGCAGATGCGTGGAATTCAGCAGATGCAAACGCTGCGAGGCGCTGGTGCTGCGGCTGCGCTCCGACTCGTAGCCGGTGTCGCGCGGCGGACGGCCGAACAGCTCCAGGAACGAGCTGGTGATGCTGCCGTCCGCGAGCGCGATGGCGCGCACGTCGTCGGGGATGAAAGTGAACGGCTCGGGGATTGGGCTGCTGTATTCCTCGCGCGTGGCAGTGATCTGATTCAGCGCGTCGATGAGCACCTCAGCCTCCATGCGCCGGAGCGGATAGTGCGCGAAGTTTGCCGAGGCCTCCGGCGTGTCCTGCGCAGGGATGGATGAGAGCTGGAAGGTCTGCGAGTTCAGGATGATGCGGAAGAGATGCTTCATGTCGCAGCGCGAGGTGACAAACTCGTGCTGCAAATGCTCCAGCAGCGCGGGATTCACCGGCGGATTGTCCGCGCGGAAATCATCCGGCTCATGCACCACGCCGCGGCCCAACAGCCAGGACCAGACGCGATTCGCGACACTGCGGCCGAACCACGGATTCTCCGGACGCAGCAGCCAGTCAGCGAAGATCACGCGCATGTCTTCCTTGCGCGGATCGACGCTGTGCGGCTTGCCATCGGGAAAGATCGCCTTCTTCGCCAGGCCGTCCTTGTCCGCGTCAGGATCAAAATAAACGATCTCCTCCTTCCACTCCGACGTGGGCTTGAAGGCCACTTGCGCGAAGAAGCCGGAGAGCGCATCTAGCTTCTTCGCCGGCCATTTCTCCGCGCGCTCGCCCATGAACGTCAGCGCCACCACCGCCGCGACGCCGCGCGGACTGCGATCCTGCATGGCGCGATAAAAATTCACCGTGCCATCCCGGAAGTTGCTGCCATTGGCCACGAGCAGCTCGCGCACGAACTGATGGAAGGGCTTGTTCGACCTCACGCTCGAATAGATCCAGCGATGATAGGACTGCGCCGCGTTCGGCCACAGCTTAATGGGAAACTCCGCTTTCACGCGCAGCAGATCGCCCCACTTCATCGTCCAGTAGTCGGCGAACTCGACGCGCTCCAACAGCTCGTCGATGAGCTTCGCCCGGCGGTCGGGCGCAGTGGACTCCAGAAAAGCGCGCGTCTCCTCCTCTGCGGGCAGCGTGCCGATCACGCAGAGATAAGCACGGCGCAAATACACCGCGTCGGAGCAGAGATTCGCCGGCTTGAGGTTCAGCTCCTTCAAGCGCGCGTCCACGAGTTCGTCGATCTTGTCACTCGCTGTCGCGCCGTCGCCGGTGCGCGGTGCGAAGGGGCCGGCTTCAAAAATCGGGTGCGCCGCCTGCAACAGCGATGCGAACGCCAGCGCGACGAGCATTGAGGGGATCAAACGTGCGCAGCGCATGACGCATGGCTCCTTTCCATCGCGGGCGAGGTTTTGTTTAGAGGCGAGAAGGCCACGCCCTCGATCTCGACGAGGAGATCAGGACGGCACACATCGGCCAGCGCGTAAATGGCCGGGATGTTTCCGAGCCGTCGCTCACAGACCGCGCGGCATTTTTCAAAGTCCTCGTGGTTCTTCACATACACGCGCACCTTCGCCAGATCATCGAGCGTCGCGCCCGCGCCGCTCCAGCCCGCGCGCTCGAAGTTCGCCGCGTCGATGAGCCGCTCGATGTTCGTGAGCGTCTGCTCGGTCTGCGCCTCGATGTCGCCGATATGCACCGTCTCCGCGTTCACGATGCTCGCCGTGCCGGAGACCCATGTCGTGAGATGATCGCCGATGCGCAGCGCCATCGCGCGGGAGAATTTGGGACTCTTGGCGGAATACTCTTTCGGATAGCTGAAGGCGGAGGTTTGCAGCGGATTCTCCAGCGGCACCATGCGCACATCGTCGCGCTCCGTTTGCAACGCGAGACACGCCGTCATCAGTCCACGGCCAAAGGTGCCGATGCCCGTGCTGGCCGGATAAATGATGTGGCCGTTCTTTGCCGCGAGCGGGCGTGTGACGAAAGGATGGCGCTCAAAGAAATCCGTGCGCGCACGGTTCAGCTCGCGGTAGCGCTCGACGCCGTTCTCCAGCGCCGTGATGCCTCCCTGGTAGAGCCACACGCGCGCCACATCTTTGAATGTCGCGCCTGCCTCAGCCAGCGATGTGTTTAGTCCCTCAAACGCATCCATCGACTGCTCATACGCAGTCCGTCCGTGCTGATCGAGCACACCAGCCGACGCATGAATCCACCGCACTCCGTCGTGCGTCACCGTGACGAGATGCGGCCCGTGATATTCCACCTGCGCCGTGCGCGTGCTGATCGCCCACGCCTCAATCGCCAGGCCGCGACCATCACAAGGCGGCTGCACCACATACAAAGTCAGCGGCATCCGCTCGCCGTAGTAAGCCTCGAACAACTGCTGCGCTGCCGGCACATTGTCCGCGTCATCGACAAACACCGTCTGCATCGTCACCGCCATCGGCTCCTTTTGCTGGAGCAAGATCGCGCGGATCGTGGACACCGCCTCCCATGCCTGGTCGCGGAATCCGCCGCCGCCCTCCGGCGTGACC
>JANPIW010000749.1:0-6376 GCA_031425215.1 Verrucomicrobiaceae bacterium
CGAGAGGGAGGTAGATGCCGCAATTCATGCCGTAGCAGGCAAGGACGAGATCAGGCTTCGTCACCGCGAGAACACGATCGAGACGCTCATGCAGATCGGGGCGGGGAAACTGCCCGCCCGCGTGGCCGTCCTCTGACAAGCCGGACACCGTCTCGCTGCTCAGGCCGCAGCCGATGAACTCGTAGCGCTTGTCCGTGTCGGCGAGGAGGACGGTCTCGATGAAGGCGATGTACTGCGCGGAGTGCGTGATGCTGTCGCCGAGGAAGACGATGCGTTTCACATCAGGAAGCGATGCAGAGTGCAGTGTGAGGGTGAAAGCGAGCGAGAGAAATGCGGCGGCGAGTTTCATGCGGGAGAGGCAATACAGAGAAGGGCGCATGATCTTTCCATCCGAGGCTTGTGCGGGATAGAGTTTTGAGTTGTCGCATGGGATGCGCGCGGGATACTCGGCAGCCATGAGCAGCGCGCGTTACAACGTCGAGGGGATGAGCATCGTGGTGATCGGAGGCACAACAGGCCTCGGTCTTTCCGCCGCTCGCAAGCTCGTGGAATGCGGGGCGCGCGTGGTAGTGACGAGCCGGTCGGAGAAAAACGTGGCCGATGCGCTTGCGGTGCTGGGTGAATGCGCGCGCGGTTTCGCGGCTGATGCGAGTGAGCCTGCGGCAGCAGAGAAGGCGGTGACGCTGGCGGTGGAGGCGTTTGGAAAACTGGACGCGCTTTATCATGTGGCGGGTGGCAGCGGGCGCGCGCGAGGCGATGGGCCACTGCACGATCTGAGCGACGAGGGCTGGCGATACACGGTTGATCTCAATCTCTCGTCGGTGATTTGGTCGAACCGCGCGGCGGTGCGGCAGTTCATGGCGCAGGAGGAGGGTGGCTGCATTCTCAACATGGGCAGCGTGCTGGGCTGGTCGCCGTCGCCAAAGTATTTTTCCAGTCACGCGTATGCGGCGACAAAGGCGGGCGTCGTCGGCTTTAGCAAATCCATCGCCAGCTACTACGCGCCGCAAAACATCCGCGTGAACGTGCTGGCGCCCGCGCTGGTGGAGACGCCGATGTCCGCGCGCGCGTGTGACAATGACGCGATCATGCGATTCATCGCCGCCAAGCAGCCGCTCGATGGCGGACGCGTGGGTGTGCCGGATGATTGCGATGGAGCGGCGCTTTTTCTGCTGTCGCGCGACGCGCGTTTCATCACGGGCCAAGTGCTGGCGGTGGATGGCGGATGGACGGTGAGTGATGGAATGACGAATGAGGAATGAAGAGCGCGATTGGCATTGATCTCGGCGGCACGAACATCAAGGCGGCTCTCATCGATTGCGCGCACGGGAGCATCATCACGTCGGCGTCGCGCCCGACACAAGACGGTGAGTTTGTCGATGGCGTGCCGCGTTTTGCTGTGACGGTGCGCGAGATGGTGAATGAATTGGAGGCAGGAGGAATGAAGCTGCGCGTGGGACTTTCCGCGCCGGGGCTGGCTGACCCGGATGGGCGCTGCATCCAGTGGATGCCGGGGCGGATGCACGGCATCGAAAAGTTTATCTGGCCGGATTTTCTCCAGCGAGACTGTCGCGTGCTCAATGACGCGCATGCCGCGCTGCTGGGCGAGGTGTGGACGGGCGCGGCGCGCGGATGCCGGGATTGCTTCATGCTCACGCTTGGCACTGGCGTGGGCGGCGCGGTGTTCAGCGGCGGGCGGCTGCTGACGGGTGCGATCGGACGTGGCGGGCATCTCGGGCACATCTCGATGGATGTGAATGCGCCGCAGGATGTGTTTCGCACGCCGGGCAGCCTTGAGTGGTTTGTGGGAAATCAAACACTGGCCGGGCGCGGCGGTGGCAGATACGAGAACACGCATGCGCTCGTCGCCGCGATGGCTGCCGGGGATGCGGAAGCGGAGCGCATCTGGATCGCCTCGGTGCGCACGCTTGCCATCGGCATTGTTTCGCTCATCAACGTGCTCGACCCCGAAATCGTGATTCTCGGTGGTGGCATTGCATCAGGCGCGGGCCTTCATCTCATCAGACCGCTGGAGAAATTCATGGATGAGTTTGAGTGGTGCCCCGGCGGCCACCGCGTGCGCATCGTGCAGGCTGCGGCTGGAGAATGGGCCGGAGCGCTGGGGGCGGTTTGGCGGACGATGAATGACTAATGACAGAGGCGCGGTGGCTCACTTCACCTTTTTTGGCAGAAAGCAATTCTTCGCGTCCATCAGCAGTCGCTTTGATTTCACCGGCTTCTTGCTCCAGGTCCAGGCCATGATGGTGACGATGTGTCCTTTGCTGATGAGGTGAGCAGCGGCGCCGTTGATGACGATGTGTCCGCTCTTTTTCTCACCAGGAATCACATACGTCTCGAGTCGCGCGCCGCTGGTGATCGAGGTGACGAGAACGCGCTCACCCTCGATGAGATTGGCGGCCTTCATCAGATCGGTCGGGATGGTGATGCTGCCCTCGTAAGCGACGTTGGCGTCGGTGATGCGGGCGCGGTGAATTTTGGATTTTAATAGGGATCGAAGCACGCGCGCAGTTTGTCGCGACGATGGCGAGCGTCAAGAGGAGTGCTCGCGGATGATGGAATCACATCGAAATCTGCGAAGGAGAAAACCGGGTGCACGAAGGTAAAAAGGCGTCTCTTTCCACGCGAAATGGGATTTCCCTGGCAAAAAAAGTGCGCCACGAAGGAAAAAAGTCTTCTGGACTCTTGACATCCCTGGGAAAAATCACCTAGCATGGCTCCGCTATGCCAGCAAAAACCAAACCGAAACCGAAGGCGAAAGCCGCCGCTAAACCCAAAGCGAAACGCAAACCAAACCCGGCTCTCATGAAGCCGGTTCAACCGGACGATGCTCTCTCAGCTGTCGTCGGCTCGAAGCCACTTCCACGTGGCCAGCTGACGAAGAAGCTGTGGGAGTACATCAAAAAGAACGGACTCCAGGACGCCAAGAAGAGAACCATGATCAACGCGGACGACACGTTGAAGGTCATCTTCGGCGGAAAGAAGACCGTGTCGATGTTCGAGATGACCAAGCTGGTCTCCGGACACATCAAATAAGCGCACCACACAACCAAGCACTCAAACAGGCCGGCCTCGGAAACGAGGCCGGCTTTTTTGGTGCTCGTCGCACGGGGACAACTCCGCCTCCTGGCTGATCTGTGAAAAAATTTCGCCGCGATTGATCCGCGCGCATCTCTCGCCAATTGTCCGGTCCATGAAATTCGCGATCTGCAATGAAACCTACCCCGGCTGGACCTTTGACAAAGTATGCGCTGATGCCGCCGCCGCCGGCTACCAGGGGCTGGAGCTGGCGCCTTTCACGCTTGCCGAAGATCCTCGCACTCTGACCGACGCTGACGCACTCTCACTTTGCGCGACTGCGAAGGCTCACGGGCTTGAGATTCTGGGCCTGCATTGGCTGCTCACGAAGCCGACGTGGTTTCACATCACCACACCCGATCCACTGGTGCGACGCGAGACTGCGCGCTTCGGCAGCCATCTCGCGCGCATCTGTGCTACGACAGGAGGACGCATCATGGTCTGGGGCAGCCCGAAGGCGCGCAACACGCTGCCCGAGTGGAATTACGAAGACGCTTTCAACCGCGCCGCCGACACCATCCGCGAGGTCGCCATCACCGCAGGGCAATACGGTGTCACGCTCGCCATTGAGCCGCTGGGCAGAAAAGAAACCAACTTCCTCAACACAGCGGAGGAAACCATCCGCCTCTGCAAACTTGTCGATCATCCCGCGTGCAAGCTGCACCTCGACGTGAAAGCGATGAGCGACGAGAGCAAGCCGATCCCCGACATCATCCGGGAGAGCAAAGACTGGTTCGTCCATTTTCACGTCAACGACCCCAACCTTCTCGGCCCAGGCATGGGCGATGTGAAGTACGAGCCAATCATCGCCGCGCTGCGCGAGGTGCAATATAAAGACTGGCTCTCCGTCGAGGTCTTCGATTACTCCCCCGGCCCCGAGAACATCGCGCGCAAAAGCATCGCATATTTGAAGCAGCAGCTTGGGGGGAAGCAGCCGCTGGCGTGAGCCTGTGGTCACTGACCGGGCGTTCACGCGTTCAGCTACCAGCTTGACGCACGGTTGAGCCTCGCTTGATGTTCGCGGCCCGATAAAAAATTCATGGAGCTTGTTCAGATCATCGAAGCGCTGCTTTTCTCGACTCAGGAACCCCTGACCGTGGCCGACATGTGTCGTGCCGTCACCGAGACGGCCAGGGACATCGCGGAGACCGAGGACTCCAATGAACAGGCCAAGGCATTGCGAGACACCACCGAGGCTGAAGTGAGCGCCGCGCTCGCCGCGCTCGTCGCGCACTATGAAGAAGACGGCCGCGCTTTCACCATCGTAGAGCGCTCTTCCGGCTGGCGCTTGTGTGCAAAGGGCGCGTATGCCGAGTGGTGCCGCGCTTTGTATCCCGGAAAAAAACCGCATCGCCTCAGCCAGCCCGCGCTCGAAACTCTGGCGATCATCGCCTACCGCCAGCCCATCACACGCGCGGGCATCGAGGCCGTGCGCGGTGTTTCCGTGGATGCGATGGTGCAGCAACTCCTCGACCGCGGCCTCATCAAAATCGAAGGCCGCGCCGATCTCCCCGGTCGCCCTTTGCTTTACGGCAGCACGGATTTGTTTCTCGAGCACTTCGGAGTGCGCACGCTCGACGAGCTGCCAAATGCCACCGAACTGCGCCGCGTGAAACTGCCCACCGCCGAGAGCGAGCAGCCCGGCGCCGCTGAGGCCGCGCCCTCGGAGCAGCAGCTCACGCTCGAGCCGCAACCGGACGCGGATGTCGCGGTGACATCCTCGGAACCCTGAAACCGCGCCGATCTCCCAAGAGCCATGTCACTGGAGGATATTCGCTCAAAGATCGACGCCGTAGATCACTCCCTTCTGCGCCTGCTCAATGAGCGCGCCGATCTCGTGCATGAGGTGGGCGAGATCAAAAAGAAGGACGGCCTCGAAATCTACGCGCCGGAGCGCGAGGAAAAACTCCTGCGCAAACTCGCTGACATCAACACGTCTCTCGGCGGCAGGCTGCCTGAGAAATCCATCCGCGCCATCTTCCGCGAGATCATGAGCGCCGCGCTCGCGCTCGAGATGCCGCTGCGCATCGCCTACCTCGGCCCCACGGGATCGTGGACGCATCAGGTGGCGCAGGCCAAATTCGGCCACAGCCTTGCTTACCTGCCCGAAACCACCACGGGCGCGGTCTTTGAGCGCGTCGCGTCCGGTGGCGCGGATTATGGCGTGCTCCCGCTCGAGCACTCGAGCGATGGCGCCGTGCAGCACACGCTCGACCAGCTCGTCGATTCACCACTCCAAATCTGCGCGCAGATGCTCTGGCGTGCCGATGCCGGGCAGGGGGTTGCGGTGCGCAACGAGGCAGCGCCCGCCCGTTTCATCATCATGGGCCGCCGCGCCAGCCAGCGCACGGGCGATGACCGCACCATGCTCGGCGTCCATGCGCGCGACAAAGTCGGTGCGCTCATCGAGGTGCTCCAGGTCTTCGCGGCACGCGGCATCGACGTGCGGAAAATAGAGAACCGCCCTGTCGCCGGCGATGCGTCAGGAAGCCAGGCGCGCTTCTTCCTCGAAGTAAACGGTCATGGCGATGATGAAAATCTGCGCGCAGCCATCGCTGACCTCATCCGTCATGATGCGGTGGTGAAATGGCTCGGCAGCTACCCGGCGCCCGGCTGGATCGAGGAGCGTTGATCATTTTCTACGATCAATTGGCCGTCGTTTCTGTCGGTGTCGTCGTTTCTGTCGGTGTCGTCGTGTCCGTCCCCGTCGATGGGTCCGTGCCAGTGCCAGTGTCAACTCCGCCCGAGCCATCGCTGTAGCCTCTGCGCTTGAGCTTGATCGCCAGTTGCGCAGCCGTTTCCTCCACGGACAGCTCTTTCTCATTTGCATCCTCCGTCTCACCGTTGTCGAGAGTGAGAGTGAGCTTGGATATGTCGGCAAAGCCGATGTCCTTGTTCTTTTTGATAACTGGGGTGGTGGTCGTCGTCGTGTTCGTCGTCGTCGAGGGGTCAGCCGTGGTGGCTGGATCCTCTGGAGCCGCAGTGTTCGCCTCGTCGCTCGATGCCATCGCGATGCCGCGCAGCGTTTTGGCAATGCGCAGAGTGTACACCGCCGTCGAGGTGTTCACTTTCACGCTCTCCACCACATTGCCCGTCGCGAGATAAGTGGCAGTCGATGTCGTGCCCGAGCCGCCCGTGGCGCTGACCATCGTCACGCGCCCTCCATCATCGTCGCTACCCACGAAAAAAGTGCCCGAGCCGCCGGAGCTGAAGAGGATTTTTTTGCCCTCATCAGTCGAGGTCAGCACAAACGAACCCGCGCCACCGAGCGCGGGGGCGA
>JANPIW010000750.1:0-2348 GCA_031425215.1 Verrucomicrobiaceae bacterium
GGAGACGATTCTTGACAAAACTGTGGTGATTCAGAATCCCAGATCAGCACTGGGGTTCACGCAGGAAGGGGTCAGCATGAAAGCGAAGGAGGAAAGGCGGAGTCCATGCGAGGCAGTGCATCGTGCGGCCCACGTCCTTGTCCATGCGGCTCATTTTGCGCCGCGCCTTTTCTTCCAGGCCGCCAGCACCGTGAGCGCCATGAACAGCGGTGCCACTGCATAAAGCACGGCGAGCATCCAGACCGGGCTTTTCTTCTCGGGCGGGGGTGTCTCTCGGGGCTGTGTCGTCACGGCCACGGGCGAGGTCGCGCTGCCAAGCTCGGCGAGGGTGGGCAGTTCGAGCGCCAGCTCGGGCGGTGTCTTGATGATCTTGGCCCAGTCCGCGCTCAGCAGCAGGTCCACGCCGGGGTTCTGCTCCTTCACCTGACAGGAGCATTTGCCGATGAGGAAAGCCGCCGCCTTTTCGATCGTCTCATGCCGGATGCCCGCGCCCACCAGCGCGTAGAGCGCGCGACCGCGACCGAAGATGGGAAACACCATCGGCTCATCGCGCACAGCATCCAGGCCCTCCTCGCTGCTCACGAGCATCCGCGTGAAGGCGCGCTCTTTCTCATCCGCGCGCGAGACGCGCAGCACGGAGAACTGCAGGCGCAAATCTTCCTCGGCGATGGAGACGAGACCGTTGGCGATGTCCTGGTCGTCGAGCTTCGGCAAGTCCATCACGCCCATGAGGTATTCGAGACGTTTCTCGACCAGCGCGGCTGCCGCGTCGTCCTTCGTTTTGTCGCCGGACTCGAGCAGCACCCACACCGCGCTCTCTCCGGCGGCGAGCCGCTCGATCACTTCGCGGCGCGCGGGTGATTCAAAAAGCAGCGCCGCCGTGTGCGAGAGCGGTCCCGCGATGACCGGCGCGGTGATGCGCGTGGACTGCGGAAAGCGCACGACCAGCCAGGGCAGGGTGTCCGTTTTCTGCTCCCGCCAGAGCGCGAGAGTGTCGTCCGCCGTCTCCGTGTCGAGATTGATGGTGCGCACCTTCGCATTCGCCAGCGCGTCAGCGGGAACAAGCGCGCGCTGCCCATCACTCAGCGCGCCGCGATGGAAGACGGTGATCTGAAAGGGATCAGGAGCCCAGTGCTCCAGCGCGTAGCGGAAGACGGGCACGGAGCAGGCCGATGCCGAGGCGGTGAGGAGAGCGAGAGAGAGAAGAGCACGAACCATGTGGATGAATGAACGCGGCGGAATGATGCGCGCTTGCCAGGGAACGCGTTTCCCTGGGACCGCGAGTCTTTGACTCGCTCAGGGTTCTTGGGCTGACGGGCGGGTCACAGACCCGCGCTCCCAGGGGGATGCTCTTCGTGCTTGCCACGCTTTGTCTCTTCATTAGCATCGCTCCATGAATCATCCTCCACCACCGCAGGGCAGGGGCTGGCATTCGCGTGATTACCTGCCGCACTTTGACCGGGCGGACATGGTGCAGTCGCTCTCGTATCGTCTCCACGATTCAGTTCCGGCCAAGGTGATCGAGCGCTGGAAAAACGAACTCAACTGGCGCGAGGGTTTGCCTGCTGATGATCCTGCCGTGCTGCTGCTGAGAAAACGCATCGCCGCCTACGAAGACCAGGGCTAAGGCGCGTGCGGGTTGCAGCATCACAACATCGCACGTGTGGTGCAGGAGGCGTTTCAGTTCTTTGATGGCGAGAGGTTCAAGCTGCTCGCTTGGTGTGTGATGCCGAACCATGTGCATGTGATGATCGAGACGCTGCCGGGGAATCCGGTGGGCGATGTGATCAAGTCGTGGAAGTCTCCGCCCGAACGTGGTCCCGTGTCTAGACGCTCTTTCCGCCTGATCGAGTCGAAAGGCCCGCAGTCCCAGGATAATCGCCCCCTCGCATCAGCGTTCCTTGTGAATGAAGCATATTCTCGCTCTCCTCCTCGCTCTGACCATCACCTCCCGCGCTGACTGGCCTTCGTATCTGCACGACAGCTCGCGCGTCGGTCACACGGAGGAGCCGCTCGTGGCACCGCTGGTGAAGCGCTGGGTGTTTGCATCGCCCACGCCGCCGAAGATGGCTTGGGCTGGAGAGGACGGGCGGGTCATTGAGGGCATGGAACTGCTCAACCGCATCCGCTTTGATGATGTGTTTCACACCGTCATCGCGGGCGAGCGCGTGTTCTTTGGCTCGTCTGTCGATGGGCGAGTGTATGGCAAGAACCTGCTCACGGGCAAAGAGGAGTGGGCCTTTTTCACGGATGGACCGATCCGGCTCGCGCCGCAGATCGCGGATGGAAAACTTTTCATCGGCTCGGACGACGGGTGGGCTTACTGCCTCGACGCGGCGAGCGGCGCG
>JANPIW010000751.1:0-2160 GCA_031425215.1 Verrucomicrobiaceae bacterium
GCGCTGAGCCCGACGACGCTACCAGCCGCGCGAAGATCACCGGGGGGGTGCGGGCGGTGCGGAGAGGACTGGGACGGCCGCCGGGCCGGCGGCCCGCCCCGGCGCGGGCGCCGCGGGGCCGGCGGCGTTCCATAGGGAGCTGTTGTGGCGCAAGTGGGGGTGCAAATGAGGAATCTAACTTCGCCTTTGGGACAGTCGCAGCCCATGTCGGGCCGCGCGTCAAATGCGATTTTGCATTCATTGTGAAAAATTCCTCATCCGATGCCGTTGGTTCAATCATGTTTATGAAAACAGCCCCTTCCCTCCTCGCCCTCATCTGCCTCAGCGCCAGCGGTTTGAACGCCAAGCCCGCTGACATCGCGGCAGAGGCAAAAAAGATCGATGCTATTCTCCAGGCGGACTGGCAGAAGAACAAGCTGCAGGGGAATCCTGCGGCGGACGACAACACCTTTGTGCGCCGCATTTACCTGGATTTGGTGGGCCGCATCCCGACGACGCGCGAGACGGATCAGTTTCTCAATTCCAAAGAGAGCGACAAACGCGCCAAGCTGATCGACAAACTTACCAACAGCGAGGGCTATGTGCAGAATGGTTTCAACTACTGGGCGGATGTGCTGCGCGTGACCTCGAGCGGCAATCAGACCGGCCCGGTGACGGGCGCGGCGTATGCGAACTTTGTCAAAGACAGCCTGCGGAAGAACAAGCCGTATGACCAGTTCGTGCGCGACATGGTGGCCGCGCAGGGCAAGGCGTGGGAGAACGGGGCGATTGGTTATTATATGAGAGACCGCGGCATGCCGCTGGATAACATGGCCAACACGGTGCGCGTGTTCCTCGGCACCCGCATCGAGTGCGCGCAGTGCCACAATCATCCCTTCGACAAATGGTCGCAGATGCAGTTTTTCAAGATGGCGGCCTTCACTTATGGCGTGATGACCCAGGACTACAGCGGCGGCGGCACCATGGAAGGCGTGCGGGACATCATGCGCGAAAAGGAAAACACGGTGCGCGCGTCCATCAAAGAGCCGCAACGCCCGCAGAAGACGAAAGAAATGTCGCGCGAGCAATACGCCGTGCTGGAAAAGAAATACCAGGAGGAATCCCGCGCCGTTTCAAAGAAGCGTGATGAGGTTCGCGATCAAACGCGCAAGGAACAGCGTTTCTTCCAGCGCCCGCTCACTGACATCCGCGATTCCACCCGCTACACGTCCGTCGGCTACGCTGACAACCGCAAACCCTCGCTTCCGCACGACTACCAGTATAGCGACGCCAAGCCGAAATCGTCTGTCGAACCCGGCACCATGATGGGCCACGAGTGCATCACCCAGCCCGGCGAGACACCGCTCCAGGCCTACGCGCGCTGGATGACCAGCAAAGAAAACCCGCGCTTCACCACCGTCATCGTCAACCGCCTTTTCAAACGCGCCTTCGGTCTCGCCCTCATCGAGCCGGTCGATGAACTCATGGACACCACCGCGCCGATGAATCCCGAGCTGCAAAAGCACATGGAGAAACTCATGGCCGATCTCGGTTACGACATGAAAGCCTTCCAGCGCATCCTTTTCAACACCAGCGCCTACCAGCGCCAGGCGTCGCGCGAGGAGTACGCACCCGGCCTCGTCTATCACTTCACCGGCCCGCTCCTCCGCCGCATGAGCGCGGAGCAGATGTGGGATTCCTTTGTGGCCCTCATCAATCCAAGCCCCGACATGCCCAACCTCCCCGCCCGCGAAGCTGTGGAGCAGCGCGTGCTCCAGGCCAAGAAGACGGCTGATTCCATCGACGCCCTCGCACCGCAGGATGTGCTCGCTGGCATCACCAAGGCCGCCAAGCTTTATGAAGCCCAGGCCGCCGAGGTCGCGAGCCGTCAGGAAAAGATCAGCGCCGCTCGTGAGAAGGCGCAGGAGCTTTCCGACAAGGCCCGCGCGCTCGAAGGCGAAGCCCGCGCCAAGGTCCAGGCCGAAGCTGACGCCGCCAAAGAAGAATCCCGCAAGCTCAGCCGCGGCCTCAATGACCTTTACAGCGACGCCCGCCGCGCCGTGCAGACAGGTGTGTTCATTCCCGGCCAGAAGAAGCTGTATGAGAAAGTGACCGGCAAGCCCTTCCAGGTCGCCATGCTCAAGACCAACGACAAAGGCGAGCCGGTGAAGTCCGGCGGCG
>JANPIW010000752.1:0-8502 GCA_031425215.1 Verrucomicrobiaceae bacterium
GGAGGAGGAGCAAAAGAAACTGAAGGACGATTACCTCAGCGTCGAACACATCCTCCTCGCGATGCTGAAGAAGCCAGGCGAGCTGGAGCCGATCTTCAAAAGCCAGGGACTAAAATACGATGCAGCGCTCAAAGCGCTCACCACGGTGCGCGGCGCACAGCGCGTCACTGATCAAGACCCCGAGGGCAAATACCAGACACTGGAAAAATACGGCACCGACCTCACCGCACGCGCGCGCGCCGGGAAGATCGATCCGGTCATCGGCCGCGATGATGAAATCCGCCGCGTGATGCAGGTGCTCAGCCGCCGCACGAAAAACAATCCGGTGCTCATCGGCGAGCCGGGCGTGGGCAAGACGGCGATCGCTGAAGGTCTCGCACGCCGCATCGTCGCGGGCGTTGTGCCGGACTCGCTGAAAAACAAGCGGCTCATCAGCATGGACCTCGGCGGCATGATGGCGGGCGCAAAGTTTCGCGGCGAGTTCGAGGAGCGCTTGAAAGCCTTTCTCAAAGAAGTGACCAGCAGCGAGGGCCAGGTCGTTCTGTTCATCGACGAGCTCCACACCATCGTCGGCGCGGGCAAGGCCGAGGGCGCGATGGACGCAGGCAATCTGCTCAAGCCTCAACTCGCGCGCGGCGAGCTGCGCTGCATCGGCGCGACGACTCTGGACGAGTACCGCAAGCACATTGAAAAAGATCCCGCGCTCGAGCGCCGCTTCCAGCCCGTGAAAGTCGGCGAGCCATCCGTCGAGGACACCATCGCGATCCTGCGCGGACTCAAGGAACGCTACGAGGTGCATCACGGCGTGCGCATCCAGGACGGCGCGATCATCGCCGCCGCGAATCTCAGCCACCGCTACATCACCGACCGCTTCCTTCCCGACAAGGCCATCGACCTCGTGGACGAGGCAGCGAGCCGCATCAAGATCGAGCTGGACTCCATGCCCACGGAGATCGACGTGATCGAGCGCGACATCATGCAGCGCGAGATGGAGCGGCAGGCTCTGAAAAAAGAAACCGATCCCGCTAGCAAAACGCGCCTGGCCAAGATCGAAAAGGAGATGGCCGATCTCAAAGAAAAATCCTCCGCGCTCAAGGCGCAGTGGCTCAAAGAGAAGGAGCACGTCGATGCGGGCCGCAAAGTGAAGGAGGAACTCGAACGCCTCCGCACCGAGCTGGAGCAGGCGCAACGGCGGGGAGATTTCGCGCGCGCGGGAGAGATTCAATACGGCCTGATGCCCGAACTTGAGAGGAAAGTGGGGCAGGCTTCAAGCTTGCCCGAGTCCGCCAACGGCAAAGCACATCTCCTCCGCGAAGAAGTCACCGACGAGGACATCGCGCGCGTCGTCGCCTCCTGGACCGGCATTCCCGTCTCGCGACTGCAGGAGGGCGAGCGCTCGAAGCTCGTGAAAATGGAGGAGCGCCTCGCCGCGCGCGTCATCGGCCAGCGTGAAGCAATCACCGCCGTGTCCAACGCGGTGCGTCGCGCGCGCGCCGGAATCCAGGACGAGAACCGGCCCATCGGCAGCTTCCTTTTCCTCGGCCCTACCGGCGTGGGCAAGACCGAGCTTTGCAAAGCGCTCGCGGAATTCCTCTTTGACGACGAGCAGGCGATGACGCGGCTGGACATGAGCGAGTACATGGAAAAGCACAGCGTCAGCCGCCTTATCGGCGCGCCGCCCGGATACGTCGGCTATGAGGAAGGGGGCCAGCTCTCCGAGGCCGTGCGCCGCCGCCCTTACAGCGTCGTGCTCTTTGACGAGGTGGAAAAAGCGCACCCCGATGTCTTCAACACGCTGCTGCAAGTGCTCGATGACGGCCGCATCACGGACGGCCAAGGCCGCACGGTTGATTTCAAGAACACGGTCATCATCATGACCAGCAACATCGGCAGCCAGCACATCCAGGATGTGACAAACTCCGAGCAGCGCGAGGCGCTCGTGCGCGAATCGCTGAAGCAGTTCTTCCGCCCCGAATTCCTCAACCGCATCGACGAGATCGTGATGTTTGACCGACTCAACGCGGAGCAGCTCGATGCCATCGTGAAAATCCAGCTCCAGCGCGTGATCGAGCGTCTCGCCAGACAAAACATCCGCATCACCGTCAGCGACGAGGTCACACGCCACGTCGCAGATGCCGGTTACGATCCCGTCTTTGGCGCGCGTCCCCTCAAGCGCGCGATCCAGAAGCACTTGCTCGACCCGCTCTCGCTCTCCGTGCTCGAAGGACAATTCAAAGACGGTGACGCCGTCGCGGTGAAGCTCAAAGGTGGCAAGGTGGTGTTTGAGAAAGGGTGACCTGTTCAGAAACGGAACGGATTATTCAAATCGCCCGTGTCAAACGCGCCGCACCCATGCGCCTGGAAGAAGACCATCGACGGTCGTCCGTTTTTTCGCCGCAGTGTCGATTAGGTCGGTGTATCCCGACGCGATGGAACCCGCTTGACGCGCGCGGCTTGAACCTCGACCTGCGTCGCGCATGAGCGACGAGAGCATTCACGAGAAACAACTGGGCGGCAAGCTGCTGGCATCTGTCTCGCGGTCGTTTTATCTCACGCTCAAGGCGCTGCCGAAGCAAGTGCGGGAGCCGATCTCGCTGGCCTACCTGCTGGCGCGCAGCGCTGACACCATCGCTGACACGGCGGCGGTGCATCCGGCGACGCGGCTGGATATTCTCCCGCGCTTCCGTGATCTGATCATGGGCGATGCAAATGAAGAGGAGGAGAAACGCGTCGCTGTGTTGTTGCAGGGTCGCTTTTGTCCGCATCAGACGGACGAGGCGGAGGCGCGGCTGATGGAGCACTTTCGCGATTCGATGGCGTGGCTGCGCACGACGAAAGGCGCGCTCCTCGCCGCGATCCGAGATGTGATGCGGCCGATCATTGAGGGGCAGATACTCGACATCGAGCGCTTCCCCGGCGATGGAAAACTGCGCGCGCTGCAAACGACGGAGCAGCTTGATGAATACACCTGGCTCGTGGCGGGATGTGTGGGCGAGTTTTGGACGAAACTCTGCATCGCCGAACTGCCGAAGGGTTTCCGCCCCGGTGCGGATCACGCGGCGCTGATCGAGGACGGCATCCGCTATGGCAAAGGCTTGCAGCTCATCAACATCCTGCGCGATCTGCCGGAGGATATCGCCGATGGCCGCTGCTATCTGCCCGAGGACGAGCTGAAGCGCGCGGGCCGCCATCTCGCCGAGATCAAGCTCTCGCCCAAAGCGCTAGACACGCTGCGCGCCGACTGGCTCGTGAAATGCGAGGCGCATCTGGAGCGCGGCCTGCATTACGTCACGCAGATCGCCGATGGAAAGCTGTGCTTTGCCACGAGCCTGCCGCTGCTCCTCGGCGTCCGTACCGCCGCTCTGCTGCGCGGGGCGAAATGGGATGCGCTGGCGGCTGGCGTGAAAGTGTCGCGATTCGATGTCGCCAAGATTCTCGCCGAAACCGCTCTCGCCTGTCGCAAAGAAGGCGGGATCGAGAAACTGTATCGCAAGCTGCGGGCGGCGTAGCTGCGTGAGCACGAACGCGCGAACATTACAGGGCCGTCACGTTCAGCGCGGCAAATGACGCTTGAATACCACGCCACCGAGCGTTTATCACTCCCCTCATATACAAAGCATGATCCTTGCCGCTCTTCCCGCTCCCAGCCCCACAGGCGATGTCCTGATGGCTTTCCTCAGCATCTTGTTCGAGGGGGCGCCTTACATTCTGATCGGCACGCTGCTCTCGGGGTTCATCGACGCGTTTCTGCCAGCCAAGCTTCTGGATCGCGTCCTGCCGCGCAGCAAAGTGGCGTCCACTTTCGTTGCGGGATTTCTCGGCCTCGTGTTTCCCGTCTGTGAATGTGCCGTCGTCCCGGTGATCCGGCGACTGGTGCAAAAAGGTCTGCCGGTTTCCTGCGCGATGACGTACATGCTCTCCGCGCCGATCGTGAATCCCATCGTCATCGTCAGCACGCTCACTGCCTTCAAGGAGTTCCAAAAAATCGGCGGCATTGGCGACATCGGCAATGCGACCATGACGCTCTCGCGCATCTCGCTCGGTTATATCGTCGCTGTGATCATCGGCCTCATCATCCTGCGGTTCAGTGCCGGGCAACTTTTGCGTCCCTCAGTCGTCGCCGGCATCGCCGGACCGGTGCCGGATGATGGCACCGGTCACGCGGCGGCTGGTCCTGACTTTAACACGAAGCTAGTGCAAGCCATGCGCACGGCGATGCGCGACTTCCTCGACACGGCGATGTACTTCACCATCGGCGTGGTCATCACCTCGGTCTTCAACACGCAGGTGAACCAGTCGCTGCTCGACGGCGTGGCATCCAAAGAATACCTCGCCATCCCCTCGCTCATGGGTCTGGCATTCATCCTCTCGCTGTGCAGCACGTCGGACGCCTTCATCGCCGCGCCGATGGGCGTGTTCTCCAATGCCGCCAAGCTCGCCTTCCTCACCTTCGGACCCATGATGGACGTGAAGCTGATCTTCATGTACTCTGCCGTGTTCCGCCGCCGCGTGGTGCTGGCCATGCTCATCGGCCTCTTTGTGCTGGTGGGCGTCCTCGCCGTGCCATGGAGTGATCTCATCGCAACCTTAGCCGACAAACCCAAGCCATGAGCAAAACAAAAAACCTCATCCACCTCGTCAGCATCGCGCTGCTCTTCCTCTGGGGTGCCGTGCTGCTTTACTTTTATGCCAGCGAGCGCCTCGCTCACTATCTCCCGCCGGACGGCATCTTCCGTCCCATGGTGCTCTTCGCAGGCATCGGCATGGTGATCCTCGGCTTGTTCAACCTGGCCACCACTCAATACAAAGAAGCTGACTGCTGCGGACACGATCACAGCCACGATCATGATCATGGAGATGGCGGGCACGATCACTCGCATGATCACGAGCACAAACACGATGCCTCCTGCGGTCACGACCATGAGCATGACCACGCGCACAAGCACGAGCATCATCACGACCATGCGCATGATCACGGCGCTGCTCACAATCACGATCATGGGCACGGTATCCTGGAGGAATCCAAATTCCTCGGTCGCACCGTCGCCATTCTCATCCTCGCCGCGCCTGTGACGTGGGCCGCGATTCGCACGCCGGATCAATACAGCGCCAACGCCATCGTGAACAAAGGTCTCTACAACCAGAACTACGCATCCACCACGCGCGCCGACCAGTTCTCGCTCAAGAAAGAGAAAGCGCCCGCCAAAACTGATGTCGCCACCAAGACGCAGACGACCAATGTCGCCGATCAACCGCCCGACGCCACGACCACCAAACCCGCCCCCGGCGCGCCAGCCGACGTCGCCAAGCCATCTGGTGCCGCTGAAACAAAAAGCTTCGGCACGTTCACGCTGGCCGACCTCGAAGCGCAGGTGCCCAAGAGCAAGGAAGGCAATTTCATCCTCGAAGTGCCCGAGCTTTTCTACACCGCTGGCGACAAGGAAGTGCAGAGCGTGCTCAAAGGCCAGTCCGTCGAGACCATCGCGCAAGTGCTCCCTGAGAAAGTGAACAACGAAGACGGCAAGCGGCTCCGCATTTTCCGAATGCTCGTGCAGTGCTGCGCTGCCGATGCGCGTCCGTATTCCATTCCCGTCGAGTTCACCGACAAAGCGCCCGAGATCAAAGAGATGACCTGGGTGAAAATGATCGGCAAAATGAACTTCAAACAAGAAGGCGGCCAGACCGTCCCCGTGCTCGAAGCCATAAGCTGGAAAGAAACCACCGCGCCCGATGACGCGATGATGTATTGAGGCCGCCATGTCCGCCGACGCTCTTCCTCTGCTCCGCGAGTACCTGCACCAGCAGCGCGCTCGCGGAATCACCCATGTCATTCTCCGGCCTGATGCCGCGCGCCTGGTGCCGACTCTCTCCGCGCCGAGGCAAAAGCCCGTCGAGCCTGCGCCCATTCCAGTTGCAGCGAGCGCTCCTGTGGAGAGGAAGCCCGTCGCGAAATCAAAAGCCACGACATCCGCGCTGCTCGATGTGCCCGGCGCGACTCGGGAAGAAAAGCTGGCCCGCCTTGCTGCGATGGCGGAGGACTGCGCTGCGGCGCGTGCGCTTGGAACCTTGCGTGACACGATGGTCTTCGCTGTCGGCGATCCAAACGCGAGCGTGATGTTCATCGGCGAGGCGCCCGGTGCGGAGGAGGAGCGGCAACGCGAGCCATTCGTCGGCCCGGCGGGACAACTGCTCACCAAGATCATCAAGGCAATGGGCCTCGACCGCGCGCAGGTGTACATCAGCAACATCTGCAAATTCCGTCCCGCCTTGGAGGAAGGGGAGCAGGGAAGCAAAAATCGCCAACCCACAGCGGCGGAGATGCAGAGCTGCCTGCCCTTCATCCTCACCGAGATCGACATCATCCGGCCGCGCGTGATCATCGCTCTAGGCGCAACCGCTTGCGCCGGTCTCGGCATCGAAGGCTCCGTGAGCCGCAATCGCGGACGCGAGCATGCGATCCAGGGCATCCCGGTCGTAGTGACCTATCATCCGTCTTATCTGCTGCGCCAAGAACAGGAGGCTGGCGGCGGCATGCAAACGAAGCGAATGTGCTGGGAGGATATCCTCATCGCGATGGAGAAAGCGGCACTGCCCATCAGCGAGAAGCAACGTGGGTTTTTCCAAGGACGCTGAGGCGCGCGAACCATCGACAAGAAATGCGCTTGCCGTCGTGCCGCCTTGCCTTCAATCATCGCGCCTCATGCTTCAAATCCCTGATCACCCCTTCCGCGCTTTCATCTTCGACTGCGATGGCACGCTCGTTGATTCCATGCCTCTGCATTTCATCGCCTGGACTGAATCTCTGCGGTTGCACGACGCGCCGTTCAGTTTCACGGAGGAAATTTTTTATTCTTATGCAGGCGTGCGCGAGCAGGACGTGGTGATGATCATGAACGAGCGCCACGGCACGAGCATCGATCCCGACAGTGTGGCGGACACCAAGTCGCGCATCTTCCAGCAGCGCATCCCGGAAGTGGCGGCCATCACGCCGGTCGCGAACTTCGCACGCTCGCAGCACGGCAGAGTTCCGCTCTCAGTCGCATCCGGCAGCGAGGAGCCGACGGTGCGCGCGTGTCTGACTGCGACGGGCTTGCTGCCGCTCTTCAATGAGATCATCACGCCCAGGGATGTCGCTCGGGGCAAGCCTGCGCCAGACATGTTTCTCCTGGCAGCCGAGCGCATGGGAGTGAATCCGCGCGACTGTCTCGTGCTCGAGGACGGGCAGTCCGGCCTCGACGCGGCGCGCGCCGCAGGGATGCAGGCGGTGTTTGTGCCCAGGACGATGCGGTGAAACGTGTAGCCGATGGCGTGAGCCTTCGGGAGGTTGGTGTGCTTTGCAATGCAACGTCTGGCCCACTGACTGAACGCGGGCCAGCTACAAAAAAGCGCGGCAGCCTCTTCGGCTGCCGCGCTCTCTTGATCAATGCTCGCTGTTTGGGTTACTCCTTGGCTTTCTTGGGCTTTGCGGGAGCTTTCTCCTTTTTCTCGGCCTGGGGTTCGGCATCCGCCTTTTTGGCGGCTGCTTTTTTCTTCGGTGCCTTGGCTTCGCCGTCAGGCTCGGCGGCTTCCGCATCAGGTGCGGCTGCCACAGGCTCGACTTTCTTGGGCACATACGCGTCCACCCACTCGATGAATGCCATCGGTGCGGAGTCGCTGCGGCGTTGGCCGAGCTTGGTGATGCGTGTGTAGCCGCCATTGCGATCTTTTGACGCGACGGCGATTTCGTTGAAGAGCGTCTTCGCGCTGGTCTGGTCGCCCATCAATTTGCCGACGACGAGACGACGTGCGTGAAGGTCGCCGCGCTTGCCAAGGGTGAGGAGTTTTTCCGCCACTGGACGCAGCGCCTTGGCTTTCGCCAGGGTGGTGCGGATGCGGCGGTGCTCGATGAGGCTGATGGCGAGATTCGCCAGCAGCGCCCTGCGGTGCGAGGAGTCGCGCTGGAGTTTGACTGATTTTTTTCCGTGATTCATGAAAAGCTGATGTCTGGGGTCGGGTTGATGTTACTCGTCGTCGTCCGCGTCGGGCATGTGGGAGTCCACGAGCTTGGTGAAGTCGAGCGCGTCGCCCTCTTCCTCGTCGTCTTTGAAGCCGCCGCTGCGCGAGAGCAGTGACACGCCGCCGGGGCTGGCCTCGAGCAGTGACGCGTCGAGTTTCATGCCGAGAGACAGGCCCAGCTCGGCGAGCTTTTCCTTGATCTCGGTGAGGGATTTCTTTCCGAAGTTGCGGTAGCGCAGCATCTCGGCCTCGGTCTTCATCGCGAGCTGGCCCACGGTGACGATGTTGGCGTTGTTGAGGCAGTTTGCGGCGCGGACGCTCAGTTCGATCTCGTTGACGCTCATGTTGAGCAGCTTGCGCAGCTCGGCGTTTTCCTCGCTTTGTGCTTCTGGAGCGGCTTCGAATTCGATGGCCCTCTCGTCGTAGTTCACGAACACGTCGAGGTGATGGCGCAGGATGGCGGCGGATTGCAGAAGGGCATCGCTCGGGTTGATGCGTCCGTCCGTC
>JANPIW010000753.1:0-8282 GCA_031425215.1 Verrucomicrobiaceae bacterium
CGGCGCGCTCGAGGAAGCGAGTGGCGACTTGCATGGCGCGCTCCTCTGAGGTGTTCTTCGCGGCGGGGAAAGGGTAGCAGCCCGCGCCTGCCTGCTCCTGCGCCCAGATGAGGAAATCCGCCGCGTCGCGCGCCTGCTGGAGCGCCTGCGTGCCGTCATCGAGCTTCGCGCGATGCAGCGCGATCATGCAGGCCACCACACTCGCGGGGCCGCGCAGCGGTGCGGAGAGCTTCGTGGGATCTAGCCCGATCTGCCAAAACCGCATCAGCTCCAGCTTGACGAAACTTTTCTTCACAGCCTGCCGCGCTTCGTCCGCGTTCAGTAGTCGAGCACTGGCAGGCACCGGCTGGTATTGATCCGCCACTTCAGGAATGCCCGCTTGATCTCCCAAAACGCTGCGCCCCTCCTCGACAGCCGCTTTGACAGCGGCGAGGTCTTCTTTGATCAAGGCGGCTTGCAAAGCCGTTCGAGGGTCGTTCGAAGCACCGCAACAGGCCAGGCTCTGGACCAACCATAAAATGCCGATGAAGTGAGCGATGGGACTGAGGAAGGCTGTTTGCATGCAAGGACAGGTTAGTGGCGCGGGAACTCCATCTATATGACATCTACCAAGCGACGCACCATGGCTGTCAGCGGTGTGATCAACATGCCGCCGATCTCCTTTTGAAAACGACTGCTGTCGAGTCTCGCGGGCAGGCAGGAAGGTGTTTCAACCTCCACACGCAAAGCGGAAGTCTGCCCCAGCGTCTTTTGCACAGCAGCGGCAAAAGCATGAATCGAGACATCATGGCCAGGCGGATGATAAACGCTGACTTTTTCCCGCAGCGGTGCATCCAGCAGGCGGAGCATCGCGGTGGCGAGATCGGGCGCCCAATGCAAATGAAAAAAATGCTCGATGAAGCGCAGCACGGGTGAGCGGCCTTGCGCCGCCTCGGCGATGAAGCGGTTCAAGCTGCCGCCGGTGCGAGGGCCGATGACGAAGCCGGGACGAAGGATGACGGTTTGAAACTCCGCTGTTTCGGTGATGCGGCGGGCGACGATTTCTGAGCTGGCTTTCGTGATGGCGTAGTTCGTGGCGGGCGCGGGAGGTTGCGATTCGGTCACGCGCTGCGCGCAGTGACCATAGACTGCGGCGGTGCTGAGGTGGAGGATGCGTTTCACACCGCCGGCAGCCTGGGCAGCATGGAAGACGGTTTCAGTGCCGGACACGTTCGCCTCGCGGGCGAGCCGCAGGTCCGCCTCGCACTCACGAGTGCGCGCTCCGGCGGCGTGGATGATATGGGTGATGCGATGTTGGGCGAGGATTTGCCTCAAGCGGCCCGCATCAAGCACGGAGCCGGTTTCGTGGATGGTATTGGCAGGCAGCGTCGCGTCCGGCGGTGCTTCGCGACGGCTGAGCGTGATGATTTTCACGTCTTCGCGTGATCCGAGTGCGGCGCAGAGTTCCTGTCCGATGCCGCCGCGTCCGCCGGTGATGAGCAGATTCATGCGGCAAACAGCGCGACAGCGTTTCTCAGGCTTTGCTGATGAGCGGCGATGACATCGAGCGTGTGCGGTGATCCGGGTTCGACAGCTTGTTCGAGACTGAGATGCGGCTGGAGATTCTTTTGATCCAGCCAGCGCTTCAGTCGGGTGTAATCAATGTCGCCCTCAGCCGTGAAAACCTCGCTCCATTTGCCACCTCTGCTTTGGCGCAGGTGCAGCTCCGCGTCGTGATTGTGATAAGCGAGCGTGAGCCCGAGCCGCCGTAATTCCGTGCCCAGCCTGTTCAGCGCCGCGGACTGCGTGAGGAGCTGTGCGTCTGTCTTGTCCTCCGGCCCGCCCCACCGGATCGGCGAGGGATTCGTGACAATGATTTTCACGCCGATCTCCGCCGCGCTGCGGGCGATGGCGAGCACGCTCTGCATGCTCTGCGCCGCCTGTGCTTCGTCATGCAGCGAGCTGTTCACATAAAGAGAGCGCATATCCAGCCCATGCGCCCGCAAGCGTTCCTCGATGCCGTCAAACTCCTCCGGCTTGCTGATGATCGGTTCATAACCGCTGATGCCCGCAGCCGCGATGGCGGCGAGGGACTCGTCCGTGTGGAGCGGGAAGGTTTTCCCTTCTCGTTTGGCGAAGGTGCCCCACGGATAGGTGTTCGTGGCGATATGCGGCATTTTCACCTCAGCAGCCATGGAAGCATCGGCGGCGGCGAGAGCAGTGACGTGGAGGAAGGCGCGGCGGTTCATGGAAAAACGAAAGCTGGCTGAAGGAGAACGATTCCGGAGACATTCGCTGAAAAGCGCCTCGGGCAGAAGACTGCGCAGGACCCAGGCGTAAATCATTGCCCGTCGCGCACCAGACGGATGTCCACCTCGCGCTCGACAAACTTCCATTCCTCTGTCCCGCGCAGCGCGCTGACAAGATCCTCGAAAGCGTTGGCGTCCGCCGGCCTGTAGTCAAAGAGCGTCAGGAAATCGAACGGCTCGCTCTCACCGAGGTCGCGGCAGTGGTGCAGCCGACGGGCGATGGCGGGCAGATATTTCAAGCCGGTGGCGGTGTGGCGCGAGCGGTCTTCGAAAATGGCGCGTCGCTCGTCCTGCGTGAGCGCCCACCAGGTGGCATTTTTTCGAATGGGGATGAGCGCGGCGTGCGTGGCCTCAGGACGCCCGAGACCTGTCTGGTTTGCCACGAGTTGAGTTTTCTCCTCGCGGGTGGCGTAGCGCTCATTGCTGGTGACGCCGCGCAGCATCCATTGCGCACCTTCCGGCAGCACTGGCACGGCGGCATTGCGGATGTCGAGCCTTTGGATGGCAGGAAGTGGGCCGCCGGTGACGGCTTTGCAGAGCGTCACGGCCCACGGGCCGGCGCTGCCTCCGATAAAGGTGTGTAAGCGTGGGTTCATGGGAGAGGATGGCGCAGGCTTGTCCGCGCCGCAGAGACACTGTGGCATGCCGGAGGCGCTCGCAAACGCCGCCGAGATCGTGGCGAAAAGAAACTCGCGCCGCTGCATGAGAATGGGGCTGTGGGTGTTCATGGTCTTGCGATGCTTTTGGAGTAGCATGCTTATGTTGTTGTTTCAGCGAAATGTTGCGGATGACGCCCAAAGTTATCATGAGCCCTGGCTGGGAGATTCCCGCTCCTCGTCTGAGCCGCAACTGTCAGTGGGGCGTGTTGCGGCTGTGCGTGAACGGATACGATTTCACGATCTCGACGATGACGCGGCTGAGCTTCCATCCATCGGCCTTCGCCTCCTGCTCGATGTGCTCCACGACGGGCATGTCATAGACCTCAAGAGCGCGACCCAGCGCGTAGCTGAGCAGGTGCTCGATGAAGCCGCGCGTGAACTCGTGTGGGTTCTTCATCAACGCGGCCTTGTAGCCAGCGGGGCCGTCGAAGGGCTGGCCGTTCCACTCAGCGCGAGCGTCCACGGGCTGGCCGCCATCGCTGTCGCGCCATTGGCCGATGGCGTCGAAGCGCTCCAGCGCGAAGCCGGGCGGGTCGAGGCGGACGTGGCAGGAATAGCACGCGGCTTTGTTGCGGTGCGCCTCGAAGCGCTCGCGGGTGCTCATCTTCACCGCCGCGTCCTTGGTGTCGTCCTCGAAGGCGAAGGCGACCTTTGGCTCCTGCGGCGGACGATTGAAAACACTCTCCAGCAGCCATGCGCCGCGCTTCACCGGGCTGGTGCGAAAGGGCAGCGAGGTGACGGTGAGCGGCCCGGCCATGGTCAGAAAACCTCCGCGTGTTTTGTCCGTGAGCAGCACACGGTGCCACATATTGTTAGGATCATTTTCGGAGGGTCTGAGCTCTCGATTAGTGAATCCGGCAGCGATGAGTTCCGGGGCAGCTTCAGCATGGAGCGGAATGCCGTAGAGCGCGGCGAGGCGCGGATTGAGCCAGGTGTAGTTCGCGTCCAGGAAGTCGAGGATGCTACGATCCTCCACGAGCACGGTTTCAAAGAGCAGCAGCGCCTCAACGAGCATCGGGCCGTGGAGAGTCGTCTTGCCCTGCGGGCCGGAGTAGAAAGTCGCAAACAACTCCGCGTCCGGCTTCGAGGTGTAGAGCTGGTCGAGCCGCAGCCATTGCACGGCGAAGGATTCGCTGAGTTCGCGGGCGCGTGAGTCGCGCAGCATTCGGCGCGTCTGTGCTTCGAGCGTGGCGGGAACATGAAATGTGCCGGTGCGCGCGTTGCTGAGCAACTCCTCATCCGGCGCGGAGGCCCAGACAAAATAGCTCAGACGTGATGCCAGCTCAAAGTCATCGAGCGCCCGCACCTTGCCAACATCGGCGCGGACCGGTTCCGCGAGAAAGATGAAACCCGGTGATGACAACACGGCCTGCGCGGTGATGCGCATCGCATCGGCCTCGGCTTTGCCTGCTGTGCGCTCGGCATCAAGCAGACCTTGGAAGCGCGCGCGTTCTTCCTCAGTTGCGGGGCGGCGGAAGGCGCGCTCAATGAAGTTGGCTAGCCGTTCGTTGGGTGGCTTCGGCGATAACTTGGGTTCAACATTCACCGGTGCAGGTGGCGGCGTTTGCTTCATGGCGAACTTCACAACGGCGGGCGGAGGCGCGGCATTGGGATGAGGTTTGCCACTGCAGATGAAGCCTAGGTCGTCGAGCAGCACATAGTCGCCGCTGAACTTCATGCCATCCACGACGAGCGACTTCAGCGTTTCTCCCGGCACAGCAGCGAAGCTGAAGAAGGTGGTGCCCGACTTCCCCTCCGCGATGGGCGCGGTGAGCTTTGTCTCCGTGTCATCGCTGAAACGAGCGGTGAGCGAGACCTCACCCGATTCGCGCTGGCGTCCGAGCACGCACACGGCGAGGCGCGTGATGCCTTCATCCTTCTCGCCGCCTTCGACTTTGAAGGTCAGTTCAAAATACTTCGAGTTCTTGGTCTTGTTCGCGAGGAGCAGCTCTCCCGACGTTTCCTCCGCTGTGCTGAAAGGCGCGAACCAGATGTCTTGGTCGGGATTGATCGTCAGCGTCTTTGCGCCCGCATCGCCGAAGGGAATGCGCACCATGCCGCCCTTGTGCGGCACCACCGCCATCGTCGCGACATCGAGGACGCCGCCGCAGCCTTCGCTAAAGGCCTTGCCCACCTCCTCGCGAAAGCGTGACTCCACATTGTCCGCGCTGCCATCGGCGCGCGGGAGCTTTGGCGCATTGGGAGCGAAGACTCCAACGACGGGCGACACCGGGTTGCTCTGGGTCGTGGGGCGCGGCTGGTTGGGCGTGCTCGCGCGCGGCTTGAACTCCATCCCGAGCAACTCCGCGAACACGCGGCTGCGCTGCGGCAGGTCGGCGTGGTTCACGATGCTGCCTGCAAGCGCGACGTATTGCTCAAGCTGGAGCGGCGAGAGATTCATGGCATCCCCGCGATTGCGGAAGCCGTGTTCGGCGCGGTTGTCGCCGGGCAGACCAGCGGCGGGCAGCAGGGCGTTGATGCGGCCTCCGAACTCGATGAGTTGGATGTTCACCTGCTGACCCATTTTGCCCGACGCGGGCTGGAAGTAATCCTTGGCCTTCAACGGCTGGCGTTCGGGGAACATGAAAACGTCCGTGTCGAGTCCGAGCAGGTCGCGCACTGTGTTGTTGTATTCGAGACGTGTAAGACGGCGCAGGATGGGCTTCCCCGGATCAAGAGCGCCGAGCGCCACATCAGGCCGTGCGGCGATGTCAGAGATCCACGCGAGCAACTTCGCGCGATCGACATCGGACGGCTGCGTCTCGCGCTTCGGCGGTGGCATTTGGTGGGACTCGATTTTCTCGAACACGCCCGCCCACACCCTGCGGTCGCGCATCACATCCTCGTCAGAGAGGAAGCGTTCGAGGTTCACGCCGCCCTTGGGCTTGTCCGTGTCGTCGTGGCAGTCGAAGCAATGCGCTTCCAGCACCGGGCGGATGTCTTTGGCAAAATCTGGCGCTGCGGGAGCGGTGACACACACAGCGAGAGCAGCGGCGATGATGCAGGCGGTTTTCATATCTTCCCCGCCTCCCGCAGTGCGGTGCCGATGGCGCTCAGGTTGGGCAGACGCATCTCCTGATACTCGCGGCAGACGATGATGCCATCCGCGCCGGCATCGAAGGTCTTCTTCACCGCCGCGCCCAGCACGACGGCGTCGCTCGGGTGCGGACGGGGCGGGCCGTCGGCGCGGTGAAAGGGAATGTCGAAGCCGATGCCGGGAAAGACCTTTGCCTTGCCTGCCACACCTGCCACGCAGCGGCGTGTCTCGCGGAAGACATAGTCGGGGGAGAAGCCGCCCCCGCCCAGCGCGGTGAGCGCCGGCTCCTTCGTCGCGTCGTGGCCGAAGACGGCGTAAAACAAATCCAGCGTCTGCGCCTTGCTGAGATCGGCGAGGATGGACCGCGTGAACTCGTCCACCACCCATCTCTGCACGCGGGGTGCGGTGATGTCGTGATAGACCGTTGGTTTGAGGAAGTCCATGGACGCGGCCATGTCCGCGTAGGTCACGGCGGCGCGGTAAAAGATGTCCCAGCTCGACTGCTGGTGGTCCACATGCCGGCCGACGAGCGCGGCAGGCCGCACAGCCTTGATGGCGCCCACCAGCTCCGCCAGCGCCGCCTCCAGTGAAAGCGCCCACTCGCGCTCCCACATGAGCACTTCGGGGTGCAGCATCATCAGCCGGAGGAACTGCACCAGCGCGCCATCCGCCGGGCGCTGCGTCTCACGGCGCATGGCGAGCACCCACGCGCTCACCGCCGCATAGCCCGCGCGCAGCCGCGCCGCATCCACGCCCTTGGTTTTCATCCGCGCTTCGCAATGCGGGCAGAAGCAGGAAGGCGGCTCGCCCTCCGCGATGAGCCGGTAGAGCGGCCCGGTGCGCTCCGCGCCGAGCATGAAGCCTTCGAGCGGATTGTGCCGGAAGGTTTCGCCCACGGTCGTGGCCCAGAAAGCCCGGTAGTCAGGATGGTTCCAGCAGGCGTTCTGCCCGCGCCTGCCGTTCACATCCACGACGGCGACCTGCGCCCAGTTCGTGATGACGCCATCGTAGGCCGAGCCACGTGGCTCCAGCACACGGCCCATGAGCTTGATGCCGCGCTTCGCGCACAAGGGCGCGAGGTCGGCAAAGACGTCCTTCTCCGCATACTCGACATTCGCCTCCGCCGCGCCGTGCCGCAGCAGTTGTTTGTCGAAGGCGCCCGCATCATGCCGCGCCCACACACGCCGGTAGCGGCGGTCCTTGGGCGCGACGGGCGTGTAGCCGGGATGATCATGCGCGAGCACCTCCAGCGGCACGCCCTGGTCCGCGCCATAGAGATGGGAATAGACAAGCAGCGCATTGACGCCCGCCGTCTCCTGCAAGAGGTCCAGCACGCGCTCCGGCCCTTCATCGTAAAAGCTGAACGGGTGAATTTGCACACCGACAAAGGTTTTCTCCGGCGCCGCAGCCGCCGAGGTGGCAAAGGGCAGCGCGGCGGTGGCGAGCGCGGAGGTTTTCAGAAAATGGCGGCGTGAGGGCGCTGGATTCATTTCTGTGCGGCTTTGAGTTTGTCATTCATCTGCCGCCAGGTCTCCCACGCGACGGTTTCGAGATACTTCGCCGTTTCCTCGTCCAGCGTGGCGGTGGCATTCGTTGCCATGTGCTTGTGCATCCACTTCGCCATCGCGGCTTGATAGGCGTCTGGCTTGAAAGTGGCGAGCTTGGCTTCATCGGCTTCGTATTTACCGTGGGGCCAGACGTGGAAGGTGCGCGGCAGCTTGCCGACGGGATTCTGCTGCGTCAGTGCGGCGTAGAAGCAGGCGAGGTTCAGAAAGTGGCCCGCGTCACCGGGATGCGCGCCGTCTTGCGGATGCTGGAGCTTCAAGTCGGGCCGCTCGCGATACACGCGCGCCCATGCTGATGAACATGGCGCAAAGAGCGTTAGCTTGTTTTGCAGCGCGAGGTCGAGGATGCGCTGGCGGCCTTCGGCTTCGCGCTCGTCTTTGCCCCAGCCCATCTCATAAAACATCGGCTCGCCACCGGCGGCGCGAATGGCGGTGCAATACTTCGTCACGGCCTCCGCGTGGTTTGGGCTTCCGTCTTTGGGTGCTTCATCACCCATGATGAAACGACAAACGATCATCATGGGCACGATGTCCGGTTTCTCGGCGGCGAGTTTGTCGAGGAAGGTCTGCCCTGGCTTCACACCGTATTCGTATTTGTTGAAGCCCGGCTCCAGATACACGCGGATGTCACTGCCGCTGCGGCCCACAGCTTCAGGAATGACCGCACGGCCCGTGTGACCGGAGATTTTGCCATCCACAAGCTTTGCCACCTCACCCGGCAGGTCGTTCCAAT
>JANPIW010000754.1:0-5120 GCA_031425215.1 Verrucomicrobiaceae bacterium
GCGCGCCGGGCACAACAGCGCCCTAACCGCAGCCAATGATGTGACGATGAACTTCAACTCCGTGCTCCAGACTGGCGGCAGCAACATTTCCATCGGCAGCCTCTATACCAATGGCGGCAATGGTCCGTTCTTTGGCACGGGTGCGGCCAGTGCGAGCGTGAACGGCAGCAGTGAGATCATCGAAAACGCCGCGATCACGCCCGGCACGATCACGATCAACCAGACTACGCCGGCGAACTTCGAGGCTTCGTGGGATGCAAAATTCCGTGACGGCACCCTGCCGAGCCACTGGTACACCGCCGGAACCACGGACAACAGCGCCGCGCTCAGCGTCATCAAAGCAGGCGCAGGCTGGGCGGTGCTCACGCTCGACAATGACTACACTGGCACCACCACGGTGAGCGGCGGCGTGCTCCAGGTCGGACGCGGCGGCGTGGGTGACACAGGCGCGCTCACAGCCGCCGGCACCACGGTGAACGCCACCGGCATCCTCGCCGGCACCGGCATCGTGCAGGGCGGCCTCACCGTCGGCGCGAATGGCGCGGTTTCGCCCGGTGATGTCGCCGGAGCCGGGATCGGCACACTGACCGTCGCGGGCAACACCTCGCTGACCAATGCGATCATCAACATGAACGTGCAGCGCGCGACTTATAACAACACGCGTCACATCGGCTGGGATAGCACCGCAGCCTACAGCGTGTGGGTCAGCAGCGTCCCATCGGACATCTATTCTCCCACGCTGAGTGATCCCGTGCTCTCCTCGCAGCACGACGCGCTCAACATCCTCGGCTCCATGACGTGGGCCGCTGGCACGACGGTCAATGTCATCAACAACGGCTACAATCCCATGGCGGGCGATGTCTTTGACCTGATCGACTGGTTCAGCGTGGGTGGCTCGATCAACGTGGGCAGTTCCGTGCGCACTGGCGTTACGGACGGCTCCAACTTGAATCTGTTCGAGCTGGGTGGCGATTATCGTTGGGACACCTCCCTCTTCAACACCCACGGCATCCTGCTTGTCACCCTGCCAGGCATCGTGCCCGAGCCGGGCCGCCTGATGCTCATCGGCCTCGGCCTGCTCAGCCTCTTCTGGCGCCGTCGCCGGAAGTAGCCCGCCGATCTGATCTCAGATCTTAGATTTCAAATTCCTGCTTTCCCATTTCTTCTTTTCATCGCCCATGAACATCCTTCGCCGCCTCCGCCATTTCAGGATCGCCATCTCCTCGCTCATGCTCGCTTGCATGGTGTTCTGGAGCACGGCTGGATACGCAGACACTCTTTTCAAAACCAACACCGGCACCTTCCTCGGCACGATCTACACCGTCCCCACTTCCTCTGGGTCCGTCCAGCTCAACTACGCCGAGGGCCTCGCGCCGACCGCCGCTGACGTGATCGCTTTCACCAATCTGCTCACCGCAGGTGGTGTGTTTCGCGTTGGCTCCACGACCAATTCGACCCTGACTCTGGCTGGCATCCAATTGATCGGCAGCACGGGCGGCACGATCACCATTTCAAATCAGAACCAGCCCATTGCCAACAACAACCCCCCGCCTAATCCCAATACCAACACGCCCAATCCAGGCTTTGTCCAGACCCTTGAGATTGGCGCTTCGGGCATTGACATGTCCGCCGCCGCCAACAACCTCGTCATCACCTCCGACACCAGCGGCACCAATCCTGTGGGATCGCTCACCTTGCGCACCATCGCCGATCAGACTTGGAAGGTGCGCTCCGGCAGCGAGCTGACCATCGGTGCGATCATCGCCCTGAATAACAATGTCGAGGTCGGCTTCGTGGGCGGGAACGCCCCTCTTTCCTCCGATGCCATCGTGAATTTGTCCGGTGCGATGTCGGGCACGGGAAATCTGAACATCACCGGCATGAACGGTGGCTCGGGCGGCATAGTTCGCATCAGCAACAACAACACCTGGACGGGCAACATCTCCGTCGCTGGTGGCGCGTTTCTGGAGATCGACCCCGGCCTGACTGGCGGCCAGTCGCGTATCGGAGAAACCGCCGCGATCACGCTGAATCGTGGGTCGCTGGAACTGACCGGCAACACCTCCAACCAGACCGAGACGGTGGGCAGTCTGTCCCTGGGCACGGGATTGAATCAGGTCCTGCGAACGAGCACGAACGTGGCCAACAAACTCAACATCGGCGGCGTCTCAAACACCGGGTTCATCACCCGCACGGCCACCGGCGCCGGCCTCAATGTGGGCAACATCGGCACCAACGCTGCAAACAGCCACCTGATCACGGACCAGCTAAACACCGCCAACAACATCCTCGGCTCCTGGGCCGTGGCCATTAACGTCATCACCCCCGGCAACATCGACTTCGTGCGCAACAACACGAACACCACCGATGGGGCCGTGGTCGCCTTCACTGGCACGACGCAGAACAACCCGAATCTTTGGTCCGCCACGACCAATTACGTCGCCACCGCCTCCACCACAGCGCTCAGTGCTGATCGCACCGGCAGCACGCTCAAGATCGCGCAAGCCGTTCCGACGCTGGCCGTCAATGTGCCGCTGGCCGGCTTCAAGCTCACTCTCAATGACGGCGTCAATGGCGGCGGCATCATCCGAAATCAAAATGGCGCGACCACCATCGGCAGCGGCACCCTTTTCGGCACGCTCACCGCAGGCGGGGCGAGCGACACCTTCGTTGACACGCTCTATCTTTGGAACGTGCAAAACGCGATGACCGTGAACAGTACAATCATAGACAACGGCACTGACGCGCTGCACCTCTACACCTACGGCGGCACCACGGGCAGCGTGCGCATCACGGCCGACAACTCCTTCACTGGCGGCACCACCATCGCAGGTGGCACTCTCTTTTTGGGCAGCAACACCGCGGCGACGAACACGGCCGACCTCGGTTCAGCGGCGGTCACCAATTTCGGCACGCTTACTTTCGACAAAACCAGCGTCTCGGACACCACCTTCGCCAACAACATCTCGGGCACGGGCAACCTCCAGATCAGTCGCGGCATCGTCCAACTCAGCGGTGTGAACACCTACAGCGGAGACACCACCTTGCTGACTGGCGCTACGCTCCGGGCCGGAAGCGCCACCGCGCTCTCATCCGACAGCCGTCTCGTGGCGACGACCGGCGGCACCTTTGAGCTGAATGGATTCGACGCCACCGTCGCCGCGCTGCGCAGTTCTAACAACTCCACCAATGTGAATCTCGGCGCAAACATCCTCACCTTTTCCGGCTCCGACAAGGCGCGGCCTGGCACGACCGATTCGGTGCTCTCGGGCACGACGCAGGTTTATCAAGGCGGCATCACCGGCGCGGGCAGTGTGGTGAAGAACGGCACCTACACCCAGGTGTTCAGCACCGGAACGAGTCCCCTGGACTACACTGGCACCACGACGGTCAACGCAGGCACTCTGCAAGTGGACCGCCCCATGTCCACCAGCGGACTGGTCGTGAACAGCACCAGCGGCAATGCAGGCAGGTTCATCTCAAACGTTGCCGCCCAGCTCGGCGCGACAGCCACGGTGAATCTCGCGGGCGCGCAGTCGGCCTGGCAGATCAACGTCGGCATGAGCCAGTCCATCGCCCAGCTCACCGGCGTGACTTCATCGAGCGTGTCTTTGGGAGACGCCGCCACCAGCCTCACGATCACCGATGGCGCGGGCAGCACTTACAACGGTGCGATCACTGGCCCGGGCACTGTGACGTTTGCAGGTACCGGCATCAAAGTGCTCACCGGCGGCAACAGTTTCACCGGCCTGATGACCATCGCAGGCGGCACCGTGCAGATCGGTGGTGCCAATCCGCGCGAGGTCATCAATGACCGCACGACCGTGCAGATCGACGCAGGCGCGACGCTTAATTTGAACGGCAACAACGAGCGCGTCGGCGCCATCTCCAGCAGCAGCCCCACCGCGACAATCAATCTCGGCACGGGCACGCTGCGCGCCGGCATCAACGACCTCTCGACCACGTGGGCTGGTGTGATCAGCGGCACGGGCGGGCTGGTCAAAGAAGGCAACGGCACCCTGACACTGTCCGGCGCCAACTCATTTACCGGACCACTCGTCATCACCACGACGAACAATCCCGGCACGGTCGCGTATAACGGCGGCGGTGTGATCCTCACCGGCGGCTCCGCACTTGCGGACACGGCTGCCATCCGCAACACAGGCTTCAGAACCACGCTCACCGTCAACAGCCCTGAAACCGTGGGCACCGTCACTGGCTCACAGAACTCCACGCTCGCCCTCAATGCGAACCTGACCACGAGCTACACCAACACCATCCTGGCCGCAGGCCCAGCCACCACCGACGGTGTCACGGCCATCAGGGTGCTCTCACAATTACCCACAGCAGGCCTGACCGCAGGCATGCCCATCACGGGCACGAACGTCCCCACTGGGGCGATCATCGTGCAGGTGCTCGATGGCGACAACGTGCTGATCAACCAGGCGCCCACCGCCGCTCCTGCAAACGTTGCCGTCACACCCACGGCCATCAGCATCCTCGGCAGCACCATCACGGGCGCTGGAGACTTCATCAAAACAGGAACCGGCCAGCTTTATCTGACGGCTAGGAACACCAACACGGGTGCGCTGAACATCAACAGCGGCACCATTCACATCGGCGGCGGCATTTGGAACGGCGTGACCTACTCCCATCAGGATGTGTTGAGCGATGCCTCGCCCATCGTCTTCGCAGGCACAGGCACCCAAGGCCTCGCCTTCACGGCCAACTCCACCAACCTCACGCCCTTCGAGCGCGTGCCCGCCATCTCTGGCGGCGCGGGCGCCACCACCAACATTTCCCTCAGCGGCACAGCCGGGCCGACGACCAGCCAGGGCGCCTTGGCATTTGGCAGCAACAACGCGTCAACCGCGTTCAACGGCCAGGTCACTGGCGGCGCGGGATCATTTCTCCTCAAGGAAGGTTCCGGCACTTTCACCTGGACGAATCCGGGCAATGACGCCGCCACTTTCGATGGCACCGTCCTGGTGGAGAAAGGCGGCTTTACCACAGCCGGGAATGGATTGGACGCGACGCAGACGATCTTTTTGCAAAACAACGGCGGCATCCTCACCTCCGGCGTTGCTTCTGAGTCTGTCGGCCTCCTGCAAGGCGGCGGC
>JANPIW010000755.1:0-18148 GCA_031425215.1 Verrucomicrobiaceae bacterium
CAAAGCTCAGTTGTCGTTCCATGCCTGTGAACTTACCCCACCGCGCAACTTCTTTTTGCTCCTGATTGCCGCGCCGATTAAATCAGCGGTTCCCTAGGCAGCTTGTTCGTGGTGTGTTTAGGCCACTTCCCAAAACACCGACGCCAACGAAAGAGACAGCTTTCGCCAATACTGTTTCGACAAAGGTCGAGTTTCCCGCAGACATTCACGACCACTGTGCCAACCCGAAGTGCGAAGGGGTGAGACGTCATGAACGAGATGACGATGAAAAGAGCGAACCGTTTCATGTGCTCAGGAGTCGCTACTACTATGTCAGCTATGTGTGCACGAACTGTCGGTCAAACACTAAGCTGTTTGGAGTGAAGGTCGAGGTGGAAGTTCCGTCACGGTCCACGTCTGCGTATTGCACGAAGATTTACCAAGAGCCGCCATTTGGCTCACCCATTCCAAAACGGCTGTTTGCATTGATCGGCGAAGACAATCGCGATCACTTTCTCCAGGCCCGTCGCGCCATTGCGCGCAGTCTCGGCATCGGAGCGTATGCCTACTACCGCCGGATCGTGGAGAACACGAAGTTTGATCTCGTCTCTTCCATCCTTGAGATTGCAAAAGCAACCAATGCGGCAGCCGAACAGATCGAACTCCTTGAGAGGGCCAAGAGTGAGAATCAGTTCTCTAAGGCGATGGACCTACTCAAGGGCGAGAGCGCAATCCCGCCCGTGTTGTTGATCGAGGGTCACAACCCGCTCGCTTTGCTTCATGATCTTCTGAGTGAAGGGATTCACCAACTCTCGGATGCTGAATGTCTAGAGCGAGCCAAGGAAGCTGAGGTGATTCTGTCTGAGATTGCTGAACGCATGCAAGTTGCACTGACCGAGCGTAAAGCGGTAAAGGCTGCCATCAGCAGCATTATGAACCGCAAAAGTCAGAGCAAGGAATTGTGAATCTTGGGTGACTCCAAAGAGAGGCGTCCATCCATCGAATCCCCGCAAGGCAGAAGCAGCAGGGACACCCTCAGCAGGCCCAGGCTGAGGCCGTGGAGTGCTTGGGCTTCGCAGGCACTCTCAGAAGTGCCCGGTGGAGTTCATCCGCCTCGTGGAGCGCGGGGTGAATGCGCCGCCGATGAACCTGATCCGCTGATGCCCATGCCCGCCTACCCCTTGACCGCCGCCCGCTTCCCCGCCTTCGCCGGGTTACCTGAATCGAAGGGGAGAACCGGTGAAGCTGAGCGTTGCGATGTTTGCCCTGATCATCTACTCTTTGCCCATGACCACTCTAACCCTGGACCTTCCTGAAGCGCTCACAGCGGAGCTCGATGCTGCCGTGCAGGCGGGTTGGTTCACGAGTCAGGCGGAAGCCGTCCGCGCGGCAGTTCGGGACATGATGAGCCATCGCAAACTCGCATTGCTGGAAAAGCAACAGCTCGCCGACATTGACTGGGCTGTGAATGCCGCATCGAAGCGTCCATGAATGTGGTGGTCACGGACACTGGCCCACTGCAGCATTTGCATCAGGCGGGAGCGATCCACTTGCTGGCGCATCTCGGCAACATTCAACTGACTCCAACGGTCTGGAACGAACTGCAACGACACGCCCCAAGCTTTGCGACCAGTGGATTGCCAGCGTGGCTGTCTCTGGCTCAGCCTTCCACATCCGCCATGTTGCAAGCGAGCCAGTGGGTGAATGCGCAAGTGCTTCATGCGGGTGAAGCGGAGGCACTTGCTCATGCTCCGGATACCCAAGCCGACCAGTTCCTGACAGATGACACAGCGGCGCGGACGCTGGGAGCGTCGCTGGGGATTCAAGTGGCGGCTCGCTGGGCGTCGTGCTTTTCGCTGCCGCGTCCGGTCATCTGGACAAGGCGGCGTGTTTGCAGACTCTCGATGATCTGGAAACGCAATCGACGCTTTGGATGTCGGGGAACGTTAAGTCGGCAGCGAGGCAGGCGGTCTCTCAGATTTTCGGCTCGCCGTAAGTGGGGTTATACGACCCATCCATCGAATCCCTCAAGGCAGAAGCAGCAGGAAGGCGGGATAGTCGTTGGATTCAATCTGCAATCCGCAGGCCCGCGCCGGCCTCCCGTCTGCATGAATGAAGCCTGGATGAACGCACCACTGTCCGGGGCGTCGGAACTCTGGCGGGGTCCGCCAAAGGCTCTCAACTGAACAACCCAAGCTGATCCATTGCGTTCACGGGCGGCAGCGGCTTTGGCTCGAGCTTTTTCTTTGATCTCGGTCGCTTCGGCGGTTCTTCGTTTACCACGCTGACTGCGGGCTGGCGGCCTGATTCCAATGTGATGAGGATTTGCTTGGCGCGATCCAGCACTTCTTCGGGAAGACCAGCGAGCCTCGCGACCTGGATGCCGTAGCTTTTCTCGGCGGAACCGGGGATGATTTTGCGGAGGAAGATGATCTGATGGCTCCATTCCTTCACGGCCACGTTGTAGTTCTTCACGCCTTTGCGCTCGTGAGCCATGGCGGTCAGCTCGTGGTAGTGCGTGGCGAAGAGGGAGCGCGCTTCGATTTTGTCGTGCAGGTATTCAGCGACGCTCCAGGCGATGCTGAGGCCGTCGAAGGTGCTCGTGCCGCGGCCGATCTCGTCAAGGATGACGAGGCTGCGGTCGGTGGCGTTGTTGAGGATGAGCGCGGTCTCGTTCATCTCGACCATGAAGGTGCTCTGGCCGCGTGAGATGTCGTCGCTGGCGCCGATGCGGGTGAAGATGCGATCCACGAGTCCAATCTCGGCGGATGCGACGGGGAGGAAGCTGCCGATCTGCGCCATGAGTGTGAGCAGCGCAACCTGACGCAGGTAAGTGCTCTTGCCGGCCATGTTCGGGCCGGTGATGAGCAGCAGGCGGTTCTCCTTTGGCTCGAGCGTGACATCATTCGGCACGAAGCGCTCGCCGGTGAGGTTTTGATCGAGAACGGGATGGCGGCCATCGCGGATGAAAAGGTTGCGCGTGTCGTTAAGCAGCGGCCGCGTGTAGTTGAAGAGACGCGCGGTTTCCGCGAGCGAGCAGAGCGCGTCGAGCACAGCGATGGCTTCGGCGGTTTCCTGAATTTGTGCGAGGTGATCGAGCACGCGTGCGCGCAACGCGAGAAACTCTTCGTACTCGAGCGCCTTGGAGCGCTCCTCGGCGCCGAGGATTTTGTCTTCCATGCGCTTCAGCTCATCGGTGATGTAGCGCTCGCCGCCGACGGTGGTCTGCTTGCGATGGTAGTCTGCGGGGACGGAGGAGAGATTCGATTTGGTGATCTCGATGAAGTAACCGAACACCGCGTTGTATTTGATCTTGAGGCTCTTGATGCCGGTGCGCTCGATCTCGCGGTTTTGCAGATCGGCGATCCATTGGCGGCCTTGCGTGGATGCGCCGCGCAGCTCGTCGAGCGCGGGGAGAAAACCCTCGCGGAAAATGCCTCCCTCTTTGATCTGCATCGGCGGCTCATCGGCGACGGCACGCTGGATTTCTGCGGCGATGGCGGAGAGATCGTGCATCCGGGCGAGGAGCGATGGTGTCATGCTGCTGTGTTGCTCGCCGAGAAGTGTGCGGATGCCGGGAACGGCTTCGAGTGATGCGGCGAGCGTCTGCAAATCGCGAGCGTTGCCGCTGCCCTGGCTGAGTCGGCCGCTGGTGCGCTCGAGATCGCGCACGTCTTTTAACAGGGAGCGGAGCTGACCGAGGAGGAGCGACTCGGATACAAAGGCCGCGATCATGTCCTGGCGCTCGGTGAGTTTTTCGAGATCGCGCAGCGGATGCAGCACCCAGCTCCGCATCTTGCGCGCGCCCATCGGCGTGCAGGTGCGGTCGAGCGCGGAGAGGAGCGTGTGCTGCGCGCCGCCACGCGCGGTGACCAGTTCGAGGTGGCTCTGGCTCGCGGCGTCGATGAGCACGCAGTCGCCCGATTGCCCCACGCGCAACCGCCGGATGTGATCCACGCTGCGGCGGAGCTGGAACTGGAGGTATTGCAGGATCGCGCCCGCCGCGCACACCGCCGCGTTCATGTTGGCGCAGCCAAAGCCGTCGAGCGATTGCACCTTGAACTGTTGCGTGAGGCTGTGCTGCGCTTGGTCGGCGAGGAAGAGATAGCCTTCTATTATGAGAGCGCTGGCGGGATCGTTGAGCGCTTTGGGCAGATCCTTCTGCTCGTCGCTAATGAGCAGCTCGGAAGGCTGGAGGCGCTGCAGCTCATCGCTCAGCTCGGTGGCGTCAGTGAACTCGGCGACCTCGAACTCGCCCGTGGTGTGATCGACATAAGCGAGGCCGAGTTTTTTTCCCTCGCGGAAAACGGCGGCGAGGTAATTCGGACGACCCGCGTCGAGCATGTTGAGATCGCTCACGGTGCCCGCGCTGATGATCTGGGAAATCTCGCGTTGCACGATCTTCCCCGGCTGCGGCTCGGTGGTCTGCTCTGCGATGGCGACGCGCTTGCCGGCGTTGACGAGTTTGTTGATGTAGCCCTGCGACGCATGATGCGGCACGCCGCACATGGGGATGCCGTTTCGTTTGGTGAGCGCGACGTTCAGAATGGGCGCGGCGTTCTTCGCGTCATCGAAGAACATCTCGTAAAAATCGCCCAGCCTGAACATGAGCAGGACATCCGCCGGCAGCTCGCGGCGCATGGCGAGGTACTGTTTCATCATCGGAGTTGCCGAGGCGTCGGACATGGGAGCGGAGAGAGTCAAGAGTCGCGCCCGGCGGTCAAGGCGTGAGTGGGACTAGCGGCATCACGGGAGTTGTCATTCTCGATTTGCGGAGTTCTGTGTCGCGCCGAGAGAGTGAAGCCTCGGCGCGAGCCCCATGAGCAACCCACCCGCCATGAACCTGAAGGAGATCATCCGCTGGAGTGCAATCGTTCTCCTCGCCGCCCTTGGCCTTTACGGGCTGTATGTCGTGACCGCCGCGGCATTCAGACCAGGTGGTTCCTGGTTTAAGTTCGTCTTCCTTGCGCTCTTCTCCTTCGTCGTGGTGGTGCTGCCACTGCTTGCTGCTGCCTCCGCGTGGAAGAGGAGATATGACAGCTTGATCACGCTGCTGATCGTCCTGGGTGGTTTCGTAATGTGGTTTGCCACGGGCATATTGCTTCGATGGAACAAGATTGATGATTATGTCTTCCAACACACGGAAGAGCCTTGGATGGCCTCGATCGGGCTCGCGGCAGGCATCCTCTTGATCGTCCTGCCGTTCGTTGCCGCGTTTCAATTCACCCGCTTCTGCTGCTGGCTGCAAAACAAGGGGAAGTCGAAATTCGGAGATCGATGGAAAGCTGCTCCGGTTGAGAACTCGAAAGTTGACTGAACACTCACGCGGTTCAGCTACGCGCTTGGCAAAGCCTTCGCGCCGCGTAAAGGTGCGCGCGTGTTTGATGTTCGTGAGAAACCCCGTCAGGTGGAGACCGCTCTTTTGATAGGCACCTACTTTGACCGCCGGGACGCCGACGATGCCCAGGCGCTGCTCGACGAGCTGAAGGAACTCGTGGGCACGCTCGGCATCACGGTCGTCGCGGCGGAGCTGTGCTTCGTGCGCGAGCGCTCGGCGCGTCACTACATCGGCAAGGGCAAGGCGCGCGAGTTGATCGAGCAGGCGAAGGCGCTCGGCGTTGATTGCATCATCTTCGACAATGAAATCTCGCCCGCGCAGCAGCGCGCGTGGGAGGCAGAGGCGGACCGCAGCGTGATCGACCGCCAGGAGGTCATCCTCGATATTTTTTCCATGCGCGCGCGTACGCGGGAGGCGCGGCTCCAGGTGGAGCTGGCGCGGCTCAAGTACTCGCTCCCCCGTCTGACGCGCATGTGGCTGCACCTCGACCGGCAAGGTGGGGGCAGCAGCGGCGGTGGCAGCGGAAGCGGTGGCGCGACGCGTGGCGAGGGCGAGACGCAGCTGGAGGTGGACCGCCGCCTTTCCGCGAAGCGCCTCGACAAGCTCAATGCCGATCTCGAAGACGTGAAGAAGCAGCGCGACACGATGCGCAAAGAACGCAGCAGGGTGCCCGTGCCGAATGCCGCCATCGTCGGCTACACCAATGCAGGCAAGTCATCGCTGCTCAACAAGCTCACTGAATCCGACGTGCTCGTGGAGGACAAGCTCTTCGCCACGATGGACACCACCACGCGCAAGCTCTCGCTGCCCGATGGCCAGTCCCTGCTCATCACCGACACCGTGGGATTCATCCGCAACCTGCCGCACGATCTCGTGCAGAGCTTCCGCGCCACGCTCGAAGAAGCCGTGATCGCTGACTTCCTCATCCACGTCCTCGATGCGAGCGCGAAGCACGTCATCGACTTCCACGCCACGACCACCAAGGTGCTGGCCGAGCTTGGCGCGGGTGATAAAAAAGTGCTGCTCGTGCTCAACAAAGTCGATCTCGTCGATGACATGCGCCTGCACGAGTTGCAGCGCCATTTCCCTGACGCCGTCCCCATCTCGATCAAAACAGGTCGCGGTATCGACGATCTCATGCACCGGCTGCACAACATGATGATTGACCGCGTCGTGCGCCTGCGCCTCACCATTCCGATGCACCGCATGGACCTCGTGGCCCTCGCGCATCAGGAGGGCAAAGTCATCACGGAGGACTACGAGCAGGGCGTGGGTGAGATCCAGTGCGTGATCCCGCGAAGGTTTGAGGCGAAGTTTCTGCCGTTCGTATCGAAGGAACCCGAGGCGAAGAAATCGCGCAAGGCACCCGTGTCCGCTGCCTAAAGTTTTCACAGAATCGGGTTGCCCCTCGGGTGCTCGTCCTGATAATGGGCGGCCCGCTCCCCCAGCATGGACGCATTTTTCGCCAGCATCGACGCCGCTTTTCTCATCGCCTCCGCGGCGAAGATCATCTTTCTCACCTTCCTCGTGATCATGCCGATGGTGGCATACGCGGTGTATGCGGAGCGGCGGCTGTCCGCCATCATCCAGGATCGCGTGGGGCCGAACCGCACGGGCATTCCGCTCACGCTCTTCGGTTTCAAAAAAGACATCCAGATTTTCGGCATCGGCGGTCTTTTGCAGCCGATGGCGGACGGATTGAAGTTCTTCCTCAAAGAAGACTTCACGCCAGCGAGCGTGAACAAATTTTACTACTGGCTCGCGCCCGCGCTCACGATCATACCCGCGCTGCTCACCTGCGTGGTGCTTCCGTTTGGCAGCGAGCTGGATTTCTCATGGGCCGGTGTCACACAGCCGATCCAGGCGGTGATCGCCGATCTCAATGTGGGGCCGCTCTTCATCTTCGCCATCGCATCGCTCGGCGTGTACGGCATCGTCATCGCGGGCTGGGCGTCAAACAGCAAATATCCCTTCCTCGGCGGTGTGCGCTCGTCGTCGCAGATGATCTCGTATGAAATCTCGCTCGGTCTCTCGATCATCCCGATCATCATGATTTTCGGCGAGCTGAATCTGGCGAAGATGTCGGCGTATCAAGACGCGAACGGCTGGCTGCTGCTGCCGCTGTGGGGCGAGGGGCTGAGCTTCTCGCGCATGGTTCTATTTGTACCGGTCTTCATCTCGTTCATCGTTTTCACCATCTCGATGTTCGCGGAGACGAATCGCACACCGTTCGATCTGCCCGAGTGCGAGACGGAACTGGTGGCCGGTTATCACACCGAGTACAGCTCGATGAAGTTCGCGCTCTTTTTCATGGGCGAGTACGCCGCGATGATCATCGGCTCCGGACTCTGCGTCACACTTTTCCTCGGCGGCTGGAGCATTCCCTTCGCGCCGCTGCTCTCGCAGCTCACGGGATTGCAGTTCCACTTCACGCCGGGCAGCACGCCGCTCTACACCGGGCTGCTGCACATCGCGTGTTTCTTCGGCAAGGTCTTCGCCTTCATCCTCTTCTTCATCTGGGTGCGCTGGACGCTGCCGAGGTTCCGCTTTGACCAGCTCATGAAGCTCGGCTGGCTCGTCTTCTTCGAGCTGGCACTCGCGAACGTGATCCTCACCGCCGCGCTGCTGATGTGGTTTCCGCTGAAATAGCGCGGAACCGCCGATGGCTCACACGTTGAACCGCCACTCCACGACGTCGCCGTCGCGCATGACGTATTCCTTGCCCTCAATGCGGAGCTTGCCAGCCTCGCGTGCTTTCGCCTCGGAGCCGAGCGCGACGAGATCGTCGAATTGAACGATAACGCCAGCGATGAAGCCGCGCTCGAAATCACCGTGGATCACGCCTGCGGCTTGCGGGGCCTTCATGCCTTTCTTGATCGTCCAGGCGCGCGTCTCTTTCTCGCCGGTGGTCAGATAGGTTTGCAGGCCGAGGAGATCATACACGCCCTTGATCAGCCGCGTCACGCCGCTGTCCGCCACGCCGAGATCAGCGAGGTAAGCCTTCGCGTCCTCCTCGGGCAGATCGACGAGTTCGTTTTCAATCGCAGCGCTGATGACGACGGCGGCGGCGCTGTGCATCGTCGCGGCGTGCTGACGCACTTTGCCCACGAGAGGATGCGTGTCCGGGCTGTTTGACGCGGCGGCAAGCTCGGCCTCGGCCACGTTGCAGGCGTAGATCACGGGCTTTGAGCTGAGGAGGAAAAAACCTTTGAGCAGCTTGGCCTCGTCATCGGTGCATTCGAGCGTGACGGCGGGCTTGCCCGCGTCGAGATGCGGGATCAGGCGGTCGAGCAGCGCGTTCTCCACCTGCGCCTCCTTCATGCCGCGCTTGGCGTCTTTTTCGACGCGCGACTTGCGCTTCGTCACGCTGTCGATGTCGGCATAGATGAGTTCCATGTTGATCACGTCGATGTCACGGATCGGATCCACGCTGCCATCGACGTGGTGGATGTCGGAGCTTTCAAAGCAGCGCACGACGTGAACGATGGCGTCCACCTCGCGGATGGTGCTCAGGAATTGGTTGCCCAGCCCCTCGCCCTTGCTCGCGCCTTTCACAAGGCCGGCAATATCGACGAACTCAATCGCCGCCGGGATAAGCTTTTGCGAGCCGGAGAGTTTCGAGAGCACCGCGAGGCGCTCGTCGGGCACGACGACCACGCCGATGTTCGGCTCGATGGTGCAGAATGGATAGTTAGCAGCCTCCGCCTTCCGTGTGCGCGTGACCGCATTGAAGAGGGTGGATTTGCCGACGTTTGGGAGACCAACGATACCTGCTCGGAGCATAAGGGCGCGCATGGTAGCGGAGATGAACCTGGGCGCACTCGAAAAGTGGCCGTTGAGCGGAATGACGAAATCCGAATGGCGAATGACGAATGAGCCGCCATTTTGCAACTCCGCTCCTTCCTCCTTCATGTCCTCCCTTTCCATCACCCTCCTCGGCACCGGCACCTCGGTCGGCATCCCGATGATCGGGTGCGATTGCGAGACGTGCCGCAGCACTGATCCGCGAGACAAGCGCACCCGCTGCTCCATCTGGTGCTGCACGGCGGAGATGGACTGGGTGGTGGACACCGGGCCTGATTTCCGCACGCAATGCCTGCGCGAAAACATCCGCAAGCTCGATGCCGCGATCTTCACACATCCGCACATGGATCATGTCACAGGATTCGACGAGCTGCGCCGTTTCACCATCGGCGCGGATGATGAGATGCTTGTGTATGCTTTGCCCTCGTGTCTCGCGGTGCTGGAGCGCATGTTCATCTACGCCTTCAACGGGGAGAACCGGTATCGGGGATACTTGAAGCCCTTTCCCAAACCGATCCACGGTCCGTTTCACCTCGGCGGCACGCACGTCACGCCCCTGCCCGTGCAACACGGCAAGGTGGAGACCATCGGCTTCCTGTTCGCCCGCGGCGGCAAAAAACTCTGCGCCTACATCCCCGACTGCAAAACCGTGAGCGACGAGGCGCTCGCCGCCATGCAGGATGTGGACACGCTCATCATCGACGCGCTGCGCCACACCGAGCACCCGACGCACATGAACATCACCGAGTCGCTCGCCCTCGTGGAGAAGCTCAGACCGCGCGCCGCCTGGTTCACGCATTTGCAGTGCGAGGTCATGCATGCGCGTGACGAATCGAAGCTCCCGCCCGGTGTGCTCTTCGCCTATGATGGCCTGCGGCTGGAGTGGGAATAAAACCTCATGCCGGAGCAAACTGGCTCCACAGCAGCTTCAGCGTGATCGCGAACACGACGATCAAGAACACCACGCGGATCAATCCCGCGCCGTGCCGGATGACCAGTCCCGAGCCTAGCCGTGCGCCGAGCAGATTGCCCGCGATCATCACCGCCGCGTAACCAAACGCGACCTGTCCTGCGGCGAGGAAGGTGATGAACGACGCGACATTGCTTGTGAGATTCACCGCCTTGGTGCGCGCGGTCGCGTGGCGCAAATCCAAACCGAGCAGCGTCACAAAGCTGATCGTCCAAAACGAACCCGCGCCTGGGCCGAAGAAGCCATCGTAAAACCCAATGAGCACACACGGCACCATCGCAAACATGGTGGGAGAGATTCTCTGATGCTGCTCCACCGCGCCGAGCTTCGGACTGAGTACCGTGTAAACTGCCACCGCGAGCAGCAGCCACGGCACGCATTTGCCCAGCAGCGATTTGTCCACCGCGTTGACAGCGAGAGTGCCGAGCACTGCGGCGACAAAAGTACACGCAACCGCCAGTCGCACCTCGCTCCATTTCACCCAGCCTGCGCGCGCGTAACGCCACACGGCCAAGGCTGTGCCGCAACTGCTCTGCATCTTGTTCGTCCCCAGCGCCAGCGTCGGCGGCAGACCCGTGGCCAGCAGCGCTGGCAACGCGATGAGTCCGCCGCCACCCGCGATTGCGTCCACCAGCCCTGCCGCGGCAGCGGCGCAAAAAAGCAGAGAGTGGGTGGTGATGGCATCCATCGGCGCGCATGGTGGTTGGTCATGCGCGTTTTGCCAAGAGCGGGATCAAGGAACCAGTCGTCGATCTCATCCTAGGCCGGCGGGCGTCCGATGATGTGTCGTCCTTTAGTCGCCGTGTCGAGTTTCCTTCTTGTGATCAAACCAACTCCTTCAACGGCGCGCCTTCATCCACGATGAAGATCGGGCGGCCTTGATGGTCGTTGTAGGTCGCGTTTAGCGGAACGCCCATGTGATGGTAGATGGTGGCGGCCAGGTCGCCGGGAGTGACGGGGCGGTTGGCGATCTCTCCGCCATCGCGTGAAGACGCACCGATGACTTGTCCATGCCGGAAGCCGCCGCCGGCGAGGGACATGGACATGACGTAGGGCCAGTGATTGCGCCCGTCGGTGCTGCCCTGCGTGCCGAGCGTCGGCGTGCGTCCGAACTCGCCCATGGCGATGACGAGGGTGTCGTCCAACATGCCGCGCTCGGCGAGATCGGTGACGAGCGTGGTGATGACGTGATCGAAGACGGGGAGGAGTGGGCGCAGGCCATTCCAGATACCGCCGTAGGGCGGGATGTTGTCGCCGTGCGTGTCCCAGGTGCCGGAGGCGGAGTGGTTGCTGAGGTCGATGGTGACGAAGCTCGATCCGCGCTCGACGAGCCGACGCGCGAGCAGCGCCTGCTTTGCCCAATCGTGCTCGCCGTAGCGGTCGCGCATCTTTTGCGGCTCCTTGCTCAAATCGAACGCCTCCTGCGCGCGGCCACCGGCGACGATGTCGAATGCCTTTTGCCCGAAGCCGTCCATCTGCGACATCGCGCCGCTGGCATCAAGCTCGGCGCGCAGGCTGTTCATCTGCTGGCTGAGCGTGTGGCGCGATTGCATTCGGTCCATCGTGAGACCGGCGGGTAGCTGGAAAAGCCTGGAGGCCGACGCGCCATCGAAGGGATCATGCTGCGCGCCGAGGTAGCCGCCCCACGCGACGTGCGAGCGCGATTTCATGTTCAGCACGACATACGGCGGCATGGAGGGATGATTCGCGCCGCGATGCCTGGCGATGATGGAGCCAAAGGCGGGATACAATTTTGCCTTGGAATTCGTGCGCGGCTCGTTGGCGAGGTTCGCCGTCTGCATTACCATGTTTGGCTCGTGATTGCTGTGACGGCAATCGACCGAGCGGATGATTGTGAACTTGTCGAGCATCGCCGCCTGCTTCGGCAGGTATTCGCAAATGTGCGTGCCCGGCAGTTTCGTTTTGATCGTCTTGAATGGCCCGCGAATCTCGCGCGGCATGTCGGGCTTTGGATCCCACGTGTCGATGTGCGATGGGCCGCCGGTCATCCAGATCAGAATCACCGCCTTGCCGCTGGTTTTCGTTTTCCCTTCGGCGCGCAGTTTCATCAGCGCGGGCAAGGTGAGGCTGCCGAGTCCGGCGAGGCTCGTTTTCAAAACAGAGCGCCGGCTGTGAACGACCACGCCATCACGCACGCGCGGATTCATGAACATGAACGCGTGCGGATCGCGGTGAGCGGCGCAGGGATGATCAGGAGACGGCATCGGCAAGTCATACGCGGGCTGCATCCACGCTCTAGCGGCCACACCTCACCGCTTCGCGGCCGAGCGTTCCTGCTTCCTCGCTGGTGGGGTTCATCAGCACGACATTCCACAGGCGTGCGTCCTTCGTCACGCGCAACTCGCTGTGGCCGATGGCCGGAGGGCGCTGCACCATGGGACGTTGGTCTTCCTCACTGATAGACGCGGGGATCGGTCTCGTTTCGACATGCCTGCCTTTCCCCCGATGAAATTCTTCACACGCTTCTGCGCCGCATTCATCCTCGCCCCGGCTCTTCATGCCGGTGATGCGGCAGTGGCTGACCCCGACCTGCCGCAGCCCTTTGATCCGAACGCGGCGGCGGAGTTGCTGATGAACTCGCCTTTCACGCGGACAGTGAGCCTGGAGGACACGCTGCAGCTCACCGGCATGGCCTATGTGGAGGGGCGGCCGGTGGCGACGTTTCTGAACAAGGCCACGGGCCGAAGCATCGTCGTCTCGGAGGAACCGAATGCCCTGGGCATGAGGCTGACCGGGACAACCCCGGGCACCGACCTGCGTGACACGCAGGTGCAGCTCATGGTGGGCACGGAGATGATCACGGCGCACTACGGCGATGCGCAACTCTCGCCCGGCGCGGGAAAAAAGGGCGTGCCCACCGCCCGCCTCGCCAGCTCGGACGGCAGAATGAAGAACCCTTCTCCATCGCGGGATGACAAGAAGTTTAAGACCTCGACCATGCTGGGCGAGCACGGGAAGGAGCTGTATTCCTCCCTCTCCGCAACAGCGCGCGACAAGCTCAAGGACTTGGTAAAAAACTACTCGGAGAAGCATCCCGAACTGAGCCAGGAGCAGACCAGCGCCTACGCGCAAAAGGTTTACACGAAGATCAAGGCCGCTGATCAATCGTCTGCTCCAGCGAAGACGGAGAAGACCAGCCGGAAAAAAGAAAAGGACTGAGAGTTGGAGCTGGCGTCACGCCTCCTTTTTTTCTTCCAGAACGCGGATCTGTCGGAGGCCGTCCGCGAGATAAAGGCACCCTGACGCGGCGGTGAAGACAGCCGCGACGACGGTGGGCCAGATAATGGGCAGGATGCGGACATCGAGCATCAGCCAGAGCACGGCGACGATCTGTGTGACGGTGGCGGTCTTGCCCGTCCAGTGCGCGCTCACGGCGCATTTGTGGCCGGAGAGGTATTCGACGAGCGCCACACCACCGACGACGGCGAGATCGCGGAAGATGACGAGCAGCGGAAACCACAACGGGAAGCGCTGAGGCCAGTGCATCAGGCTCAGCGTGACGATGGCGGAGAGGAGCAGCAGCTTGTCCGCGAGCGGATCGAGTATTTGCCCGAGGCGGCTGTGCTGATTGAAATGCCGCGCGACGTAGCCATCCACCGCGTCACTCAAGGCCGCGAGACCAAAGACGCCGATGGCGGCCCAGCGATACCATGCGACAGCGGCGCCGCCCGCCACGCTGTCGCCATAATAAATCGCCAGCCCGATGAAGACCGGGATGAGGAAGATGCGGAAGATGGTGATCTGCGTGGCTGTGGTCACGGGGAGGCGAGTGACACACATACCAGCTCCGTGTCGCTGCGCGCGAACAAACACCTGCCTGCATACGCCGGGTGCGACCAGGTGATGGCGTGAGAGCGGGGACGCAAGGCGGTGGTGGGGGTGATGTATTGCGCGCTGCTGATGCGCTCGAAGCCTTGGGGCGTGAGCTTTGCAATAACGATCTCGCCTTTCTCGGTGGTGATCCACGTGTGATCGCCATTTTGCACAAAGTAAGCATTGGCCCAGCGTCCGTTCGCGAGGAGCGTCTCGTCAGTCCAGACGCGGTCGCCCGTGTCGAGATTCAGACAGCGAAACTCGCCGTAGCTGTCGATGCCATAGACGTGTCCGTCACGAACGAGCGGCGTGCTCATCATGCAGTGCAGCGCGTCAGTTTTCCTCTCGCTCACGCCTTGTCTTTGCCAGAGCTGGCGTGGCGCGGCGAAATCCGGCGTGAGCTGGAACACGCGCGCGCCGTCGTAAAACGCGCTGAGGAAGACGCGGTTCGTGGCGGGATCAAAGACGGGGTCGGGAACATTGATCACCATCCGCGTGGGTTTGTATGGCAGGCTCCAGAGTGTTTTGCCCGTCGCGGGATCGAGCGCGGCGAGCCAGTTCCCTGTCCACGCGAGCACGGCGTCCTTGCCGCCGATGCTGATCATGCGCGGCGCGGAGTAGGAGGTGCGTGTGTCGAGCGCGCGCCAGCGCTCCGCTCCGGTGCGCACATCGAGGGCGATGAGGCCCGCGCCGCTGGCGCCGCCGATTTGGAAAACCACGGCATCTCCCGCGACGAGTGGCGCGGAGGTGATGCCCCAGATCGGGACATTGCCTTGAAAGTCTGTGGCGAGATCGCGTGCCCAGAGCACTTTGCCAGTGGCCGCATCAAGCGCGTGCGCGTGGCCGAGCGCGCCGAAAGCAAAGGCGCGTCCGTCAGCAATCGAAACCGCGGCGCGCGGACCGAGCGCGTAATCGAGGTCGCGATACACACAGGAGTAAGCGTGCGACCAGAGCGCCCTGCCTGTGGCCTGGTCAAAACAAAGAACGCGCTCCTGCGGCTCGGGCTGCGTGACATGATCGGTGAGATAGACGCGGCTTGCCGCGACGGTGGGGCCGCTGTACCCTGGGCCGACGGGCGCGCTCCACACATGGGGAAGCACCGCGGAAGGGAATTTTTCCATCACGCCGCGCTCATTCCAAACGCCGTCGCGCGCGAGGCCGCGCCACTGCGGCCAGTCGTCGGCGCGTGCAAATGCGGCGGTGACCAGAAGCGCGCCAACGAGGGCGAGCCTGTTACTTGTTTTCATCGCGCTCGATTTTCAGTTTGGGCATCGAGTCGAATACCTTTGAGAACACATCGCTGATCAGGTTGCGATCTGTTTCCTTTAAATGACGCAGCGCGAGGCCGACGATGAAGGCGACGATGAAAAGTCCGATGAGGAAAGTGGCGGTGAGGCAGCCGCTGCCGGTTTGATCAGGATAGCTCGACACACTACTGGCACGCACAAAGCGGCGAGCGCGCAAGGCGCGACGAGGCGCTGCGGCACCGACGACCGGGCGTGCTTCAGCGACTTCCTGCGCGTCTGGCAACGGCACATGCGCCTTTGGAACGGTGCGCTCCTCCTTGGGCGGCGGCGCGCCGTCCGGCGGTGGCGCGCCCGTGTGGAACACGCCCTGCACATCACCAAACGCGACGCGGTCACCATTCTTGAGCTTGCTCTCCTCGACCTCCGCGCCGTTCACGCGCGTGCCGTTGCTCGAGCCGAGGTCCTGGGCATAGACGCCGTCAGAGCGCTTCTTGATCAGCGCGTGATGCGCGGAGACGGAGGGGCTTTTCAGGTAGAGATTGCTGTCGGGATGCCGTCCGACGGTGAGCACCTCCACGTTGTCGAGTGACACGATGTTGGTGGACTCGTCTTCGAGATAAATGACAAGGCAGGCCATGATGGGAATGAGTGCGGGTCGCGGGTGGGAAACGCGAGGGACGCAACGAAACTTGGTATCGTCTTCGTGCAACGCCTATGTTTTGCGTTCCAGGGAGAATTTTGTCGCCGAGGGCTTTGACATCGGCCTGCGTCGCTGTTTGTCTCACGAGCATGTCCGCCCGCCTGTCGCACCTCCACACATTCCTCCTCGCATTCGCGCTGATGATGCCGTTGCTCGCGACGGCGCGTGACCGCATGACAGAGGCCGAGGCGGCCGCGTGGGCGATGGCGGCTCCGCTGGAGAAAGAGGGCTTCGCATTTCGTGCGGAGTCATGGCGCAAGGATCTCAAGCCCGACATGGGCAAGGCCGTGCGCATGCAGCTCTTCAAGGGCAACGACTACCGCTTCACCATCGCCGTGCCCGCAAAATCCGGCGTGCGCGTCACTGCGGCGGTGCTCGACTTTGAAGGCCAGCCGCAGGGTGAGATCCGGGCGCTGGAGGAGGGCTGGGGCCTCGTGCTCTCCTTCAAACCAAAGCGCACCGGCGTGTACGCCATCGCAATCCGCCAGAACGGCGGCACGGGAAAGACGGCGGAGTGCGCGATGCTGACGGGGTATAAATGAAGTCAGAGCGCCAGAGCCTCACAGCTCTGCTCTCGGACCTCTGATGCTCATGCGCTGTGCTCCTCGCAATGCTCCGGCTCGGGGTCGGTCTCCTCGACGGTGGCGCTGTCTTTGAGGAACTGCAGCGCGTTTTGAATCAGGAGATCCTCGGCCATCCGGTCGATGGCGCCGGTCTTCTTTGCCTCGGCGATGAATTTCTTCACCGGCATCTTGCTGCGTGTGGCCCAGTTATGCACGGCACGGCTCAACTGCTCGTTGTCCACCTCGAGGCCCTCCTTCTTCGCGACCTCCTCCAGGATGAAACTGATCTTCACGCTCTGCTGCGCCTGCTGCGTGGCTCCGCTGACGATCTCATCCTGGTGCTTGAGGATTTCCTCATGCCCCATGCCTTGTTGCATGGCGCGCATGGCCATGTCGTTGGTGCGCTTCTGCGCCTCGCGGTTGATGATCTCAGGCGGGATGTCGAACTGGAGCTTGTCGTGCAGGAAGGCGAGTACCTGGTTTGATTTCGACTGGTCGCGCGCCTGCTCGCGGCGGCGGCGGACGGCATCGCCCACTTCCTTGCGCAGCGTTTCGAGGGTGAAATCGGGGCCGCCTACCTTTTGCGCGAAGGCCTCGTCGAGCGGAGGCATGTTCTTCTCCTTCACGCCCGAGCACTTCGCTTCGAGCACGAGCGTCTTGCCGCGCATGGACTCGATGGCGAAATCATCCGCGATCGTGGTCTCGATCTTTTTGTCGTCGCCTTTCGACACGCCGATGAGCGAGGCGTAAAATCCGGGGAGGAAATCCTCGGTGGCATCGAGGAGGAACCACTGCTCCTTCACCTCGCGGAAATGCTCCGGCGCGTCCGGCAGCGCCTCTGATACGGGCTGGCCGTCGAGCGTGCCAATGTATGAGAGCACCACCACATCACCGATGGCGGCGGAGCGTTCCACGTCATCGAACTGCTGGTAACGCTCGCGCAGATGCAGGATGTCATGGTCGATGTCCGCCTCGCTCACGTCGATGCGCGGGAGCTTCACGGGGATGCCCTTGTACTCCGGCAGCTCAAACTTCGGCGAGAGGGTCATCTCCACGGTGAAGCTGAAACTGCTGTCTGCGTCGTGATGCAGCTTGTCCTTCACGGCGATCACATTCATCACTTCGAGACCCTCGTTCTTGATCGCCTGACGCAGGCCGTCATTGATGAGCTGCTTCTCCAGCTCGTTGCCGATCTCGACGTGATAACGCTTCGCCACGACCGGCCGCGGCGTTTTTCCGGGGCGGTAACCTGGGAGGCGGGCGTACTTTGCGTACTCGGTCACGATCTCCTCGCGGTTCTTTTTTACTTCCTCACCCGGCACGCGGATGTGGGCCACGGCGCGGCAGTTCGGCTGATGTTCGACATTGATGTTCATGATTGGGGAATGGCACTGGCCGCGTCGCATGAGGTTGAATATGCGATCACGGTCCGGGATTGGGGGCCGGGAGACTAGGCAGAAGCTAGGACATGGCAAACTGGATTCCCGTCGCCGTCCGGCATCTCCTCCGTGGCGATGAGGAGACAAAAAAATCCCGCAGACAGCCAGCGGCCATCTGCGGGAAATGAGTCATGCGATCGCATCGAAATGCGAAGCAGTCAGGGATGGATTACCAGCGGTTGCCTTTGCCGCCGCCGCCGCCACCACCACCGCCGCCGCGACGATCACCACGGTCTCCGCTGCGGCCACCACCACCGCCGCCGCCACCACCGCC
>JANPIW010000756.1:0-11934 GCA_031425215.1 Verrucomicrobiaceae bacterium
AAGCGAGATTTCGAGCGGCAACGTGACTGATCTCAAATCATCCGGTCATTCCCGCCTTCGACAGGCCGCCGCAATTTTCATTTGCAGGCGGACGAATCGTCCGCGTTCCATAGCCAATGCCACTCATCGAACTCCGCCACATCTCCAAGAGCTACACCGACCCCGGCAGCGGCCAGACCGTGCCTGTGTTGCGCGACATCTGCCTCGCCATCGAGCCGGGAGAGAGCCTCGCCATTGTCGGGCCATCGGGTTGCGGCAAGAGCACACTGCTGAACATCCTCGGCACACTCGACGATCCCGATGAGGGCGAGGTCATCTTTGAGAGCACCTCGCTCGTGGGACGCGATCCCGCAAAGCTCGCGCAACTCCGCAGTGAAAAGATCGGCTTCATCTTCCAGCTCCATCACCTCATGCCGCAATGCACCGTCTTGGAAAACGTGCTGCTGCCGACGCTCGCGCTGAAGCAAGCTGTAGCTGAATCCGCCAAGATTCAGAGAGCGACGGACCTCCTGAAAACCATCGGCCTCTCCGACCGCCTCTCCTGGAAGCCCGCGCAGCTCTCCGGCGGCGAGCGCCAGCGCGTGGCCGTCGTGCGCGCGCTCATCAACGAACCCAAACTCATCCTCGCCGACGAACCCACCGGCGCGCTCGACGAAAAAAACGCGGACGCACTGACGAGCCTGCTGCTCGATCTCCAAAAACAAACCGGCACCGCCCTGGTCATGGTCACGCATCACCCCGCTCAGGCCGCGAAGATGGGACGCGTCCTTAGCATTCACGAAGGCCAAATCGCATGAAGCTTCCCTCGCGCCAATCCTCCTCTTCCTCCTACTCCTCCTCTTCCTCCCTGTCATTGCAGCTTCGATTAGCTTCCAGGGAGGAGGAGTAGGAGAAGGATTCGTAGCCCTTTCGTCATTCGTCATTCGTCATTCCGCCACCCGCGATGTCCCTTATCCTCCAATCTCTCCGCCACTACTGGAAAGGCCATCTCGGTCTCCTCTTCGGCGTGTTCCTCACTTCCTCCATTCTCAGTGGCTCCCTCGTCATCGGCGATTCCGTTCGCGCCAGCCTGCGCCGCGTCGCGGAGTTGCGCCTCGGCAAAATCCAATCGGGACTCATCGGCGGTGACCGCTGGTTCACTGAAGCGCTCGCTCGAAGAGTCGGTGCCGCGCCCGTCATCCAGATGAACGGCTCCGTCAGCGTCGCCGACGGCACCGCGCGCGCGAATGGCATTCAGGTGCTCGGAGTGGACGACGCCTTTTGGAAACTCAGCCCCAGCGGCAAATCCATCCAGCTCGCCAATGACGAACTCGCCCTGAACGACGCGCTCGCCCGCAAGCTCGGCGTCAAGGCTGGCGATACCATCATCGTCCGCGTCGAAAAACCCAGCGCCATCTCCCGTGATGCCCCGCTCTCCGGCAGCACGAATGAGCAGATTACACTGCGCCGGAAGATCGCAAGCATCGTGAGCGCGGAAGACTTCGGCGCGTTTCAATTAACTGTGTCGCAGCGAACACCCGACACGGTTTTTATACCGCTGGGGAATTTGCAGGGGCAGGTGGAGAAGGAGGGAAAGGCGAACGAAGTGCTCAGTGCTCAGTCCTCAGTGCTCAGTGATGAGTTGAACTCGGCTCGATCTCTCGAAGACTTCTCCCTCAAACTTACCCGCATCACCGCACCCAAACCTGAATGGGAGATCAGCACCGACCGCGTCTTCCTCGATGAAAGCATCGCCGCAAACCTGATGCAGCACAAAGGCGCTTACGGTGTGCTCACTTATCTCGTTAACGGCATCACATCCGCGAATGGCGGCACGCCATACTCGATGGTGACTGCCACGGATGCATTTCTTCCAGCATCAAGCATCCAGCATCCAGCATCTTCTGCTGTCATCACGCAGTGGCTCGCCGAAGACCACAACCTCACCGTCGGCTCCACCTTCGACATTCGCTATTTCGTCGTCGGTCTCGGACGTGAGCTGAAGGAAGAGAAGGCCACGTTCACCGTCGGCGAGATCATTCCGATGAACGACCCGCGCGTCACGAAAGCATGGACGCCTGAGTTCCCCGGCGTGTCGGACGTGGACAACTGCCGCGATTGGGAGCCGGGCATCCCGATGGACATGAAGGCCATCCGCGACAAGGACGAAAAGTATTGGGACGATTACAAAGGCACGCCCAAGGCCTTTATCAGCCTCGAAACCGGACAAAAGCTTTGGAGCAATCGCTTCGGCAATTACACCGCCATCCGCATCCCTGACACCGGTCAGACCGAGGAGCAGATGCGAGAAGAAATCCTCGCAAAGCTCTCGCTAGCCGACATCGGCCTGGTGCCGCGCGATTTTAAAAGCGAGGCCAGCGCCGCCGCGAAAGGCAGCGTGGATTTCGGCGGCCTCTTCATCGGCCTGAGCATGTTCCTAATCGCCGCAGCACTGATCTTCGCCGCGCTGCTCTTTCTCTTCACGTTGGAGCGCCGCGCGCCGCAGATGGGCTTGCTGCTCGCGATGGGCTGGTCGCCCAAGCAAGTGCGCCGCAGCATTTTCGGAGAAGCCGGACTCGTCGCCGTGATCGGCAGCGCGCTCGGATTGATCGGTGGGGCGGCATACACCAAAGCCGCGCTCGCCGGTTTGACCGGTGTGTGGTCCGGAGCGGCGCAAGGTCTCACTCTTGTGTATCAAGCGAGTCCACTGACGCTGGTAATCGCGTTCGTCGCATCGGTCGCCGTCGCGTTGCTCACGCTCTGGCTCGCAGGGCGCAGACTTTTCAAAGTGCCCGCAAAGGATTTGCTCCAAGGAGCGACGGCTCATGACGGAGCGACGGCTTCCAGCCGTCGGAATGTGAGGGCTAGAAGCCCTCACTCCAGCCCTCACTCCTTGTGGCTCGCATTCGCTTCTCTCATCGGTGCAATCGCGCTCGCCCTCGCCGCGAGTAAAGCCACGGACGCGCAAGCGCTCGCCGGCATGTTCTTCGGCGCGGGCGCGCTGCTCATGATCGCGGGCCTTGCGCTGGCATCGCGTTGGATGAAACGCAGCGCATCGGGCCAGCGGCTGGCGGATTCCGTCTGGCAGATCGGCACGCGGAACATCACACGCCGCCCTTCACGCAGTCTCGCCGTGCTCGGCATGATGGCAGGTGGAATCTTCCTCGTGATGGCTGTGAACTCCTTTCGCATCGGCGTGGACAATGATGTCACGCGCCGCGATTCAGGCACCGGCGGTTTTGCGCTCATCGGGGAGTCCTCGCTGCCAATCTATGAGAACCTCAACAGCAAGGCGGCGATGGATGCCTTCAATCTCGACGAGAAGATCATGAAGCACGCCAGCATCGTGCCCTTCCGCGTTCGCGAGGGCGATGACGCGAGCTGCCTGAATCTCAACCGAGCGCAGAATCCGGTGCTTGTCGGTGTGGATGCAAAGAAGCTCGCGGAGCGAAAGGCGTTTCGCTTTGCGAGCGGGGAGGACTGGGAATCTTTAAAGAATAGGGAGGGCGTCCCGGCCATCGCCGACCAAGCCACCGCGATGTGGGGACTTGGCAAGGGCGTGGGTGACACGCTCGAATACCAGGACAGCAAGGGCGAGACGTTCAAAGTAACCATTGTCGGCCTGCTCGCTGGCTCGGTGTTGCAGGGCAAGCTGATCATCGACGAGAGCGCGTTCCTCCAAAAATTTCCCGACACGGCTGGCTACAAGTTCCTCCTCATCGACGCGGCTCCTGACAAAACTGCTTCGGTGAGCGCGGAACTCACCAAGCAACTCGAAGCTCGCGGCCTAGCGCTCGAATCGGCGAGTGCTCGGCTGGCGGAGTTCAACAGCGTGCAAAACACTTACATCGGCATCTTCACCGTTCTCGGCGGTCTCGGCGTGCTGCTGGGCACGGCGGGTCTCGGGGTGTTGCTCGCGCGACATGTGCTGGAGCGGAAGGGCGAGCTGGGCTTGATGCAAGCGCTCGGTTTCAAACAAGGCGCGCTACGTTCCATGATCCTGGGCGAGCATGTCACGCTGCTCATTGGCGGAGTGGTGCTCGGACTTCTCAGTGCGGCGCTCGCGGTATGGCCGAATCTGAAACAAGGCGGCGGTGACTTGCCCGTGACCTTTCTCGCTGCGCTGCTGGCTGGCGTGATCGTGTTTGGCTTCGCGGTCTGCGCGCTCGCAGCGGTGGCGGCGGTGCGCGGGAGATTGCTGGATGCAATCCGACGGGAATGATTGAGGAACCACGAATGGACACGAATTTACACGAATGAATTTCAGTCGCTTTCCAGGACTGGCAGCCAAAACAGAATCAGAACTTTCGTGTAAATTCGTGTCCATTCGTGGTTCAAATTCCAATCCGTGAGTTCCGTGACTTCCCCGGTTGCCAACCGGGCGAATCTCACCACCCTTGCGCCCTCTTTTTCCCATCATGCAATCACTCTGGAACGACACTGAAGCCGCCACGTTTGGAACCGATCCGCTGGGACAGCGCGTCTATACTTCGCGTCTGCTTGGCAGAAATCCCGCCCTCGTGCTGCATGGTGGCGGGAACACCTCGGTGAAGGTGGATGAGAAGGATTTCTTCGGCGAGCCGGTGAGCCTTTGTTATGTGAAGGGATCGGGCTGGGACCTGGCCACCATCGAGCGCGCGGGCTTTGCTCCGGTGCGCATGGAGGCGCTGATCAAGATGTCAAAGCTCGCGACGATGTCCGATAGCGACATGGTGCTGCAGCAGCGCGCGGCGATGACGGATCCGAACGCGCCCGCCGCGAGCATCGAGGCAATCCTGCACGCGATTTTGCCATTCAAATTCGTGGATCACAGCCACGCCAATGCGATCTCCGCGCTGACGTGCGCGGCCGATGGCGAGGCGCGGGTGAAGGAGGTCTTCGGCAAGCGTGTGCTGGTCTTGCCGTATGTCATGCCCGGCTTCGTGCTCGCCAAACAGGTGCATGAGGCAATGACGAAGGCCGATCTGCGGAAGGACGGCATCGAAGGCATCGTGCTGTTGAAGCACGGGCTGTTTACTTTCGCTGACGATGCCAAGGCGAGCTACGAGAAGCACATCGAGCTGGTGACGCTGGCGGAGGATTGGCTCAGCAAAGTAGCGCGTGTCTCTGACGCGCAGCCCCCCGTGGAAGCTCAACCCGATCTAACCGGCCTCGCCACGATGCGCCGCGCCGTTTCCAAAGAACGCGGCGTTCCCGTCATCGCAAAGCTGAACGCCTCTCCAGATGCCGTCGCCTATTCAGCTCGCCTCGGAGTGGCGGACCACGGCTGTCGCGGACCGCTCACGCCGGATCACAGCATCCGCACGAAGCGCATCCCCGCCGTGATCGAGAGTGGCAACATCGCGGGCAGCATCTCGAAATATGCAGACGACTACCGCGCCTACTTCGAGCGCAACAAGAGCGATGGGCACACAATGCTCGATCCCGCGCCACGCTTCGTCATCTGGCCGGGCCAGGGCATAGCAAGCTTTGGTGCCAGTAAACCGGAGGCGGGCATCATCGCCGACATCGCGGAGGCGACGCATCAGACCGTGGCGCTCGCGGAGCGTGTGGGGAAATGGGAGCCGCTTTCGGAGAAGGATATTTTTGAGATCGAATACTGGGAGTTGGAGCAAGCAAAGCTCAAGAAAGGCCCGGCGCGCAAAGTGCATCAGGGCAAGGTCGCGCTCGTCACCGGTTGCGCGGCGGGCATTGGCTTTGCCATTGCGGAATCTCTCGCCGAACAGGGCGCGCAGGTCGTGGGCCTCGACATCGACAAGGACATCCCAGAGATCATGAAGAAGATCGGCGGCATCGGCATCGTGGTGAATCTCACCGAGGACAAGCCGGTGCAGGACGCCATCGAGTTCACCGTGCGCGAATTCGGCGGCATCGATATTGTGGTGAGCAACGCGGGCATTTTCCCGAAGAACGACAACCTCGACGTGATGGCGCAGACCGATTGGGATCGCACGATCTCTATCAATCTCACCAGCCATCAAAAGCTGATGAACAAGGTGATCCCCTTCGTGAAGCTCGGCATCGACGCGAGCATCATCTTCGTGGGCAGCCGAAATTTCAAAGCTCCAGGCCCTGGAGCGAGCGCCTATTCATGCAGCAAGGCTGCTCTCACGCAGCTCTGCCGCGTAGCCGCGCTCGAACTCGCGCCGCACAAGGTGCGCGTGAACATCGTGCATCCCGACGCCGTCTTCGACACCAAGCTCTGGACCCCCGAAGCCCTCGAAAAAAGCGCCGCGCGTTACGGCATGGCCGTGGACGAATACAAGACGAAGAACCTCATGAAAGTGGAGATCAAGAGCAAGGACATCGGCAACATGGTGGCTGCGATGGCCAGTCCGCTGTTTGCCAAAGTGACTGGCGCGCAGATCCCGGTGGATGGCGGGAATGACCGGGTGATCTGATCACTCCATCAGCGCGACTCGCTGCGGCTCTGCAAGCTCACGGAACTGCTCCGAGCAGCGATGCCAGTCCACGAGATCAATGCCAAACGGGAAGCGAAGATGATCCAGATTTTCGCGCAGAGGATTGATCACACGCCCAGGCAGCGCCTCACCCGCTATTTTAGCGCCTCGCGCGGAAACTGCACCAGAGTGCCCTGCCAGGGGGCTTGTGCTTGCAGAGTTTTCCAGAGCACGTCGTACGCCAGTTCAAAGCGCAGCACCACGCTGTCCATGACCACCTGTGATGGCTCCATGCTCAAGACCTCGCGCAATTGCGCGGTGATCTGCCCGAACTGTCCGGGCAGTGTTTGGAGTTTTTTCGCCATGCGTTCGTGATGACTACCATCCCGCCCTTTGTTCTTCAAGCGGCCTGTCGAAGGCATGAGAATTGCGCGGGGGTGGCCGACGAATCGTCGGCGTTCCATGCACTACACGCGCCTCCACCTTCTCGACTTAAACTCACCCTTCGGCAGCGAGCCTGGCTCGACGACCTTCACCGGGATGCGCAGGTGCAGCGTGTCACGCAGGCGGTGCTCGATTTTGGCGAGGAGGCTCTTGGCGATGTTGCCTTCGATTTCCACGAGCAACTCCAGCTCCTCCATGCCGTCGATGTTTTTTTGCTCGATGACGAACTCGCCTGCCTCGGGGAACTGGCGCACGATGCTCTCGATGGCGCTGGGATAGACGTTCACGCCGCGTATGACGGCCATCTCATCGACGCGGCTGAGCATGCCGCCTTCGAGACAAAGGCGGCCGTCAATGATGCGCTTTTTCACCCAGTCACCGGTGCGATAGCGGAGCAGCGGGCAGGCGGTGCGGTCGAGCGTAGTGAGGAGCAGCTCGCCGCACTCGCCATCGGCGACCTCCGCGAGCGTGCCGGGGTTCACGACTTCGGCGAGGTAGGCTTCCTCCATGATGCAGAGGTAGCCGGGTTGTCCGGGCAGCTCGTGGCTCACGGGGCCGATCTCGGTCATGCCGTGGTGATCGAAGACCTCGGCGTCCCAGAGCTTCTCGATGCGCGCGCGCACCTCGGGGATGCTGCCGCCGGTCTCGCCAGCAACGATGATTTTTTTGATGCGCAGAGCCATGCGCTCGACGCCTGATTTTTCGCCGATCATCTCGCCGAGGCGCAGCGCGTAGGTCGGTGTGCAGCAGAGGACGGTGACGCCGTAGCGCGCCATGGCTTCGAGACGCGCGTGACTCGACAAACCACCTGCAGGAATGACGAGGTAGTCTTTTGCGCCGGCCTCAAACGCGGTCCAGAAGCCGAGGAAGGGGCCGAATGAAAAGGCGAACAGGATGCGGTCGCGGCCCTTGATGAGATCGGCAGCTTCATACACGCGCCGCCAGCAGGCGAGCATGGCTTCCCAGCTTTCGGGTGTGTCGATCCACGCCATGGGCTGTCCGGTGCTGGTGCCGCTCGTGGCGCAGAAGCGGGTGTAATGCGCGAGTGGCTTTGTGAGGTTCGTGCCGAAGGGCGGATGCTCGATGCGGTCTGCGAGGATGTCGGCTTTTGTCGTCGGCGGAATGACGGCAATGAAGTCCTCGATACGATTCATCGAGGTGAAGCGCAGATTGGCGGCGCGGAAGCGAGTGCTGTAAAAACCTTCGCTCGTGCCCAGGTGCATGATGAGCGCGCGGAGTTTGCGCCATTGATTCGAGCGGAGGCGGACGCGGTCGATCATGCGGGGGAGGAAAGTTGGCGGTGGTTTGCCGTGGTTGGCGGTGGTTTGCAATTGTTCGCGGGATGCGTTTCAACCATCGCAAACTACGGCAAACAACCGCCAACCATGCAAACTTAACTCACTCCTTCGGCGCGGTGGGCGCGGGGACTTCGGGGAGCACGGGGGTCGAGGGGGATGCTGGTGCAGATGCAGGCGCGATGGGGGCAGCATCAGGTGCGGCGATTGCCGGAGCGGCGGCTGCTGGCGCTGATGCTCTTGCGGGAGCGTCGTGTCCAGCACCGGAATTCGATGGCGCATATTTCGCCACAAGAAAAGCGCCGCTGGCGGCGAGGACGATGCCGATGATGAATTCCAATGGCAGACTGCGGAGTCCGCCAGCGGGCGGGGCTTTGATGAAGGCGGTGATGGTGTTCACGACCGGCGCGCAACCGAAGACGATGGGCATCACCGCGGCAGCCGCCGCGACACCGAGGCCGCCGCCGCCTTTAATGATGGGCGTGGCAGCAGCGCCGAGCGAGAGCACGAGAGTGAAAGCGCCGAGCGCACCCGCGAGACCAGCGGCCACGCCCCACTTCAAGCCAGCAGGCGAGATGGAGATGCTGGAGCCGCGCATCTTCAACACGACGATCGTGATGATGCCCGTGAGGCAATACGCGCCGCAAACGAGCAGAAAGGCTTTGAGTCCGGCGTGCGCGCCCTCGGGTCCGGTGGATCCCGAAGGGCCGACGTCAGGCATGTAGCCGCGCGCGGCGTGAAGGATAACGCCATAGACGCCCCAAAAGAAGACGGTCATGAGTGCATAGGTGATCCAGGTCATGTTGTTCGCGGTAGTTGTGGGTTGAGGGTTCACTTGAGAGAGGGGAAGGAGAGGAAATCAAAACGCAAAGGCGGCGGGAAATTGCACGGCATTTTACAACGACGAAAAAACAACCGGGGGTTTCAGAGCCATGGTGTTCATGAGGCATTGCCCGGCCGCTTCAAAAGCTCCGCCGGAGCGGCTTCGATCTTCGAGCGGATGCGGTCGGGGATTTCCACGGCCTTCATTTTTTTTGTGACGGGATCTTTGCGCACACAGGCGGAGGCCATGCGGCCCTCGGCGGCCAGTTCGCCATCGGAGCGCCAGACACGGAAGACGTAGCGGATGGCGCGGGTGCGCACCTCCTCGATGAGCAGTTCCACGCCGATCTCGTCCTCGAAACGCAGCGGCGCGTGGAAGTCGCACGAGAAATGCACCCGCGGCCAGCCCACGCGTTCGTCCGGCGGGATGAGCGCGGGATCATCCCAGATGGAGAGGCCGAGCGAGCGGAAGAATGCGTGCTCCGCGCGCTCGATGAACCGCGCGTAATTGGCGAAGTGCATGATACCCGCCATGTCGGTGTCGGAAAATTGGACGCGCTCGGTGCAGACAAATCGGTGTGGCATGGGAATGACAGCGATCTTGGCGTGGATGCGCGATGGAGCAAGCAAAGCGCCGCGTTTTGTTTGACTCCGTATCTCATGGTCTCCGCGTCTCGCAGTCTATCATTGAAGCTCTCCATCATCCGTGCATGGATGGCGGCCCTTCATGCCCCAGCCTCCACGCACCAATACCAGCTTTGCCGAGATCGCCGGCATTTTGAAAAACGCCAAGCGCATCGCCTTGGTGAGCCATGTGCGTCCAGATGCGGATGCCGCTGGCTCCGTGCTCGGCCTCGCGCGCAGCCTCTCGCTCATGGGCAAGACCGTGCTGCCTATGCTGGAGGATGGCGTGCCGGATAACCTCCTGTTCCTTCCCGATGCCAGCAGCGTCACAAAACCGGGCAGCGATCCCATCATGGACCTCGACCTCGCCATCGCGCTCGACACCGCCACGCAGGAGCGCGTCGGTTCCGGCTGCCTCTTCGCGCTCAGCGGCGCCGCGCAGTGGATCAACATCGACCACCACGGCACCAATCCCGGTTACGGCGATCTTCATTACATCGACACCGCATCGCCCGCCGTCGGCCAGATCATCTATGACTTCCTGCAAAGCGAAAAGCTGCCCATCGACGATGCCGTGCGGCAGAATCTCTTTGCCGCCATCAGCACGGACACCGGCTCGTTTCAGTTTTCCTCCACCACCGCCCGCACCCATCGCATCGCCGCCGAGATGATCGAGGCGGGCCTCGACGTGGCCGAGCTTTGCCGTCTTCTTTATCACACCTCGCCCAAGCGCCGCGTCGAGCTGCAAAAGATGCTGCTCAACGGCATGAGGTTTCGTGCCAATGACCGCATTGCAAGCTGGATATTCACGCAGCAGGCCGCCAAAGGAGTGGGCGTGATCCCAGGCGACACCGAAGGCCTCATCGACACTTTGCGCGGCATCGACACCGTGGTGGCTGCTGTTATTTTCGAGGAGTTGCCCGACGGCAAAGTGCGTGTCAGCGCACGCTCCAAAGACACGCGGCTCAACGTCTCCGACATCTGCGCCCAATTCGGCGGCGGTGGCCACACGATGGCAGCCGGTGCGAGACTGAAGGGGCCGAACGAGGAAGCGGCGGAGACGTTTCTTCAAGCCTTGGAGCAAGAGATGAGAAGAGCGTTAGAGAAGTAGAACCTTAGAGCCTTAGCGCGGTAGTTCAAATCTAAGGCTCTAACTCTCTAAGGCTCTAACTCTCTGCTTCTCCAGCTTCCTTCCTCACACACAACACAAATGCCCCCCGACCCCCGCACCGAAATCAACGGCGTCCTCCTCGTGGACAAAGGCCAGGACATGACCTCGCACGATGTCGTCGCCGTCGCGCGCCGTTGTCTGAACACAAAAAAGATCGGCCACTGTGGCACGCTCGATCCGATGGCCACGGGCCTGCTCATCCTCGTCCTCGGCACCGGCACAAAGCTCTCCGACCTGCTCATGGCCGAGGAGAAAGAGTACGTCGGCTCCATCACGCTCGGTGTGACGACAAACTCGCAAGACGCCGAGGGCGAACCGCTCGAAACCAAACCCGTGCCAGCATTTACAAAGGAAGACATCACCGCTGCCTTCGACGCGTTTCGCGGGGATTTTTACCAGATGCCTCCGATGGTCAGCGCCATCAAGATCGACGGCGTCCCGCTCTACAAGCTCGCGCGCAAAGGTCAGGAAGTGGAGCGCGAGCCGCGTTTCGTGCGCGTGTTCGATTACGAGATCACAGGTATCGAGCTGCCGCGCATCGATTTCCGCGTCGTCTGCACCAAGGGCTTTTACGTCCGCGCCTACGCGCACGACATCGGCCAAAAGCTCGGCTGCGGCGCGCACCTCAGCGCCCTGCGCCGCACCCGCTCCGGTCATTTCAAATTTCTCCCAGGCAAACACGTCACCTTCGACGATCTCAAACAAGGCCGACGCGACGAGGCGCTGGCGGCGATGTATTCGCTCTATGATGTGTCGAAGCTGCGGGGAGCGTGAGGCTGAGAGGCAGTGCGATCGGGCATTCGTTCGACGAACATATCGTCCACCTTATGCCACTGGTGGCTGAGGTTCCGCATGACAAGAGCGTGGTCGAACGTCACGCTGCCAGCTGGGAAGGTGGATTCATCGGCGAAGAAAGATGACTCCACATGATCGACTGAGAGCGGGCGCACCTGCCATCCGTCGGTCTGAAGTCGGATGCCATCGAGACGATAGCCATCACGGGTGACTGAATAGCCTACGCTGCCGCGCTCGAAGAAGGAAGACGACTCGGCAAGTGAGTCGAAGCAGGAGGAGACTGGCATCAAATCACTCTCGTGCGCGCGGAACTGAACCGCCATGCGTCCGTCGCGGGCGCGAATGGACAAGGAAATGCATGAGCGGTCATCAGTGACTGCAAAGTCGGCCAGATGATGCTCGC
>JANPIW010000757.1:0-5865 GCA_031425215.1 Verrucomicrobiaceae bacterium
GGCCCAACCTAGACCGTTTGCGGCTCGATCTCGACGAAGTGAAATTCGTAATTGCCAACATGGCTGATTGCGAGTTTGCGAAAGAGACGATCGTGAAATACGATCTCGAAGAACGCTGTCGCGAGATATTGATCCATTCGCCGCCTCACTCCACAAGCCCATGACCACTCCCCGCATCCTCGCCTTCGGCGGCAGCCTACGCCGCGATTCCTTCAACCAAAAACTCGCCGCCGTCGCTGCGGCAGGAGCACGGGAGGCGGGGGCGGAGGTCACCTTGATCGCCCTGCGCGATTTCCCTTTGCCGGTCTTCGACCAGGATCTGGAGGAAGCGGACGGCATGCCAGCAGCGGCCAAGGCTTTGAAACAACTTTTCCGCGACCATGATGGACTGCTCATCGCCGCGCCGGAATACAACAGCAGCCTCACCGCCGCCTTGAAGAACGCCTTCGACTGGGTCTCCCGCGCCGAAACCGACGACGAACCGCCGCTGGTGGCCTTCACCGGCAAAACCGCCGCCCTCTGCGCGGCCTCCCCCGGAGCCCTGGGCGGCCTGCGCGGTCTGGTGCATGTCCGCGCCATCCTTGGCAACATCGGCGTCACCGTCCTGCCGGATCAAGTCGCCATCAGCAAGGCGCACGAAGCGTTTGCAGCGGACGGCACGCTGTCCGACGAAAAGCAGGCTGCCCGCGTGCAAAAACTCGGTGCCCAACTCGCCCGCCACCTGACCAAGATGCTGGCCAGAGACGCGGCCCCTCGGTTGGCTTGATCAGGCCGTCGCCAAATCGACCTAGTCAGGCCGATCCACGGAAAAGTTACCGTACTCCACGAAATAGTTACCGTACTTTGCGGCAGAGTTCCCGCACTCCACGGAAAAGTTACCGTACTCTGCGGCAGAGTTACCGTACTCTGTGGCAGAGTTACCTCACTCTATGAAAAAGGATGAATCCCCTGGAGAAAGGGATTTGCCCTCAGGCCCTGCGGACACACGCCCTTCATGGATCATGGGCGACGATGCCGGCGCAGGGCCTGGCAGGCGCGGTGGCATTCGCCACGCAGGGAACGTGCGAGTTTGAGAAACTGGGCGCGCTCCGGCACCCTGTCAGTGATGTAACACCGCAAGAGAGGAGAAAAGCGCAGAGATGAGCTGACAGAGCCGAGACAGACTGCCGCAAGCAGTCGGGAGAAAAGCAAAGCGCATTAATCCTCGGGATTTCTCGGCGGTTTTCGAAACTCTCGCGGTGTTTCCTTCTGAGAGAGCCGCGGATGCGCCCATGTGATGGCTTGAAGAACCTCCCACGGACGCATAAACTCCCAACCATGATCAGCGCAGAAGAACTGGTGGGCGAGGAGTGGGCCGAGTGGTATCGGCTGACTCCGGCTCAACGCTGGACAGAGACCTCCCGTCTCTGGCAGACTTACCTTGCACTTGGAGGCTCCCTTGATCCCGAACCCGATACGCAAAGTCTTTTCTTCGATGCGCGAGCACCTCGCCCGCTGACTGCTCCGAGGAATGACAGCCTGCTTGTGATCAACCGCAGTGGAGTTTAAGCACGGCAGTGACCTTGTGCAGGCCTTTGAGCGAGTGCTCGTTAACCATCATAGTAGCTTGGCGCGTGGTAGTCCCGAGGCGGCAAGAGCAGTCGGACCCGACACACGATCCAATCCGAGTTTCTCAAGCGCTTCAACTCTGGCGGCGCGATCATCGAAGTAGAAGTGCGCATCAATCGGATGCAGCCAGCCAGTGGCATCGCGGATGACATTGTTCACGTGCAGATCGAAGACATCGGCCTCGCCGAGGACATCGTGGTCGATGATGAAGTTGCCGCCCTGGGAGCGAGGATGCGGGTCGCGCAAGCCTTGCGCTACCAGACCGGTCTTGAGTTCTGTCCAGTCTGGGTGAGTGCCGTTCACATAGGGCTGCGAGATGACGAGGTGCAGCCGCCCGCACTCTTCGTAAAAGCCGAGCATCTGGAGATCGTCATCGAAGAAGCGATTGCAGAGCAGCAGGTCAGTCAGGTAGTCGTAGAGCGACTCGGTGGCGAGCGCGTGAACGTCCGCGACTTTGAGGACTCGACCTTCCGCCTGGAGGTAAGCCACACGATGCTCTTTACCACCGCGCATCGGATTCGCTTTCAGCAGCTCCTTCACTGCCGATGCGTGCATCCACAAACCAGCTTCGGAAGCAAATTTCCTCAAGGCACGGACTTCATCGTCGCCTGATTCGCACGAACCTGTTCCATCGTCACCACGCCCTGCGTCTGCAACGCTCTGCGCCGCGCAACGGAGAAGCCCTTGAGAACCGCCGAAGCGGTCATGGGTTTTTTCGAGGGCACGGGGGCTGTCGAGGTAGAATTCAATAGGCCAAGGGTGCTTGATCGGGGATGTTTTGTCAAAAGCTCTCTCAGTCCTTAGGCACGGAGATCAGCGCCACAAAACCCCCGGAAACTTCTTCGCCACCGACTGCCGGTGCTTCGGCCATTCACGGGTCAGAAACGACGGCCAATCACTGGTGCTGGCCAAACGTTTGCCATCGGGCGTGCAGAGCTGGAGTTGCACAGGTAGCCGGCCTTCGCAGAGGGTCGGATGTTCTGTGAGCGCAAAGCATTCCTGGAGCTTCACCTGGACTTCGGGGGTGTCGTTGCAGTAGCTGACTTTGATCGTGCCGCCGCTGGGCCAGGAGAGGGTGAGGGGAGCTAGCTCATCGAGCCAACTGACTTGGCCTTTTTCCAGATGCTGATGGAAGGCGGGGATGAGGGGCGCGGCTTGGGCTTCTTTGACGAGGGAGAGGCCGGTGAAGGCTCGGGCGAGGCTGGCGGTGATGGCGGCTTCGTCGAAGGGGGTGAACTCGAGTTCGGGCAGGGTGGCGTGGACGAGGTTCACGCGGGCGATGAATTGGTTCAGCCGATGATCCATCAGCGGCAGGTCGAAGGCTCCGGCGCGGTGGGCCTCCGCGAGGCAGCGTCCGCTGGCGACAGGATCGAGATCGCGCTGCTGCGCCTTTTGCTCGATGACGAGATCGCAGTAGCGCACGAGCTTCATGGCGGCGACGCGCTTGTTCTGGGCATCAAAGAGGTGCTCAATCGTGGTGCTGAGATGCTGCGGAAACATCTCGGCGATCCACGCGGGCTGCACGGCGGTGGCGAGGCTGAGCAGGGTCTGGCGCGAGGGTGTTTCGCGCAGATTGGCGGCGACGAAGTAGGCGGCGTCGGCCACCACGCTTTCGCGCACGAGCTGGCCCTGCCGCTGGTCGGTGAGATCGCACTCGGGCTTGCCGGGAGCGCGGCGTTTGGCGAGTTGATCGACGAAGCCGGCCATGAGGCAACGCAGCAGGGCTTCGTCGCTTTTTGCCGGGCTGGAGGGTGCGGCATCGCGATCATAGAGGCGCTGCTGGTGGGCGGCGTGCAAGATCTGTTGGCAGGTCTGCTCCACCTGTCGTGCGACTTGCGAGTTGATGCCGTAGCTGCGGCAGCGATCAAAGCTGAAGCCGTTTGCTTTGGCGAAGTCGTAGGCTCGCATCAGCGTGATGAAGTCGGAGTCCGCGCTCTCCTCGAACATCTCGCGAGCGGCTTTGGTTTGCGCATCCTCGCGATCCAGTCGCGCGAGCAAATCGCGACCACTGACCAACGCGGCGCACAAGGCGGCATCGGGCACGCAGCCGCGCTGGCTGGCCTCGATCAACATGCGTGAGTAGCGCGGGTGCATGGGCAGGCGCAGCATTTGGCGGCCGATGGGCGTGAGGTCCGCATCGAGCAAGGCCCCGAGCATAGTGAGCAGGCGCTCGGCACGCACGACGGCCTGCGGATCGGGTTTGTCCAACCAGTCAAACGTAGCGGCCTCGCGAATGCCGAGCGAGTGCAGCAGCAGCACGACCTCCGCGAGATCGCTGCGCTGAATCTCCGGCGTGTTGCGCTCGTCGCGGTCCTTGTGGCCGATCACGGTCCACAGGCGATGACAGGTGCCCGGCGCCGTGCGTCCTGCGCGGCCTTTGCGCTGATCCGCACTGGCGCGGCTAATCGGCTCTAGCAATAGCGTGCCAATGCCGCGCTCCGCATCATAACGAGCCACGCGGGCCACGCCGCTATCCACGACATGGCGAATGCCGTCGATGGTGATGCTGGTCTCCGCGACGTTGGTGGCGACGATCACTTTGCGCAGCGCGTTCGGCGCAAAAGCGCGGTCTTGCTCCTGCGGTTCGAGTTCGCCATGCAAAGGAATGCACGCCACGCGCTCCCGCGTTCTCAGGCCACGCAACGCATCCAGCGTGCCATTGATCTCGCCACGCCCCGGCATGAAAACGAGGATGTCGCCCGGTTCATCGTCATGGATGATACGCTCCACCGCCTCCGCCGCCTGCACCGTGATCGGCCGCTGATCAGGCATCGAAAGATAGCCCACCTCCACCGGAAAACTTTGCCCTTCGGAGATGAGGATCGGGCATTGATCCAAATACGCCGCCACAGGCTCCGCATCGAGCGTGGCCGACATCACCACCATCGCCAAATCCGGCCGCTGCGTTTGCTGCAAATGCTTCACCAACGCCAGCGCCACATCGCTGAGCAAGTTCCGCTCGTGGAACTCATCAAACACCACGGCACCGATGTTGCCCAGCGTGCGATCATCCTGAAGCCAGCGCAGCAGAATGCCCTCCGTGACAAAGCAAATGCGCGTCCCCACGCTCGTGTGATCATCAAACCGAATCTGATACCCCACCTCCGCTCCCAGCTTCACCTCACGCTCCCAAGCCACCCGCGTCGCCACCGTGCGGGCCGCCACTCGCCGAGGTTGCAGCACCACGATCATCTTCTCCCCCGCGATCCCCGCATCCAGCAGCATCTGCGGCACCTGCGTTGTCTTTCCTGAGCCCGTGGGAGCCACCAGCACCAAGCGATTGCCACCACGCAGCGTGCGCAAGATGTCAGCGTGGATTTTCCAAATGGGGAGCGCGGTGGAGGCAGGCATGAAGTGGGCGCGCATGCTAGGACTCAGCGCGGTGGAATGCTAACGCGAACGATGCACTCCAATGACGGGTTGAAGAACCTCCAGCGGACGCCTAAATTCACCGCCATGATCAGCGCAGAAGAACTGGTGGGTGAAGAGTGGGCCGAGTGGTATCGGCTGACTCCGGCTCAACGCTGGACAGAGACCTCGCGGCTCTGGCAGACTTACCTTTCACTTGGAGGCTCCCTTGATCCCGAACCCGATACGCAAAGTCCTTTCTTCGATGCGCGAGCACCAGGTCCAGTGCCTGCTCATGGGCGGGCAGGCCTGCGTGTTATACGGCGCAGCGGAGTTTAGCCGCGACACCGATCTGGCGATTCTCGCCAGCGAGGAAAACGCCGAACGGCTCACGAAGGCCATGCAGGCCCTCGAAGCCGAGGTCATCGCCGTGCCGCCTTTTCTGCTCCAGCATCTCGACGCGGGCCACGCCGTGCATTTCCGCTGCCGCCATCCCGAAGCCGCTGGCATGAGAGTGGACGTGATGTCCCGCATGAGAGGCGTGACGGACTTTCCCACGCTCTGGGAACGCCGCACGACGCTGGTGATGGACGACGACACCCTATGCGACCTCCTTTCCTTGGGCGATCTCGTGCAGGCCAAGAAGACCCAGCGCGACAAGGACTGGCCGATGATCCGTCGCCTCGTGGAAGCCAACTACTTCGCCAACCGAGCAGCGCCAAGCCCCGAGCAACTCACTTTCTGGTTTCAAGAACTCCGCACGCCCGAATTGCTGCGTGATCTCGCCCAGGCACATCCTGTTCTTGCGCAAGAGGCGGTCGCGATGCGCTCCTTGGTTCATCATGCCATATCAAACGATGTTCCCACACTGACGGCAGCGGTCGAAGAGGAAGAGCGTCACGAACGCCT
>JANPIW010000758.1:0-1789 GCA_031425215.1 Verrucomicrobiaceae bacterium
TACACGCACATCTACCAGCAAGGCTACGGCAGCCCCGAAGTGGACCACACGCGCCCGACCATCACTGCCGCCGAAGTCGCCCCCGACGCGATGAGCGTGCGCCTTCGCGTGCAGGGCCTCGTGCAAGGACACGTTCACGACTTTCACCTGCCGGATTTCAAATCCCGCGAAGGTGAAACGCTGCTGCACGACCGCGCCTACTACACGCTGAACGAAATCCCGAGGCCGTGAACCGCACCTTTTTCCTGTTTGCGCTCGCTGCGTTCCCAGGGACGCAGCGCCACGCGAAGCTCGCCGCAATGAAACGCACGTTCGCACTCAGCATCACACTGCTGCTCGGGCCGCTGGCCGGGCTGCACGCCGGGCCGGAGGCTCGCCCAACGGTCGGTGCGATCCGCTGGGATGGCTGGTATTGCGGCGGGATCGTGGGAGAGGCCGTGGAGGCATCGCTGGCACAGCCGAAGTATCACTTTCGCCTGCCGTGGTTCGCGCGAGTGATGGGCGAGGACAAGGTGAGCATTAACGGCGACTTGCAGGCCATCGTGGAGCAGGAGATCGCGTATGCGTCGCAGGCGGGGCTGAACTATTGGGCCTTCATTGATTACCGGGATGAGGCCCCGGGGATGCACATCGCTTTGAATCGTTACCTCGCCGCGAAGGACAAGCAGGGCGTCCGCTATTGCCTCGTCCAGGAAGGCGCACGGCTCGACAAGGTGGGCGCGCAAGGATGGGGCAGACTTGTAGAGCATTTCCGGCATCCCGATTACCAGACCGTGCTGGACGGCCGGCCGCTGCTGTTTGTTTTCGTAAAGACGACGAAACTCGGGAAAAGCGAGTGGGATGAGTTGAAACGTCAAACCCTCAACGCCGGCATGAAGGCACCCTATCTCGTGCTCATGGGCTGGAATCCAGAGGAGGACGCAAAGGACATGGCCGCGCTCGGATTCGATGCCATCTCCGCCTACGCGCGCGGCGGCAGCTACAGCATGACACAGCCGAGTTACGCCGAGCAATGCGCACTCGTTCGCCGCGACCGTTGGGAAAAATGCCGCGCCCTCCGCATCCCGAGCGTGACCTTCGCCAGTGCCGGTTGGGACACGCGCCCGCGCAATGAGCGCCCGCCGCCGTGGGTGACATGGGTCACCGCGACACCGGACAAGACGCCGCCAGGGCAGCAGAAGCCGCTCATTGATTCCGTCACTGCCACGCCCGACGAACTCGCCGCGCATGTCCGCGAGGCGCTCGAGTGGACGAAAGCCAACCGCGACCTCAACCCAAGCAACGCCGTTATCATCTACGGCTGGAACGAAAACGATGAAGGCGGCTGGCTCCAGCCCACGCTCGGTGCCGATGGTAAACCGGACGAAGCGCGCATCAACGCGTTGGGTAAAATTTTGCACCGCAAATAAACATGAAACACATCGCCACATTCCTCATCACCGCACTCAGAAAGGGCGAGGGGAGAAGAAAGGCGACAAGAAGAGAAAGGCGCAGGCAGAGTGACGCAACCATCGACCATCCAACCAACAATGATGAAACATCGACTCACCCTCACCACCGTCCTCGCCACCCTGCTCCTGATCCTGTCACCGGGCCTGACCCTCGCGGAACGAATACCTGAGGCCGATGCGCCTGCGGGCAAAGGTTACATTTACAAAACCTCTGCCGGAAAGGAGCGGCAGATGGAGATCTATTTCCCGCCGAACCACCACTCCGCGAAAGCGAAAGTGCCAGGCATTATCTTGTTTCACGGCGGCGGTTGGTCTGGCGGCACGCTGAATCAGTTTCG
>JANPIW010000759.1:0-7472 GCA_031425215.1 Verrucomicrobiaceae bacterium
CCGCCCCGTTTTTCACGGGCACAGGTCAGGGCGGCAATGTTGGCTCCATCAGCGGCGAGGGTGTGGTGGTGGCCAGCTACATGGGGCTCATCGATGTCGCGCGCATCACGGTGCCAGCTGACAAGAAGCTGCCGGACGAGCTGTATGCCAGGGCGCCGGTGCATAATGAGATCGACCGGCTCGTGGACGCGCGGCTGAAAAAACTCGGCGTCCTGCCGTCAGACATGTGTACCGACGAGGAATTTCTGCGCCGCGCATCGCTCGACTCCATCGGCGTGCTGCCCACGGCGGAGCGCGCGCGGAAATTTGCCGCCGACACCGATCCCGCAAAACGAGAGAAGCTGATCGACAAGTTGCTGCTGCATCCGGGCTACGCGGATCATTGGGCGATCAAGTGGGGAGATCTCGTCCGCCCGAACCCATCGCGCGTCGGCGTGAAGCCGGTCTATCTCATCGACGCGTGGTTGCGCGAGTCATTCGCGAAAAACAAACCCTACGACGCGATGGTGCGCGAGCTTCTCACCGCGCAGGGCAGCACGCACGAGTACGGGCCGGTGGCGATGTTTCGCGACAAACGCGAGCCGGCGGACGCCAGCGCTTTCGTCAGCCAGATTTTCCTCGGCGTGCGGCTCGATTGCGCGCGCTGTCATCATCATCCGAGCGAGAAATGGGCGCAGGAGGATTACTTCCAGCTCGCCGCTTTCTTCGGCCAGATGAAACGCCGCGGCCAGGGCATCAGCGCGCCGATCTCGGGCGAGCCTGAGTACTGGTGGTACGCACCCGGCGGCAAAGGTGTGGAGCATCCGCTGACCGAGGCCGTGATGACGCCAAAGCCGCCAGACGGACCCGAGATGCCTTATGTCGATGGCCAGGATCCGCGCCGCGCGCTGGCAGACTGGATGAGCAGCTCGGAAAATCCCTTCTTTGCCAAAGCCATCGTGAACCGCATCTGGGCCGAGTTCTTTGGCCGCGGCATCGTCGATCCCATCGATGACTTCCGCGCATCGAATCCCGCGACGAATCCCGAGCTGATCGACTGGCTTGCGCGCGACTTCATCGCCCACGGCTTCGATTTGAAACATCTCATGCGCACCATCATGCAGTCGCGCACCTACCAGCTCAGCTCGCAGCCGAACGAGCACAATCTCGCTGACACGAAGAACTTCTCGCGCGCCTATCGCCGCCGTCTGAGTGCCGAGGTGCTGCTCGACGCTGTGTTCGAGGTCACCGGCGTGAAGGACAAATTTGAGGGCATGGCACCTGGCGCGCACGCGACGCAGACGTGGAATCACAAGATCAACTCCGATTTCCTCGATGCCTTTGGTCGCCCGAACGCCAGCCAGGAATGCCCCTGCGAGCGCGACCGCAAACCGAGCGTGGTGCAAGCGCTGCATCTGATGAACTCCAACACCCTCCAGGAAAAACTCGCGTCCGACAGCGGCCGCGCCGTGCAACTCGCGAAGAGCGACCTGCCTGATCCCGAGCTGGTTCGCGAGCTATACCTCACGATCTACAACCGCCTCCCGCGAGAGGACGAGATGCAAGCCTCCTTGCGCTTCGTCGCCAAACCCGGCGCTACCCGCGCAGTCGCCACGCAAGACCTGATGTGGGCGCTGGTGAACTCGGCGGAGTTTGTGTTCCAGCATTGATGAACTGCTTCCCCTGGCGCTTCGCGGTTTGTTTTGTGCTGGCGATTTATCTCCTCGCCGATCTCTTCGTGTTTCACGGGCCGCTTCACCGGCAGTTGAGCGCGCGCATTGCGGTGAATGGTGACACGCCGATCGCCGCGCAAGTTCACGGCATTCCGATCACTCAGGTTGAGCTGTCGGGGGCGATGCGGGATCATTTGTTTCGTCGGGGCGAGGCATGGGCCGAGATGAGCGCCGACGCAAGAAAGCAAACTCGCGGGCTGGTGCTGGAGTACCTCGTGAACGAGCGCGTGATCCGCGCATTCCGTTTGAAGGAAGGGATCAATCAAACGGCGCGCAGCGAGCTGGTGGAGGAGGAGCTGACAGCGTTTGTGCGGCAATTTGAGCAACCGGGCGGATTCGAATCGAGGCTCGCGATGCAGCATCTCACGGAGAAGGAACTCAGGCAGCGCGTGAAGGACGCGAAGGATGATGAAGCATGGATCGAGGAGAAGATCGCGCACCGCATTGCCGAGGTGACGGAGGCGGATGCGCGCAGATGGTTTGATGAAAACGGCGCGACGCTCGCGCTGCCCGCACGCCACCGCGCCGCGCACATTTATCTGACCTCGCACGATCAGACCAAACCCGACCGCGCTGCCGAGATCGCCGCGCTGCATGCAAAGCTGGTGGCGGACGGCAGCAACTTCGCCGCCATCGCCGCCGCCTCGTCTGAGGACGAGCGCACTAAGAAAATCGGGGGCGATCTCGGATGGTTCACGCGAGAGCGGATGCCGGAGGATTTCGTTGCGGAGATCGAGCTGCTCACTCCCGGCCAGATCAGCGCCCCGGTGGAGACCCAGCTCGGCTGGCACATTTTGCGATTGATCGAGCGCCAGCCCGCGCGCGCCACGACCTTAGATGAATCACGGGATGAAATCTTCTCCGTCCTCCGCGCTGAACGCCGCGAGGCCGCCGTGCGCGCCCTCATCTCCGAGCTGCGTGAGCGCTCGCTCAAGCCGATGCTGCTCTTGGAGTACTCCGCCGATGTGATCGACGCGACGGAGCCGGAGTGAGATTCCCGTGAAACTCAAGCCGCCAGCAGCACCGCCTGTGGCATATGCGCCGGGAACCGTGATCTCAGAGTCTTGAATGGACGGCCTCGTTGAATCGATTCATGAAACAATTTCCGCAAGCTTCTGCTGAAACTGTGCAAACTCATCTCTCGTCAGAAAAATGTCAGCGTCGCCACCGTGCTCGGCACCGACGACGAGCGAGAAACCGTCATCCAGCTCGTAAACGAGAACACACGCCTCGCCGATGCCTTCCTTCTTTGGCAAGCTGAAATGCAATCGCAGTATTTTGGATGGAGCGCTCATAAGCTGCCAACGATCAACCTCTGACGAAGGGAGGGACGGCGAGCATGAACGATGCGGGTGAGGTTGAAGTGAAGATGAGCGCCGGTGCAACAAAGGAGCCGCTTCCATTGCCAGCAGTGCCGCCGGTCGCCACAGCCGTTGTCGGAAATGGCTCGGTCAAGAGGTGGTGTGTAAAGGTGATATTCATATCACTAAGTCCAAAAGCGACAGAAGCAGGCGACAATCAGAAGCACAACTCCTGCGAGCAGAATAGGGAGTGAAGCTCCCTCTTTCATTCCTCCAGGCCCCATCAATACAGTCGCCACCCTGCAAAGAATCAATAACGCGTCCGGGCAGGGACGCTGGAAGTTTGCACACGTTTCCAGCGTCCTGCAGGGAGCGCGCTTGAACTACACTCCCAACCCGCATGCTGTTCCGGTGGTTCCCGCTCGGTGAGTCGGTTGCTGCGCTTCGCACCCCTGCGGAGCAGCCTGGGGCTGGCTATCTCCCTACGCTCGGCTCACCACCGGCTACTTTCCATCATGCCACCGGCATGGAAAGGCACACGCGCGCGCTCCGATTGATCCGAGATTGCGGCTTGAACATCTTCGCGGACGGATGGAATAGAGGTGCATGGCAGCATCAAAGATCAGATCAGTGGGGGTGCTCGGGCTGGGCATCATCGGCAGCAGGGTGGCGGAGAATCTGCGCAAGGCGGGGTTCGATGTTTTTGTCTGGAGCCGGTCGGCGAGGGCGGTGCCGAATTTTTTGGCATCGGCGCGCGAGGTGGCGGATGTGTGCCAGGTGATCCAGATTTTCACGCGCGATGACGCGGCGCTGGTGAAGGCGATGGAGGACATGCGCGCGACATTGCGGCCGGATCATGTGGTGATGAACCATGCGACGGTGGGGCCGGAGGCGACGCGGCGCGCTGCGGAGATTTGCGCGGCGGCGGGCGCGGGGTTTCTCGATGCGCCATTCACGGGCAGCAAGATGGCGGCGCAGAATGCAAAGCTGACGTGGTACATCGGCGGCGAGGAGCACTTGCTGGAGATGGCGCGTCCGGTGCTGGAGGCGAGCGGGTCGAAGATCATGCACTTCGGGAAGATCGGCGATGCGACGGTGCTGAAGATCGTGACGAACCTGATCTCGGCGGTGACGGTGGAGGCGCTGGCGGAGGCTGCGGCGATCACGCGGGCGAACGGCATCACGACGGAGAAGCTGCTGGCGGCGCTGGAGCCCAACGCGAACTTCTCGACGCTGATCGGCATGAAGCTGCCGACGATGACGAGCGGAAATTTCGAAGCACATTTCTCTCTGCAAAACATGCTCAAGGATGTGCGGCACGCGGCATCGCTGGCGCGCGAGGCTGATCTGAAGACGCCGGTGCTCGATGACACGGTGGCGGTGATGACGCGCGCGGCCGAGGCCGGGAAGGGCGAGATGGATTTCTCAGTGATCGCGGAAAATTTCACCCAACGCGCATGAGCATGACGGCGGAGCGCTTCAAAGAGATCGAGCAAACGGGCGGCTGCGCAGACCTCTCGGCGCGCGCGAAATTTCGGCTGACGGGCGCGGACCGGGTGCGCTACCTGAACGGCCAGGTGACGAATGACGTGCGCCGCGCCACGCCGGCCAAGGCGCTGTATGCCTGCGTGACGAATGTGAAGGGCCGGATCGAGGCGGATGTGTTCATCCACGCGGCGGAGGATGCTCTCTATATAGACGCGGAGCCTGATGCGCGTGAGATGCTGGCTGCGCGGCTGGAGAAGTACATCATCGCCGACGACGTGGTGCTGGAGGATGTGACCGAGGAGTGGGGGATGTGTCACTGTTTTGGCGCGAAGAGCGAAGGGCTGAGCGCGAAGGATGGAGAGCGCGTGGTGGCGTCGAGGCGATTCGGCGAGGGTGGCTTCGATGCTTGGATGACGCGCTCCGATTCTTCGCTCTTCGCTCTTTGCACTTCGCTCTCCGCCGATGAGGCCGAGACGCTGCGCATCATCCGTGGCATCCCGCGCTGGCCTTCGGAGCTGAACGGCGATGCGTTCCCGCAAGAGGCGGGGCTGGAGGCGACGGCGATGGATTTTGCTAAGGGCTGCTACATCGGGCAGGAGGTTCTCTCGCGGATCCGCACGACGGGAAAGATGCCGCGTGGGCTGGTGAGGTGGGAGGCTGTGGATGCTTCGAGCGCCATCGCCGCAGGGGCGGAATTGTTTGCCACTGGAGCCAATGAACTGAGTAAAAGCGTCGGTGTAGTCACCAGTGTGGCGTGGCATCCGGCGATTGAACGGCCAGTCGGGCTGGCCTATCTCAAACAGGGTGTCGCGAAGGTGGATTCGCAGTTGCTTGTCGGCAACGGTGAGCCTAGTATCGCCGCCGAAATTAAAATTCTAAGCTAGTTGGACAATGACTTTTCAGAAGCAAATTCTTGGTTTGATGGCGGCAGGCGCAGGCTTGGCGTTGGTGAGTTGTGACAGCGTCAGCGGAGGCGGCGGATTCGATTCGAGCTACCCGACTGTGGCTGAGCAAGACAGGCTGGATACGCAATGGGGACTGCCACCGCGCAAGTCCAAGGGTGCGCCGAAGCGCAGCTTTCAATATCAGGCGCCCGATGACGGAGGCGGCGCTCCCGTCGCGGCGGCACCGCCCCGCGCGCCCATCTCCGCACCTGCGGAGGCAGCCCCCGTCCAGCAGCCGCCCTCGGATGCCATCGACCCGAATGTGCTCAACAAGCTGCGCTAACCCCGGTCGCGCTCACTTCTCACTCCCTCTCCCCTCATGACTTCTCCCACGCGATTCCTCGCAGCCGCTCTCGCAGCCGCCATCGCCCTCACGTCCGCCGCGCAAGATGCCAAGCCCGACCTCGCCACGGATGCGGCGGCCCGCGCTGCTGACGCAAAGAAAGCCGCCGCACTCTCCGACCCATCCATCACCGAGACACTGAAGAAAGCGGCGGAGGGAGCGCCTCAAGCCAAGCCTTTCACGACAAAAAAAGGCGGCACCAAAACCAACGCGCCGACTGATCCTTCGAAGTGGGGCGCGGAGGAGACACACAAGATCGCCGTCCTCGACGTGACATTTGGCGGCGAGACGCGCGAAATTATGTTTGAACTGTTCGAGAACGACGCGCCGCGCACGGTGGCGAATTTTGCTGACAACGCTTCGTCAGGTATTTACAACGGCCTCGCTGTTCACCGCGCCATCGACAGCTACCTCGTGCAGACGGGCGATCCGCTGACATCCGACGAATCCGCGCGCGACCGCTGGGGCACGGGGGGCGAGGACAAGCAGATCCCCGCCGAGATCAAGCGCCGTCACACCCTCGGTGCCGTGGCCATGGCGCGTCGAGGAGACGCGGTGAATCCGGGTCGCAAATCCAACGGCTCCCAGTTTTACTTCGTGCTCGGCAACATGTCCGGACTCGACGGCAGCTACACGGTCTTTGGCCAGGTGGTGTCGGGACTCGACTGGCTGGAGCGCATCTCGCGCGCGCCCGCCGACAGCAATGACTGCCCGCTCGAGCGCATCGAGGTGAAGTCCGTGAAAGTCTTTGATCAAAAAGGACCGCTCCTCGTGCTGCGCGAGACGCCCACCGGTGGCCGCCGCTACACCAAGCCCAGCGGCGCGAAAGGCCCCGTCGCGAAATTCCTCGAGCGCGTCTGGTAATGAAAGCGCGCGGAGGTTGCACCGCATTCTTCAAAAGGCCCGGTCTCACCCATCGGGCCTTCTTGTTTATTAAGAGCGGCGTGATGGAGCATTGGAGTGATGGAGTATTGAGAGTCAGGTTCCCGCAACGTCATTCCCACTGTCCATTACTCCACCGCTACACAGTATGACTGAACGCTACGAAATTCGAGGTGCGATTGCCGAGGGCGGCCTCGGCTCTGTTTTCCGTGCCTGGGATCGCAGCTTGAATCGCGAGGTGGCAGTCAAACGTGTGCGCGCCGCCGAGGGCATCGATGCGCAGCGTGCCACCGAGTCACTGCTGCGCGAGGCGGGAGTTCTTTCCACGATCCAGCATTCCAACATTGTGACCGTGTATGACGCCGGCGAAGACGCGCGCGGTGCTTTTGTCGTGATGGAGCTGGTGAAGGGTGAGACGCTCGAGGACATCATCGCCCGTGGCGCGCTCACGGAGCGGGACTTTGAGGCGCTCGCCACGCAATCGCTCGGAGGCCTCATCGCCGCGCACGCGCTTGATCTCGTGCATCTGGATCTCAAGCCGCAGAACCTCATGATCTGCTGGCATGAGAGCGGACGTTTCCAGGTGAAGATCCTCGACTTTGGCCTCGCGCAGCTCGCGCGTCATCCCACGGAGCAGGAGGAGGACGAGGGCGGCGCCATCATGGGATCGATTTACTTCATGTCGCCCGAGCAGTTCGAGCGCGCGCCGGTGGATCAGCGCACCGATCTTTACGCGCTTGGTTGCATTTATTATTACGCGCTCACACAGCAGTATCCGTTTCAAGGCGAGAGCGCGCCGCAG
>JANPIW010000760.1:0-3464 GCA_031425215.1 Verrucomicrobiaceae bacterium
TCCCATCCACGACATCGACGGTCGCGGAAACCGTAACCGTCGCACCCTGCACCACCGCCGCCGGCCACGCGCAGACAACGGCAAAAAGCGCGGCGGTAAACGACTTTCGGAATGAGGAGCGAGACAACTGAACTGGGTGAAAAGCATTCATAATATTTCTCCTGGTTCTGCGTGAGCGGTCCGATTCAAGTTCAGACGCATCCCATTTCCGGTCACCGAGTCCGCGCCCGCGGAATCGTCGGTACCGACGCCGCGGGGGGGGACGTGAAACGGTTAGTGGCCTCGATGGTCGAGTTCGTGATCGTGAGTCCATTCCAGACGGTGAAGAGATCGGGCACGCCGTTGGTCCCGCCGAGATAGCGTTGTCGCTGATGCGCCGGATCGTGGTGCGGTCGAGAGCCAGGCCGCCGTTCACGTTCAGCCCGGAGACTGGCATCGACGCCGCTTCGGTCCGTGCCGTTGGTCGCGGTGGCGTCATTCACGCCCGAGATGTCCTCGATGATCATGTTCCGCAGCGTCACCAGCCCGCCGGTCGTGTTCAGCGTGATCGCATCGGCGCCGACGATGTTCTCGAGGGTTCCGCCCGAACCGGCGGTCGTGCCCGTGCCGGTAACGGTAAAGGCGCCCGCGCCGGTGTTGGCGAGGATGATGCCCGAGCTGCTCCCGCCGTAAGTGATCGAGTCGCCCGGCAGCTTGCGCACGCTCGCCGCGGTGTTGTCGTCCTTGGTGGCGGTGATGTTCGGCACGGCGTGGCCCGCGCCGTTGAGCAGCATGGCGGCGATGGACAAGACAAAGGCGCGAAAATAGGTTTTCCTTTTCACATCAGTGCCGGGACGGGAGCGGGGTGGAACAGTCGGCAAGCGGGTCCGTCGGGGTGCGCCGAGATTGTCCCGAAATCCGAGCGTTTAAAGCACCAAGCGCAGCCCGGCATTGGAGGGTATTGCGCCGTCGATTGCCAGGCCGGCGACGGCAGGTTCTCGTCCCTCGTTCTCGTTCTCTTAAGCCTGATGCTGCGGCGGATGGTGGAACCTCGAGGACGAGGACGACTCAACAATCCGAGCGCAGAGAAAGGAGCTCATGTGAGCGCCTTCGGGAGAATGCCTTCATGGTCGAGAAGCGCGACCGCTGAGCGGTGCGGAAATCGGCTCATACGCAGAATCTTCCCGCTGAGAAGCTGTGACGCACTTTGCCGAATGTGCCCGGTTGATGGGGCAAAAGGCCCGAAGGCAAGCTGACCCAAGGCAATCTGGAGCACCTTGCGTATTGAGCGAGGAAGCCCGCTTTTGCGTCGGGACGAGACGTGAGGGCGTTGCGGAGTTGCGGCTTCTGTCTGGGAAGAGCGGCTCGCGCGCAGTGTCGCTCAAGATGCGCCACTCTCCGCAAACGAGTTTGCACGGCCGGCACATCGTTTTGTCCCGTCTATTCGAATCCCGCGCGCGCCTTCCCCGATCATCTTGCGATTGATTTTCGTTCTTTTTGCCTCCGCCGTTGCGTTGCACGCCCAAACTCCGGCCGAGAAGCCGTGCTTTCCGCGATGAAGAAACCCATGCAGGCCGAACCCCGGGGAAGTGCTCGGTTCTCAGTGCTCAGTGAGAATCTGAACCGCGCGCTCCCGCCGATTGAAACGCGAGCACCGCGTCCTCCGCCGCTTATCACCAATCACTTCTCACCTATCACCTTCCCCGCCCCCGCCGGCCCTACCAGTTCTTGACCCACTTCGCCGCGTCGGCCTGCTGCCCATCCAACGTCTGATTCTTGGCGGAGCCGCCGGTGGACCAGAGGTCAAAGGTGGGGTTGTAGCCGGGCATGCTCTTCGGGCGGCTCGTCGTCGGATCTTTGCGGAGATCTTTGTTGAACTCCGCCTCCGCTTTCGCGCGCGCCGTGGAATACCCATACGCGTTGCCCCACGGATCCTGGATGAACTTCACCTCGGCGATCTTGCCCGGATCCTTTTCGTCTTTCTTGGTCTTCAGCATGTCGCGCTTGAACTCGAAGTAGATCTTTTCGCCGTCCTCCGGTTTCCCGTCCGGGTCTTTGTCCGGCAGCTTGTCGCCGCTCAACGCGCTGTAGAGGACCATGTTGGCGTCCTCATATTTTTCCGCCGTCTTGCCCGTCGCCGGGTTGCCATCGAGGCGTGGATCGAGGTCGTCCGACTTTCCCTTGCGCGGGTATTCGCCGTTGTCCGCGCGGTAGTTTTCGAGCTGCGCGGTGAGCGTGGCGATCTCGCTCTCGGCGCGCTTGGCGGCTGCATTGCGCTGCACCACGCCCATGACGGCGACGATGAGCGAGGCGAGGACGGCGATCACGGCCATGACCGTGAGCATCTCGACGAGGGTGAAACCGCGGACGGAGGGGCGTTTCATAAATCGGACTGACGATCGCACAACCTAACCTCCCGCGCCTTGCTGCATGTTCTGGATGATGCTGATCAGCGGCATGAAGAGCGCAATGACGATCGTGCCGACGATGAGCGCCAGGAGCACGATCATGATCGGCTCGAGCAGCGAGGTGAGACCTTCGACCGCGTTATCGACTTCATCGTCGTACACCTCCGCTATCTTCAATAGCATCTCCGGGAGCTGTCCGGTTTCCTCGCCGACATCGACCATCGAAATAACCATCGGCGGAAAGACGCCGCTGGCCTCGAGCGGTTGCACGATCGACTCACCTTCCTTCACGGCGTCGTGCACCTTCGTCACGGCATCCGCGACGATCGCATTGCCGGCGGTGTCACGCGTGATGTTGAGCGCCTGGAGGATGGGCACGCCGCTGGTGACGAGAGTGCCGAGCGTGCGGCTGAAGCGGGAAATGGAACTCTTGCGGGTGAGGTCACCGAAGAGCGGCGCGCGCAACATGATGCGGTCGAGCATGATGCGGCCGCCAGCCGAACGGGCGATCATCTTGTAGATCACCACGATCGCAACCACCGCGAGGATGAGCCAGATCCAGTTGTGCTTCAGCACGTTGCTGGCGTTGATGACGTAGCGGGTGATCGCCGGCAGCGGTTTGTCGCCGAGCATGTCTTTGAAGATCTGCTCGAACTTCGGCACGATGAACGCCAGCAGGAACATCATGATCACGATGGCGATCATCAGCACGATCACCGGGTAGGCCATCGCGGCGAGCACCTTGTTTTTGATCTTCTGCGCCTTCTCCTGGAACTCCGCGAGACGCTGCAGGACGAGTTCGAGCACGCCGCCGAGTTCGCCCGCCTTCACCATGTTGATGTAGAGCTTGTTAAAGACGCGCGGGTGCTGCGCCATCGATTCCGAAAAGGTGCTGCCGCCCTGCACCGCGTCGGCCAGCGAGTTGATCGTGTTGCGCAGCACGAGATCCTTTTCCTGCTTCGCGAGCACCGTCAGGCCGCGGAGCAGCGGGAGGCCGGCGTCGATCAACGTCGCGAGCTGACGGGTGAAAATCATCAGCACTTTGCCGCTCACCGATTTTCGCGTGAAGAGCTGGAT
>JANPIW010000761.1:0-8510 GCA_031425215.1 Verrucomicrobiaceae bacterium
CTTACGTGAGGTCGAAGGACAAGAAGTGCAAGGAGCTGGGGCTGCACTCGGTGAAGCATGAGCTGCCCGCGAGCACGACGCAGGAGGAGCTGCTGGCGGTGGTGCGCGAGTTGAACAACGATCCGGCGATCCATGGCATCCTCGTGCAGAGTCCGCCGCCGAGGCACATCGACGAGGCGGCCATCGTGCGCGCGATTGATCCGGCGAAGGATGTGGACGGGTTTCATCCGCTGAATGTGGCGAAGCTTGCGATGGAAGACCCGTCGGGTTTTGTGCCCTGCACACCGCTCGGCTGCCAGCGTCTGCTCATTGAGGCCGGCATCGAAACCTCGGGCGCGCACGCGGTCGTGGTGGGCCGCAGCATGATCGTGGGCAAACCGATGGCGATGCTGCTGATGGCAAAGGGCAAGGGCGCGGACGCGACGGTAACGGTGACGCACTCGCGCACGCGCAATCTCGCGGAGATCACGCGCACGGCGGACATTTTGATCGCGGCGATCGGGCGGCCTGATTTCATCCGCGCGGAGCATGTGAAGCAAGGCGCGGTGGTGATCGATGTGGGAATCAATCGCGTGGACGATTTGATCGCGGAGCGAGGCTACCGTCTCGTGGGTGATGTGGCGTTTCATGAAGTCGCGCCGAAATGCCGCGCCATCACGCCAGTGCCCGGAGGCGTGGGGCCGATGACGATTGCGATGCTGATGGCGAACACGATCAAGGCTTGCAAGCAAAGCGCGTAGCCGATGGCGCGAGCCTTCTGTCGTCCGGGGTTGATGCAAAGGTGCGCCTTCACCCACTGACTGAACGCTCACGCGGTTCAGCTACACGCTGCGCTCACGCGTTGAATTGTATCGCGGCGATTTTTTCCGCCATGTCGTGGCTGCGACTGAAGACCAGCTCAGTGGCTGCGGCGCGTGAGATTCTGGCGCGAAGAGCGACGACGTTTCCCTGCGCGAGACCATCGACGAACGCCTCAATGGGTCGCTTGGCGGGATCGAGGCTGCGTATCTCCACCGTGGCGTCAGTGGAGAGCAACGCGCTCTTCCAGTTCGCGGGTTCGAGCACATTTGAGCCGACGAGAAGCCAGCCGGGTGTGTCCGCGAGCAGCGGCGCGGCGCCCATGCTGCGTGCGTAGGCGGTGGAGCCTGCGGCGGTGGCGACGAGCGCGCCGTCGCTGACGAGCTTGGGGATGCGGCGCACGCCGTTGACGGTGATCTCGAGCCACGCGCTCTGGCTGGTGGCACGCTCGACCCATGCGTCGTTGAATCCGTACGCAGTCGTGATTTTGCCAGCAGAGTCCTCGCATTCTAAATAGAGCATGGGGAGCTGGCGGAAGATGACATTGCGCGGCGGGAAGGTGGATTTCGCCAGCTCGTCGGCGCGGTTCATGAGGAATCCGAGATGGCCTGCATTGACGCCGAAGAACGGGAGGCGCCGCCGCCAGTGCTCGCGGATGCAACGGAGCATCACGCCATCACCGCCGAGGGCGAGGATGAAGCGCGGGTCTTTGCCGCCGTTTTTTTGCGCGCGAAGTTTCTGTGCCAAAGCAGCTGCCTTCGGATTTTTTCGATCAGCGTGAAGAAGGTAATCGCTGCCAGCGAGTGATCCCGGCGACCAGACGCCGGGCACGGGCGCGCGATACAATCCGTAGCGCTCTATATAAGACAGTGCTCGCGGCGTGACGAGCGGCGCGATGCTCTCGCCGCGACCGATGAGATCGCGCACCGCCGTGCTGGAGCCGGGCGCGTCGATCTCGATGAGCTGGTGCCTGGGCGGCAGGTCTTTTTTGTCGAGCGTGAATCCAGGCCGGGTGAGCACGGCGAAGTTTGCCGCGCGCCACAGCTCGCGGCCGTGTTTCCATTCGCGCTGGACGGGAGATTTTCCTTTGCCACCGCCTGCAATGAGATCAGCGCCGATGACGTGCCAGACCTCGCCCTCGCTGGCAAAGCGCGTCTGCAAATCGCAATTGCGCGTGAATGTGTCGGCCTCCAGATCAAAGAGATCGACGGTGACACGCGTGATGCCGCCGAAGGTGATGTCTGCCAGCGCGGCGCGGAAAACAGGCGGCGTGGTGTTTGTGGTTTCCTTGTCAGGCCGCGGGCCGCAGGGGATGACGCGCACCTGGTCAAAAACGCGGGCAAGCTTTTCCGCGACACGCCGGTGATGCGCGCCTGGAGGATTGAAGCTGCCACCATAAAGTGCGATGCGCCCTGGCATGAGCGCACCGTGCAGGCGACGAAGGAGCGCGACAAATGTTTTCCTTACCACCCTCAAATATTCCGGCACACATCTGGCTGGTTGCGGTCAGATGAAGTGTGAGTCATTAATGCCAGCCTTACGCCCCAGGCCATGCCCGCCGCCAATCTAATCTGCCCTCACTGTGAGAAGCCTGTCGAACTACACGTCACGGCTGTGACGCGTTCGCGGCCGTGCAGTAACTGTGGCAAGCCGATCATTTTGCAGTTCACGCAGAAGCAAGGCCGGATGAAACGCAAGGCGCTGCTGGTGAGCGCGGATGGCGGCCTGGACTTCGACGCGATCAAATCCGACCTGGGCGCTGACGAACCACAGCCGCTGCTGGGAGACGCATTCGAGCGGATGAAGGCTGATCCGCAGCTCGTCGCGATGAAGAAACGCCTCGCCTGGGCCATCGGCAGCGTGGCGGCGACGATTGTGGTGGCGAGTTTCATTCATCTGAACCGCGAGCGTTTTTTCCCGGGCGATGCGGACAAGACAAGGCCTGAGCTGGTGTCGGAGTCCGTGCCCAGCATCTCCAGCGCTCCCGTGAGAAAGGAATCGCATATCGCGTCGGCGGTGCGGCCCGAGAAGCGCCCCGACTCCCTGGATTTCATCCCGCCGCCCGCCGAGAGGCAGATCGCGTCCAAGACAAACACCGCCGCCAATGTGCTGCAAAACACCTCCCCGGGCGCCGTGCCCAAGCTGGGCGCAAAGACTCCCATACCCGATGGCGGCAGGTCACAGCAGCTCGCGCCGGTGGCCAAGCCCCCGCGCAGTTCCGCGAGCGTCGGCACTTCCATCCCGCGTGCTCTTTACCGGGTGCCCGTCAGCAACCCTGCCAACATGGTGGCGCACGACGTGGACAAGGCGCGCGCGACGCTCACCAGCTACATGCGCTCCACCACGGTGGAGCAACGGCTCGCCTACATCGCCAACAGCGCCCAACTAGAGCACCGCGTCCGATACTATTACCGTGCGAATGGCGACGGCCCCGTGAGCTTTGTCAAAATCACACGCTCAGATGTGATCGGCAACGGATCCGTCTCCGAGCATGACATTCAGTTGAGCAACAATCGTGCGCACCGTGCGGCGGTGATCGTCATGCCCGACGGCAGCTACAAGGTGGACTGGCCAAGTTTCGTACTCGAAAACGAAATGGCGTGGACCGATTTCGTCAGCATGAAACCCACCTCTCCAAAACTGTTCCGCGTCATGGCGGAGGCGGGCGATGTGTTTGAGGCGGACTTCAATGACGCAAAGTGGCTCCTCTGCGTGAAATTGCGCCAGCCCAGCCAGCCTGAGGCCGAGCCTCTCTACGCGTACGCAGAACGGCAGAGCGCGCTAGGCCGGGAGATCGAGTACTGGCTCAAAAACAGCGAGCAACCCGCCACCCCGCTCACCGTGCGCCTCCGCTACCCGCCTGACGCGACAGCACCCAATCAAGTCTGGCTCACCGATCTCGTCGCCTCCGGCTGGGTTGTGAGCGAAAGCAAAACCGTCGTCGAAGCCAGTCGCACCGGCGGCGGTTTGATCAGCAAATAGCCATCGCTCAGTCTGATCAAACTGGCACACTATGAAAAGTGCATGGCTGGAACAGCGCGACTTTTTCGCAAAAGTTCCAGCTCTCTGAAACATACTGGTGCCGTGCTCGTAGGTTTCAAGCAAACCCAAACCCGCTTAACTACATGAAAATGCACACAAACTGCCAAGGTAATCATCTCGATCTACGCTCCGGAGTGAGCCGCCGTGATTTCCTTTATGTCGGCATGCTCGGCAGCATCGGCCTCACGCTCCCTGACTTGCTGCGCCTCCAGGCCGCACAGGCCATGCCCGCGGTCGAGACCTTCAAGCCCATCGCTGACTCGATCATCCACATCTATCTCCCAGGCGGCATGGCCCACCAGGAGAGCTGGGATCCAAAGCCCTTCGCTGCGCCGGAGTATCGCGGTCCGTTCACCCCGATCAAGACGAGCATTCCCGGAGAGTACGTCGGGGAAAAATTCACCAACATCGCCAAGATCATGAACAAGCTCACGGTCATCCGCTCCATGACCCACGGCGAGGCTGCCCACGAGCGTGGCACGCACAACATGTTCACCGGCTACCGCCCCAGCCCCGCCATCAAGTTCCCCAGCTTCGGCTCCGTGATCTCGCACGAGCTTGGCTCCCAGAAGAACCTGCCCCCTTACGTCGTGGTGCCCAATGTCATCGCGCCTGAGCAAGGCACCGGTTACATGAGCAGCGCCTTCGGTCCTTTCGCCCTCGGCAGTGATCCAGCGGACAAAGGATTCACCGTGCGCGATCTGCTCACACCGAAAGACGTGGACGAAAAGCGCTTCGATCGCCGCCGCCATTTGCTAGGCGTGGTCGATGAACACTTCAAGAGCGTGGAAAAAGCCGACTCCATCACCGCGATGGACAGCTTCTATGACGCCGCATATGGCCTGATCAGCAGCCAGCAGGCGCGCGAAGCTTTCGATCTCAACAAGGAAGCCGACAAGCTCCGCGACGAATACGGCCGCAACACCGCCGGCCAGCGTTTCCTCCTCGCCCGTCGTCTCGTCGAGGCTGGAGTGCGCATGGTTTCCGTCACCTACGGCGGATGGGACCACCACTCCAACATCAAAGGAGCGTTTGAAGGTCAGGCGCCGAACTTTGACCAGGCATTCGCACGTCTCATCACCGATCTCTCTGATCGCGGCATGTTGAAGCGCACCCTCGTCATGGTCAGCTCCGAATTTGGCCGCACTCCGAAGATCAACGGCACCAATGGTCGCGACCACTGGCCACGCGTGTTCTCGGTCGCCATGGCGGGCGGCGGATTCAAGGAAGGCTACATCCACGGCGCGTCCGACGCCCTCGGCGGCGAGCCTGATCGCGACGCGGTCGGCCCCGAGGACATCGCCAAGACGATGTACCGTCTCCTCGGCATCAATGCCGACAAGCGCATTGTCGCCGACGGTGGCCGTCCCATCGACATCGTCAACGGCGGTCGCATCCTCTCCGAGGCCCTCGCTTAATCCCGCTCCAATCCTGTTTTCTTACCGAAGGGCGGTGCGGGTTTCGACCCTCACCGCCTTTCGACTACTACCCAACGTAGCCCGATCCTCCGAGACGAGCACCGCGCCTCAGAAATCTTAAAACTGAAATCTCAAATCATGAAAACCGTCGTTTTCAAATCCTCCCTTGCCGCTCTCACTCTCGCCATCACCTTGGCTCAGAGCAGCGCCTCGTATCCCGAGTTCTTAACCACGAAACCCAATGGCGGACAGCGTGGCACCGATGTGAGTCTCACAGTTACCGGCAACAGACTTGCTGATTTCGAAAGCATCATCTTTTTCTCACCAGGCTTCACGCTCAAGCAGGTCGTCAAAGCGGAGAACGGCAAAGTCGATTGCGTCATCTCCATCGCCAAAGAAGTCCCGCTCGGGAACCACCTCATGCGCCTGCGCACCAAATCAGGCATCTCGCACGCGCGCCAGTTCTTCGTCGGCCCTTTCCCAAACGTCGATGAAAAGGAACCCAACAACGACGCCGATGCGCCGCAGCCCATCGGCTTCAACCAGACCATCGAGGGCATCGTGCAAAGCGAGGACGTTGATTACTTCAAGATCACCGCGAAAAAAGGCCAGCGCATCAGCGTCGAGGCCGATGGCTTGCGCCTCGGCTACACCATCTTTGATCCCTACGTCTCGATCATGGACAAGGACAAATTTGAGAAGGCCGCGTCCGACGACACCATCCTCCACCGCCAGGACGGCTATTGCTCGTTCGTCGCCGAGTATGATGGCGACTACACCATCATGATGCGCGAATCATCGTATCGCGGCGGCGGCAACAACTACTACCGCCTCCACGTCGGCAGCTTCCGCAGGCCCGATGTCGTCTATCCCGCCGGCGGCAAGATCGGCTCCAAAGTCAAAACACGTTTCATCGAGGGCACCACCGGCTCGAGCTTTGAAGAGGAAATCCAGCTCCCCACCGAAGCCGATCCTAACTTCATGATCTTCGCGCAAAATGCCGGCGACGCCCCGCCCTCGGGCAATCCGTTCCGTCTCCAGCCCTTCGACAATGCCCTCGAAGTTGAGCCAAACGAAGACCAGGCCAAGGCATCGCCCGCCACCAGCGGCGAGCCTGTCGCGCTCAACGGCATCATCGAGAAACCCGGCGACATCGATTACTTCAAAGTGCCGCTTAAAAAAGGATCCAAGGTGGAGATGTTCGGCTTCGCGCAAGCCCTCGGCTCGCCGCTCGACACTGTGATCGGCCTCTACAACGAGAAAGGCAGCGCGCTCGGGAGCAATGACGACAGCGGTGGCCGCCGTCGCCTCGACAGCAAACTCGTCGTCACCATTCCTGCGGACGGAGATTATTTCGTGCGCGTGTCCGACCACCTCGAGCGCGGCGGTCCGAATTTTGTGTACCGCATCGAGATCGTCGCCGCCGAGCCAGAGCTGACCTTCGCCTCGCCGCAGTTCACCGTGAACGACACGCATTACCGCCAGTTCATCGCCGTACCCAAGGGCGGTCGCTACGCCACGCTCGTCAACATCAGCAAAAACAACGTCAACGGTGATTTCGCCTTCGATGCCCAGGGACTGCCCCCCGGTGTGAAGCTGCTGAACACCGACTCCATCAAAGACGGCACGAGCATCCCCCTCGTCTTTGAAGCAGCGCCCGACGCGACCTTTGCCCACGCCACCGTGCCCATCAAACTCAAGCCCACAGACCCTGCCAACAAAATCACCGGCAAGCTCCGCCAGGAGTTCGATGTCGTGCGCAACGGCAACGTCATCTATTACACCGAAATCGAGGACCGCCTCCCCGTCGCCGTCGTCGATGAAGCGCCCTACTCGCTCGAAATCGTCAAGCCTGTTGTCCCTCTCGTCGCGGGCGGCCTTATGAATCTTAAAGTCGTCTCAAAGCGCAAAGAAGGATTCAAAGCCCCCATCCGCGTCTTCATGATCTGGAAGCCACCGGGTGTCAGCATCCTCGGCGAGCAAACCATCGCCGAAGGCCAGAACGAATGCACCTTCATCCTCGACGCCAACGGCAGCGTCGCCGCAGGTGCTTGGAAAATGACCGTGATGGGCGAGGCCGATGCAGGCAACGGACGCATCTACAACGCATCTCCTTTCTGTGAAGTGACCACCGCCCCAGCCCTTGTCTCCGCTCCGACGATGCAAATGACCGCCGTCGAGCAAGGCAAGGAAGCCGTCATGGTGGCCAAGATCGAGCACATCTCCCCCTTCGCTGGCGATGCCGTCGTGGAAGTCATCGGCGTCCCTGACACCATTCCGATCGAGTCCGCGAAGATCAACAAGGACACCAAAGAAGTCACATTCAAGGTCAAGACCGACTCCAAATCACCCGTCGGCAAACAAGCCAACCTCTTTGTCAAAGTCGATGTCCCCATGAACGGCAGCATCACCACGCACCGCATCGCCACCGGCTCCATCCTCCGCATCGACCCCCCACGCAAAGCCCCCGCCGCCGCGCCAGCCGTCGTCGCACAGAACACCAAGACCCCCGCGCCGCCCAAGCCCGCCGAAGCCAAACCTCTCTCCCGCCTCGAACAACTCCGCCAGGAAGCCGCCGCTGGAAAAAAATAACCGCTTCAGAAATCTTAAATCCCAAATCTGAAATCTAAAATCATGAAAGCCCCCCTCGCTCTCATCCTCACATCCACCTCCCTGGCATTCTCCGCGCCGATCGACTTCACCTCCCAGGTGCAGCCACTCATCGAGAGCAAATGCCTCGAATGCCACAATCCCGACAAGGTGAAAGGCGACCTGCTCATGCACACCGCCGAGGCCATGCTCAAAGGCGGCGAAGGCGGCCCCGCGCTCGTCGCAGGGCAGCCCGACAAGAGCGAGATCATCAAGCGAATCGTTCTGCCCAAAGACCACGACGACATCATGCCGCCCAAGGGTGAACCGCTCTCCAGCGCGCAGACCGCCCTGCTCAAGCAATGGATCGCCGAGGGCGCTAAATGGCCGCAGGGTCTCGTGCTCAAACACAAATCCCCCGAGGAAATCAAAGCCGCCGCCGCTCTTCAGAAAAAACTGCCCACGCTCGAGAGCATCGAAATCCTCCCCGGCTCCTACGCGCTCGAACTCAAGCCCGACTTCCATCAAGTCATCGTCACCGCCAAGTTCAAGGACGCCACCACGAAGGACGTCACCGCTTTCGCCAACCACACCGTCACCGACACCAAGATCGCCAAGCTCGAAGGCGCGCTGCTCAAGCCCGTCGCCGACGGAGCCACCGAG
>JANPIW010000762.1:0-2122 GCA_031425215.1 Verrucomicrobiaceae bacterium
CCCTGCGGAATCGAGAGGCTGAGGCCGTCCAGCGCGAGGAGATCGCCGTACCGCATCGTGAGGTTTTCAATCTCGATCATGTGGAAAGTGCGCTGCTCGGGGGTGAGGAAGGTGATGGCGAGCGGAAGCGGAGGTGCTCGCCTCGGAGCGTCGAGCTACTTTTCGATCTCATGTATGTTTGGTTCGAGCATGCGCCAGCCTTGAGGGAGATCGACGCGGGCGAGTTCTCCGGCCTCGGTGAAGACCATGCGCGCGGTGTGGGTGTCGAGGAACGTCATTTCGAGGAAGTAGCATTTGCGCTCGCGGCCCGCCAGTGCGATCACGCCTTCGCGCGCCTTGATCTTCGCGGGCGGGGTGTTCGTGCTGGAGCTGATGGCGGGGAGCAGGTTCGCTGCGGTCAGACCTGGGACGGATGCCAGCGCGCTGTCCATGTCCATGATGATCTCGCCGCCGCGTCGCACCTCAAATGCGGGGCGGGGCTGGTTTTCCCGCCATGAGAAATGAAGTCGAATGTCGTCATCCGCTCTGGCGCTCGCGCTCGCGCTCCAATGAAGCAGGAGCGTGATGCGCCGCCATTTCGTGGTGTCCTCGATCTCGCTGTCGAGGTGATAGGTGAGCGCGCGATCATCCATGCCGATAGCGGCGCCCTCGATCTGGCCGGTGATACGCAGCTCGTGGATGGAGGGCCGCGCATCGACCTCCGTCTCGCGTCGTATCGTGACGCTGGCGTGACCGGCTCGCTCATTGTCGCGGAAAACATCGAGCGTCTTGCCGAGATCGGGATGGGAGAGGAAGAGGTCGATGACCATGCGCGGCGGCACCTCGGAGAACCGCGATGCCTCGGGGAAATAGGTGTCGCGAATGAGGAGGCCGGTCATCACCGCCCAAAACACAACGCCCAAACTGCCGACAACACGCCAGAACATGGCGCGGAGACTCGCGCGCGGCGCGGTGGATGCAAAGCGGAAATCGCGTGGGCTTCACGAGCGGGGCGTTTTCCTTCACTTGCCCTGTGATGACGGCGGACAAACGGTTGCATTGCAAACGATGGAGGGCATCATCGCTGCGATGACGAACGGGAACTCTTCAGACACATCCTCTTACGATGTGGTGATCATTGGCGGCGCGCTCTCGGGTGCTGCGACAGCGACACTCCTGCTGCGGCACAATCCGGGCATCCGTGTGCTGATTGTGGAAAAGTCAGAGAAGCTCGGGCGTCGTGTTGGCGAGGCCACGGTGGAGGTCAGCGGCTTCTTCATGTGCCGTGTGCTGGACATGACGCAGTACCTGAATGAATCGCACATCTTGAAGCAAGGGCTGCGCTTCTGGTTCACGAATGAAGAGGTGACGAATGTGTCAGAGGCCAGCGAGTTGGGCGGGAAATACCTCGCGCGCATTCCCTCGTTCCAGCTCGACCGCTCCACGTTTGACGAGGAGGTGCTGCGTCGTGCGTGCGTGGCCGGTGCCGCGCTGATCCGGCCTGCGACGGTGTCGAATGTGCAATTGAATCCTGGTGGAGAGCAGATGCTGGATGTGAAGCACGGTGGCGAGACGCGGACGATCCGCGCGCGATGGGTCGTGGATGCATCCGGCATGGCCGCCGTGCTCGCTCGCAAGAACGGCTGGTGGGTCTCCAACACCGAGCATCCCACGGCTGCCTGCTGGTCGCGCTGGAAAGGTGTGAAGGACTGGGACAGCCGCGAGCTGGCGGAGAAGTATCCCGAGTGGTCGCGCGTCATCTATGGCGCGCGCAACACCGCCACGAATCACATCATCGGCGATGGCTGGTGGAGCTGGTGGATCCCGCTCAAAGGCGGCGATGTGAGCGTGGGATTTGTCCTCGACCAGCGGATCGTCGAATTCGAGCAAGATGGCGGCAAGCTCGGCGACCGCCTGAAGGCATTTTTGATGAAGCATCCTGTTGCGCGTGAAATGCTCGCCGATGCTGAATACTGCGAGGAGGACATGCACTGGCGCAGAAACCTCGCGTACTACAGCACGACGTTTTCGGGTGACGGCTTTGTGCTCGTGGGCGATGCCGCCGCGTTCTTGGATCCGTTTTACAGACCCGGCAAGGACTGGATTTCCTTCACCGCCAGAAGCGCCGCAAAACTCATCACCG
>JANPIW010000763.1:0-4383 GCA_031425215.1 Verrucomicrobiaceae bacterium
GCGGCCCGGTGCAGGGTGGGCGCATCTACGGCACCTTCCCGGACCAGACCCTCGAAAGCAACAACGACACCGGCTACGGCGGGCGCATGATTCCGACCACCAGTGTGGACTCGTTCTTTGCCGAGATGCTGCGCTGGTTCGGTGTGAGTGGAACAAACCTCAGCTATGTGCTGCCGAACGTGGCAAACTTCTACAATCCAAGCTCGTCCTCGCTGCCGATTGGGTTTTTGAAACCCGGGACGTGGAGCTGAGCGATTGTTGGCGCGATTGACTCTCAGGCGATGAGGCATACGCTGCCGCTGCCATGACACACGCCACGTTGAAGACCAAGATCAAGGAGTCGATTCCCTTCACGATTCACATCGCGGATGGAAGGCGTTACGAGGTGCCGCACCAGGATTTCATTCTTCTCCCGCCTGGGGCGACGTTTTGCGTGGTGGTCACTCCTGCGGACGATGAGCCGGATGAGTATGTGTCACACACGATTCCGTTGCTCATGGTTTCCGGCGTGGCTGAGCGCACGAAGTACCCAGCGTCGTGAATCGTAGTCACTCTGGAATCCGCTGACACGGAAATGACCTCGTTGAGTCTATTGAGATGTTTCGGCGAATTGAAGAGCGTTGATTCATAGATGAAGATCGATTGGCGAGGACCTTATCCTGTTCGCGCATTGCTCTTCGCTGCGGTCGTTGTGATGGTCGCGTTTGGCCTCGTCATTTACTTCCTTCTACAGGGACTGGGCAAAAATGTGCGTAGTTTTGTCGGTGTCTCAGTGAATGCGCTGGAGGTTGCCTCACGGGTGGTCCCACCCCTTATCGGCGAGATCATCCTCAAAGACTACGCCGATCCGGCCGCGAAGCCCGAAGATGACCTGATGTTGCTGCATCGCGCGCTCGATAATTTTTCCTTGCTCGTGAAAGGCGATGACCCACTGCCCCTCGGCGCGAATGAGGACATCGCGGACGCGTTGCGCGGGAGGAACAAGGCGCGGTTGCGTTTTCTGCCTGATGACTCGCTGCTCTTTGACTCGCAAGGGCGCATCATCGACCGCTGGAAAACGCCGCTCTACTTCCACGCAACAGCCAGCGACCGCCTCGAGATCCGCAGCGCCGGACCGGACCGGGTGATGTGGTCCGCAGATGATCTCCACCGCATGCCCGACGGAAGTTTTGTGCGCGGCGACGACCTGCTCGCGCCGAGTGTGTTTGGCGCCGAGACGCCGACGGCACCTGTGCGGTGATCGTTCGGTGGACAGTCCAGATGCGCCTTGGTTTACTCGAATGCTGGAGTAATGCTCCCGCCCTTCTTTCCGCCATGTCATCTCCACTTCGCTCTTCATTCCCCAAAACCGTAGCCATCGTCGGGCGGCCCAATGTGGGGAAGTCCGCGCTCTTCAACCGGCTGGCGGGCAAGAACATATCCATCGTGCATGACATGCCAGGCGTGACGCGTGACCGCATCGTGGCGGAGTGCAGGCGAGCGTCAGAGGTTTTTGAAATCATGGACACGGGCGGCATCGGCGCGAACACGAGTGACGTGCTGACGGACCAAGTGCAGACAGAGGCGGCCATCGCTCTCGATGTGGCGGATCTGCTGCTCTTCGTCGTCGATGTGATGGATGGCATCACGCCCATCGACCTCTCACTGGCCGCGATGCTTCGCAAGACGAGCAAGCCTGTCATCCTCGTGTGCAACAAAGCGGACTCGCCAAAGCGCAGCACGCATGTGGCTGAGTTCACGCGTCTCGGATTCAAAGACATGGTCGAAGCGAGCGCGGCTCATGGTTTGGGGACCGAGAAGTTGGTGGCGATGATTTCGGAGAAATTGGAACTGCGCGAGAAGAGAGAAGTGCTCAGTGCTCAGTCCTCAGATGGTGAAGCACGGAAAACGGAAATCGAGCAACTGAACACACCTCTCCTCAAACTCGCCATCGTGGGCAGGCCGAACGCGGGTAAATCATCGCTGGTGAACACCATCCTCGGCCAGCAGCGCGCCATCGTGAGCGAGATGCCGGGCACGACGCGTGACTCGCTCGACGTGCGCTGCAAGGTGCGTGGGAAAGAGTACATGCTCATCGACACCGCCGGCATCCGGCGGCAGGCGAAAGTGGACGGCGCAGTGGAGATTTTTTCCATCGACCAGGCCATCAACAGCATCAAGCGCGCGGATATCTGCATGCTGGTCATTGATTGTGCCGAGGGCGCGAAGATGCAGGATCGGAAGATCGCGCAGATCATTCTCGAAGAGCGCAAGCCGTGCATTCTGGTGATGAACAAGTTTGATCTCTATCACCCGTCGGCCACGCGCACGGCGAGGCTTGAGGAGTTGGAGGAGAAAATGCGCCCCGAGTTCTTCTTCCTGCACTACGCGCCCATGGTGGCGGTGTCGGCGAAGAAGGCGCAGCATCTCGACTCGCTTTTCAAAACCGTGGAGCGCGTGAAGGACGGCGCGCGCCAGCGCATCGGCACCGGAGTGCTGAACCGCCTGCTCTCCCGCTCAATCGAGGCGGCGCCATCGGTGGGCAATTCGCGCACCGGCTTCAAGCTCCTCTACGCCACGCAGGTGAACAACGCCGAGGACACGCCCGTGCCCACGCCGCATTTCGTGCTCTTCGCGAATCGCGCCGAGAAACTGCCCGACAGCTACATCCGCTACCTCGAGCACAAGATTCGCGACCAATGGCCCGCCGAGGGTCTGCCTATCCGCATGAGCGTGAGAGGCAAGGAAGCAAAGCCGAAGCCTGGGCCGGGCGGGGCGCGGAAAGTGGAGCGTGAAAGCAGTGGTCAGAAGTCAGAGGTCAGAGGTCAGAAGCCATCTGTCCGAGGCCGCAAGCGAGATTGATTTGGGGTCTTCAAACTTCGACGTTCGATGTTCAATGCTCACCTCCCCGCAGGTCGCACAATATTCCGGTGATAAACTTCGCACTCCTTCTTGTGCAGCCAGAGGCTGAGCCAGAAGGCGGCGACCGCGAGCACGAGGGTGACGATCAGCAGCGCGCGGCCTTTGCCGGACATCGCCAGCACCAGTGAGATCGCGCTGAGAACGGCGAGGGCGTAATACGCGCCCTGCATGCTTTCACGGCGCTGAGACTGCTCGCGGATCAGTGGCGCGAAGGACGGATCGTGCATGGCGATGATGCGCGGCTGCGCTTTTTCCCTGAGTGCGAGATAAGGCCACACGCTGGCGGATGACAGGCAGATGATGAGCAGTGCCAGCGCCCGGGATTTGCGCTCCCCGAACGTCACCGCGACGAAGAGAAACAAAAGGCCGATGCCGATGCCGTAGAGCGGGAGGGACTCCAGCAGCAGATGCGCGTACTCAGGGTCGCGGATGTTTTGCCAGAGGGTGAGAAGCTCGTCGAGCATGGGGTGGCGCGACTCTCCGAGGCGGGTGGCGATGCGCAATGGAAAGGTGGCCCGACTCTCCGAGGCGGGCGTCGGGGTAACGCACGGGATCACTTGGCCGTGTTTGAAGGCTCATTGGGGAACATCTTTCTCGTTCGCACGATTCCGGCTCAATGAGCCGGGCTGCAACGCGCGCCGTTGCGCGTGAGGATGATGGTTGTCTTCTTGCGATAGAGCGGCGCCGGCCTGCGTTATAGCCGCGCCATGAAATCTGCCGTTTTTGTTTTCTGCCTCGCTCTTCTCCTCGCTCCCTGCGCTTTGTTCTCTGCTGCTGGTGAGCGGCCTAATGTGCTCTTCATAGCCATCGACGATCAGAACGACTGGATCGGCTGCATGGGCGGTCATCCGCAGGTGAGGACGCCGGGGATTGATGCGCTGGCAAAACGCGGCACGCTTTTCTCCAACGCGCACTGCCAGGCGCCGCTGTGCAATCCGTCGCGCAGCTCGTTGCTCACGGGGCTGCGGCCTTCGAGCACGGGAATCTGCGGTCTCTCGCCGGGCATTCGCGACGTGGAGCGCACAAAGGATCACATCACGTTGCCGCAGACATTTACTTCCGCAGGCTACCACACGACGACGGCCGGGAAGATTTACCACGGTGGCTCGATCAAGCCGAAGGATCAAGCGCGGGAGTTTTTGTCATGGTCAAAGTCCGGCGGCACCGGCAAGCCGCCGCAACCTTTTGCAAAACTGCCGGGGGCGCGTCATCCCGCGATGGACTGGGGCGTGTTTCCCGAGCACGACGAGGACACTGCCGACTGGAAGACAGCGGACGCAGCCATCGCATCGCTCAACAGCGCGCCGAAGGACAAGCCGTTTTTCATCTGCGCCGGATTTCAACTGCCGCACGTGCCGTGCTTTGCCACGAAGAAGTGGTTTGATCTTTATCCCGACGCGTCGCTCACGATGCCGCCGGTGAGGGAGGATGATCGTGATGATCTGCCGAAGTTTGCGGACTTCCTGCACTGGAAGCTGCCCG
>JANPIW010000764.1:0-7772 GCA_031425215.1 Verrucomicrobiaceae bacterium
CGCATTTCCGGCGCTGGTTTACGGTCCTTGCGGAAGATGCCGACCAAGCAATTTGCATCTCGAAGCAGGTTTCACGTGATTTGCGAGACGGCTTGCGCGACCGGGCTGTCCCGTCGACCTTGTCGATCGTGAACATGCAAATGGGGGCGGACATTGCCAGTTCCCGGCCGTCCCAAGGCGTCTGCGACGAGGTTTCCCAGCTGCTTGACCGCTTGCAAGTCGCGGCTCTGCCAGTTGCTCATCGCGTCGAGAAAACGTCCGCGCCACACGATCGCCCATTGCGCTTTCGAGGCGTCAAATGCGGCGTGGACACGCTGTGGAAATCCGACCGCGATCGCCCGGCTTCCAGCTCCCTCGATGAAACTGCGGAAAATGACAGGCCGGTCGGCTTTCTCCGGTTTCAATTCAAAGTCCTCCGTTGAGAGCAATCCCTCGGGCAACGGCTGGCCCTCAAGCTCGCGCAGGTATGTCCAGATGCTTTCGATCTCTTGATCCGCATTCTTACGTCCGGCAAACATCGGCGGCATCACCGTGCCCGTCTGCGTCGCCTGTGGATTGAGTAGCAACTCCTTGAAGTACTCCGGCCGCAAGCGCTCCACGGTGTGCGTCAGCCGGATCACCGGAGGGCCGAGAGATTTCCGATCCTTGATGCCGTGACATGCCACACACGCCAGCCCCTTTGCGCCGAGCAGTACGCGACCCAGCTCAGCCCGATGATGCTTCGCCAGGCCGCTCACGTCGATCTGCGTCGGCTTCTCTTCCTTGTCCGCCTCCGTCATCCACGCCACGAACGGCTCCGTCTGCGCGCGGCCAAAGTGCGGCATTCGCAGATCCATGTAAGGGCGCACTCCGCCGCCCTCGCCCCACAGCACCTTTTCCAACCAGCCACGCGTGAGCTTGCGTCCCACATGATCGAGGTTCGGAGGCAGATGCGCCAGCTCGCCGAGCGATTCCGCGCCCGCGTCATTCACAGTGAAAAATTGCGCACGCGGATCTTCGGGGCCGCCTTTGTGATCGCGGTCATGGCAGGCGTAGCAGTTCAGGCGGGACATCTGCCAGTCCACTTTTTGATTCGCCGAGAGCGCGGGATCGGCGGAGTTCTTGATCGCAGCCAGCGCAAGCCGCAGCGCTCGCTTTTGGAGATCGTTCAAATCGAAGCGTGGAATGCCGGTGGGTTGTTTGGCGGAAAGACAGCCTTTGCTTGAGTCGAGGCTGGTCAGACTGGTCACATGGGTCGGACTCGTCACTTTTGTTTGATGGCACGCGATGCATTTCATCTCCGCAAAAAGCGCCTGTCCTTTCTCCAAACCCTGCGGTGCGATCTTCAGCGCCGCGCGCTCCACCGCCTTCTCCGCTGCGCGTCCCACATGAAGATACGCGGCCACATCCGCCGCCTCCTGTTTCGTCAGCCGCATCGAAGGCATCCGCCCCGCCGGACGGTGCTTCAGCGGGTTGTGCAAAAAATCCGCCAGCGCGTTCACCTCATAAGCATCCGCCAGTGCGATGGGCACAGACCCGTTGCCAGGCTTCTCCACATCCACATCCGCAGGCACCTTCGGCGGTCGCACATCGCTGGCAGGTTCGTGGCACGCCACGCAGCCGACCTTGTGATACAGCTCTTTGCCCCGCGCCTCATCGCCCTTGGGCATCGGCGGCGTGTCTTGTTTCAATGAAACCAAAAACTCCGTCAGCGCCTCCACCTTCTCTGCATCGCCATCCTCACCGGCAAACATTCCCGGCATCTGCGTCCCACGTTTTCTGTGCTGCGGACTGCGCACCATCAGCCAGATCGTGTCCGCATCGAGTCGAGATCCCACGCCAGAGAGATCTGGTCCCGGTTTTGGCGACAGCCGCTCCTTCCACGCATCAGGCGGCGCATGGCACGCCGTGCAGTTCAGCTCCGCCAGCAAAAGAAATCCGCCCAACACCACATGCTCGTCGGGATCGTCGGCGATGTGAAACTGATCGAAGTTGAAGACGTAAGCGTGGTTGATCGGCTCGGCCTGCAGCGGATGCGCCAGCGCTGGCAGTGCGGGGATCGTGATCACCGCGCAGAGCAGCGCGAGCTGACGAATGCAGAATGACCAGAGACGAAAGAGATTCGCGCTCGCGGCATGGTTTCCGGATTTCAGATTGTTTGTCATTCAGCAGGCCGCGCATGATGGTGAGGGAGCGAGGGGATTCAAATGCGTAATCACGGCGTTAGCGCGGACTCAGCGCAATGCGGGGAGATTGTTCGCCACGATGGGAGATGCCGGGATGTATTCCTTCTTCAACACACCGCACATTTGTGCCACTATCCTCTGACCGCGATGATCCCGGATTCACGTTCAACTCCCAACCCTGCCTCATTTCACACCACGCGGTGGACGCGAGTGTGTCTGGCGAAGAAGGACTCCGATGATGGTCGCATGGCGCTGGCGGATCTATGCGACGCTTATTATGAGCCGGTCGTGGCCTTCCTCCGCTGCGAGCTGCGCGATGCGGACGCAGCGCGGGAGCTGAGCCATGCTTTCTTCGCGGAGATGCTCGCGGGCGGGACGATCTCCGCAGCGGAGCGTGAGCGCGGACGCTTCCGCTCATACCTGCTTCGCTCGGTAAAACATTTCATCGCCAACCAGCGCGAAGCGGCGCGACGCATCAAGCGCGGCGGTGGCGCGGTGCATGTCTCGCTGGACGAGGATGCGTCGGGTGGGCTGGGGATTCCTGATTCGCGGCAGGTTTCACCCGACGCGGCCTTTGATCGCGAGTGGGCACTGACCACGCTGGCGCGCGCGATGGAGGTGGTGAAGCAGGAATGCGCGAGGGAAGGGCGCGCGGATTTTTTTCAGCAGGTGAAACCCTGGCTCACGGGCGATGCCACACATGGCGATCAGGGCGCGGTGGCCGAGGCCTGCGGCATGAGCGCTGCGGCGCTGAAGATGGCCATAAGCCGTTTGCGCCGCCGCTTCCGCGATTGCGTGAAGGCGGAGATCGCCGGCACGCTGGAGGACGCGGCGATGGTGGAGACAGAGATGAAGGAATTGTTTGCGGCGTTGTCGGGCTGAAGAAAGTTTGTTACCCATCCCAGCCACCGCGTCATTCATCTGTATGAGCGATTCATCCGCCCCTCCCAAATCCTGCCCGCAATGCAGCGCCGCGCTGCCTGCCGAGGCGACGGAGGGGCTGTGCCCGCGTTGTCTCATGGCCCAGGCCATGCAGCCGTCGCTGGTCGCGGATGATGTGATGTCGGTCACTGATCCCGTGTCAGGACCGGCTGGAGCCAGTCCGCGCGGTGGCGGGCCTGATTTTCCTCTGCCCGAGGAACTCACGGCGCTGCTCCCTGCGGACACCTATCGAGTAGAGGGTTTGCTCGGACGCGGCGGCATGGGCGCGGTTTACAAAGGCGCGCAATTGCGGCTGCAACGTCTCGTGGCGATCAAGATCATGCGGCGCGACCAAGGGCGGGATCACGGGTTCGAGCAGCGCTTTCATCGCGAGGCGCTGGCGATGGCAAAGCTGAATCATCCGAACATTGTCAGCGTGATTGATTACGGCGAGGCTGGCCCCGATTACCTCTACATCGTCATGGAGTTGGTCGATGGCGCGGACATGATGGACGTGATCCGCACCGGACGCATGACGCAGGAGATGGCGCTCGCGCTGCTGCCTCAGATTTGTGACGCGCTTCAGTTCGCGCACGATCACGGCATCGTGCATCGCGACATCAAGCCGAGCAACATCATGCTCACGCGTGACGGGCGCATCAAAATCGCGGACTTCGGCCTAGCGAAGCGCTATGACGTGGAGAGCAGCTTCCAGACACAAAGCGGCACCGGCATGGGCACGCCGGACTACGCCGCTCCGGAGCAGTTCATCACCGATGCGCCGATCGACCACCGCGCGGACATTTATGCGCTCGGCGTGATGATTTATCAGATGATCACCGGCCAGCTCCCGCGCGGCGTGTGGAAGCCGCCGACGCAGCACACCGCCTGCGATCCCCACTGGGATGACATTGTCAGCCATGCGATGCAAAGCGATCCGAAGGACCGCTATCAGGCCGCGAGCGAGATCAAGACGGACGTGAGCCTGATCGCGCCCAAGTGTGATGCGGACATTCCTGTCCGCAATCCCCCATCAGGCGGCGAAGCCGCGAAGGTAGAGAATGCAGACAAGAATGTCCGCGTCACACCTCAATCCCGCGCGCCGCTCGCCCTCGGCATCCTCACCAGCGTCATCATCCTCGCAGCCAGCGCGTTCTTTGCGCTTGAGAAGCTGAAAGAGGAGCAAGCTGTTGGCTTGCCCGAGGCTGCACCCCAGCGAGTTGCACCACCTTTGACCTTCGCCGGCCACCGCTACGAGTTCGTGCCTGGCGAGTTCGCTTGGGGCGAGGCAAAAGCGAAGGCCGAGGAGATGGGCGGGCATCTCGCGACGATCACGAGCAAGGAGGAGAACGAGTGGCTCTACGCCACCTTTGGCTCCAAGCTTGACCCGAACTTGCGTGCCTCCAGCATTTGGCTGGGAGGCACTGCGAGTGCCAGCGGTGGACCGTGGAAATGGGTCACGGGCGAACCCTTCACTTTCACCAATTGGAATCAGGGCCAGCCCGATTACACCACCGTGTCAGGCCAGTCGGCGGAGGGGCCCCATGGTCTTGTCTTCAAGAATCACAAACTCCTCCGCTGGCACGATGACCCGGCGTTCCGCAACAAATCCAACGGCGGCTTCATCGTCGAATGGGACGATGACGGCAGCGCGAAGCCCGCGCCCTCCGCGCCTGGAGCGGTGGACCTTCTCGCGCTGGCTGATGTCGTCAAAGATACCGAGGGCGGCCTCTGGCGTCGCGAAGGCACGGACCTGACCGCTGCGGAAGGCCGCGCCGAGCTTCGCGGCCGGGGCATTCGGCTCAGTCTCGCGCTGCCCGTGCGGGTGAAGGGATCCTATCAGCTCGAGGTCGAATTCACCAAGCATGGCCGTAAAGAAACCGTCAGCGTGATCCTCCCGCTCGCAGACGGTCGCAGCGTGGTGGCGAATTTTCTGGAGAGCGCTGGTTACGCGGGGCTGGTGTCCGTGCGTGGCTTCACCACCAAGGACGAGGACAACCCCACGCGCACGCCGCACCAGTTGGTGAACGAACATCGTTACCGCGCTGCGGTGCAGGTGCTTTTGAATGGCGATCAAGCCGATATCACCGCCACCTTCGAGGGCAAACCCCTCTTTCGATTCCAAGGGCCTGTGGCGGATCTCGACAGCCGCCAGTTTGCTCTCGCGGATCAGGCGCGTCCCGGCATCAAGAGCATGGACCCCGTGACGTGGCACAGCGTCCGCATCACCCCGCTGGACGGCGGCACGCTCACCCCTGCGAGAGAGGGCGTGACACTGCCGGCCACCCGTGGCGTGTCGCCAAATTGATGTTGTCACCGCCGCCGCAGCTTCATCGAGCACCTCCCGCTATTCCGCCAGCTTCACCTCGCGCATCACGTCATCCATCGCGCCCTGGCCTTGCCCCATGATCCATTGGACGAATACCATCATCGCTGCGCCCAGACGCTGGCGATTTTCTTTTTCCGCCGGCGGGATGCCGCGAGTGGGATCGTATGGCAGGGGGCATGGGGGAGGATCACTTGCGGCGCTCGTGAATCGTCCACGAGTAGCGAAGCAAGAAAAGGCCACCGAGGACGAGCGCAACTCCAAACGCGACCAAGAGCTTGAAGACGAGTTCGTTATGATGGTCTCCGAGCATGATTGCAACGATTCCCAGCCCGCAGGCGATAAGTCCGGAAGCGATGGCGTGATGCTTGGATTTAGTGAGGATCATAGCGGTTTAGTTTTTTGGTTAGTGTCACTGAGTGGAGAATGGGGGAATGCCTGCACGGCCTCACCGGCGAGCGGGATGGTCGCAAGCCGGTGTCCTCACGGCGCGACCATCGTGCCTCAAAATGAGAGATGTAGTCGTTCTCGATCATGACGTGCGAATGTGGCCGACGGAACAAGGTCTGGCACGGGAGGGGCGGGGGTGGGCATGAACAAAGCGGGTGATATTCAAATTACAGTTGGCCCCGATACGACACCGAGCGCCCCTCCCGTTGTCCAGCAGTGCCATTGTTCGCCCTTGGTGGTTTCGTTATCATCTCTCATGGGCGTGCTCTCACTTTTCATACGCCTCCAATGTAAACTCTGCGGTCTGCTGGATTCTTGGGATCGTAGAGACGAAGGCGAGAATGCTGTTGTGGGGGCAAATCCGTAAAGTCGCAATCGTCGAAAATTACCACGTCTGGTCCGTCGGGACGCTCAACCTCACAAAGCCTCGTGATCCTGCATCTCTTGATGTGGATGCTGAAGAACATCTTCATGGGTTGGGCGAACAGTGCGCTCACAAACAAAAAATGTCGTTTTGTATCTGATCGTTTTTATATCGAACATTATTGGGTTCAGCGGAGCAAAGTCGAGACGAATGTTGCTGGGCGTGATACGGACGGAGGTTTATCCGCAGTGAAGGCTCGGCAGCCTGTTGATGATCCCAAGTGACTCATCACTAGAGCCGTGGTAAGGAAGACCGGTTTTGATCTGCACATTCAGGCTGGGATCAAAACTCCTTTCTCATTCGCTCTCCGCCGGTTTCTCGTTTGCTCCATGCCCCAATCACACCCCACGCTCACAGTTGCCCACTTGCATCGGGAGGCGCGCGCTTTCGCCGAAGCGGAGTCTCAACATGCCGAGCCCAGTTTATTCGGTGTGACCGATGGCAAGGCGGTCGGCACCTATCTGGAACATAAGTTCCAAGTGTCGTTGCTGGACCGTTATGCCTATCCAAAAGGGAATTCGGCGAAGGGCATCGACTTCCCGGGCATCGAGGTGGACATCAAGGTCACAAGCATCCGCCAGCCTCAGTCTTCGTGTCCGTTCAAGAGCGCTCGGCAGAAGGTCTATGGTTTGGGCTACTCGCTTCTCATTTTCGTTTATTCCAAAACCGATGATGAGGCAGCGCGCACTGCACGGCTGGATATTTTGCACACGATTTTCGTCGAGAAGGAGCGCACGGCAGATTTTCAGACCACCAAAGGCATCCTCCGCTTACTGGAGAACCAAGCGAACCGAGACGACCTTCTGGCGTTCTTTGAGGAGCGCATGCTGCCGCTTGATCAGAACGCTGCGGAGTCCTTGGCTGACGAAGTTCTGCGCACGCCGCCTGCTCTTGGCAGCCTGACGATCTCGAATGCGCTTCAGTGGCGGTTGCAATACAGTCGCGCCATCGAGCAGGCAGGCACGGTGGGTGGCGTGCTCCGACTGAAATGAAATCTCATTCCAAGATCGAGTTCGGGGACTTTCAGACACCGCTCAGTCTGGCACGCGAAGTCTGCCATTTGCTCCGGAGGCTCGGCGCGCAGCCACAGGTCGTGATCGAACCCACAGTCGGCAGAGGCGCATTTTTGCACGCAGCGGCCGAAGCTTTTCCAGAATCGCGATTGCAGGGCTGGGACATCAACCCGGCTTACGTCGCTGAAGCCGCAGCAAACCTAGATCGTCTCGGAGCTGCGTCTCGAACCACTGTGACTGTGGAGGATTTCTTCAACCACGATTGGGACTCGGCCCTGTCAGCGCTCGAAGGAAAAGTTCTCATCCTCGGAAACCCGCCTTGGGTTACCAACGCCGGGGTGGCTGTAGTGAACGGCACTAATCTCCCGCTGAAGGAGAACTTCCAAGGACTCCGTGGCATCGCTGCCCGCACTGGCAAAGCCAACTTTGACATCTCCGAGTGGATGCTCATTCGTCTGCTCCGCGCGCTGGAG
>JANPIW010000765.1:0-2356 GCA_031425215.1 Verrucomicrobiaceae bacterium
GAAACGAATCCTGCCTGATGCGACGCCAGCAGGCTGGCTCGTCAAAGCGGCAACAGGCTGCCGCAGTCCAAGGCGCCGCGCGCGGGCGCGGCTGTATTGAGGGCGACTCGCCCTCAATCCGCGCGAGTGAGGGCGGGTCGCCCTCACTGCGGGCTGCATCGTTCGCTTGCTGGAAGTTCTGTTGCTCATGCGGCTGCGGGCACGGCTGCTGTTCTCGTTTGCTCCACCACTACCGCCCGCTTCTGCGGCATGCACAGCAGCGCCTCGCCGAGAAGTGCGAGAGCCATCATGATCAAAAACGTGCGCCACACTTCGCTGGCGAGGCTCTTCGTTCCTTCGAGCGTGTCTTCGAGATACTGGTAGTCGAGACCCTCGAACAACTCATCGAGCGTGACCTTGCTGATGGATTGCGGGGTGTCTTCTCCGACGGGGCGGTTCAGTGCGACGAGTTTGTCGCCGTTTTCCAGGATGCCATTGCGCAAGGGCGGCTCGGTGGTGATGACGGGTGTGGCTTCGGCACCGCCGGTTCGTTTCCAGCCGGAGAGATCGGAGCCGAGCGCGGTGCGCGAGGCGAAACGTTGCTGGGCTTTGCCGAGGCCGCGCGCTCCGTCGTTCAACGCGCGGTGCAGCATGGCAAAGAGCACCACGCCGTCGCGCGCGAGGCTCGATGAACCGGAGCCGGGCAGTGTGCCGAGGAAAAACGCGGAGCCATCGCGCTCCGAGGCGGCGCGCATGAGAAGCGGTTGGTTGCCGACCGTTCGCGCGAGTGGCACGCCGTCGCCGTTGATCGCGCATTGGCGCGTGACTTCGAGATCGCCCACTGGGAGCGATGCGCCGTCGCGTGTGTTGGCGAGCAAGCTCGCGTCGTTGCGCCACCATTCGACGGCGACCGAGTTGCCGCCGCCGTTTTTCCACGCGTCCCACGACAGGCCCATGAAGACGTCGGCGGTGGGGTTTTCCGGCGGCAGGAACAGGATCGCGCGGCCGGCGGCGACCTGGTTGTTGAGCTGCTGCGCGAGGATGTCGTCGGCTTTTGGAACCTGCGCGTGCCAAACGATGAGCGCGGTCTCGTCCCACACGATCTCGGCGGCGCGCGCGACGGGCAGGACGACGGCGGCGTATTTGCGCGCGGGATCGGCGGGCGCGGAGAGCGCGGCCTTGAGCGCCTCGGCTTCGTCGATGTCATCGCTCACGATCACGGACTTTAATATCGCCGGCTCGTCGAAAACAAAGTGGCTGGCGTTGTCGGAGCCGTTCGTGTCGGCGGGCAGCTCGACGCGACCCCAGCCGCGCTTGGTGGCTTTGTCGATGGGCAGCGAGTGACCTTGGATGAGGAGCTGGTTTTCTTTGATCTCGACCTTGTGCGTGCTGCTCGCGCCATTGACGACGAAGCGCAGCGGCAGCTCGGCGGGCTGCGGCGTCTCCTCGTTGCGCGTGATGCGCAGATCGAGCAGCAGCTCGGCTTTGTCCGCCGTCTCGCGTCGCGTCACGCGCTCGACGGTGACGGCCACGTTTTCCTTCGCGGGCTGCGGGTAGCTCAGGATGTGAAAGCGGATGCCTTGCAGGCTGGCGAACGCGCTGCGCAAGGGCTGCCAGCGGCCGTTCGTGGCGTCCCAATCGTTCTGCCGCAGATCGCTCAGCAGCCACACATCGGTGCGGCCGGTTTGATTGACCGTGATGTAATCGAGCGCGCCTTGCAGCAGCGCGGTCACATCCGCCGTCGTGTCCGTCGCGCCGGCCTGCGGCAGATCGGGCAGCGCATCGGCTTTCTCGATCACCTGCGCCTGGCCCAGCGCGCTGTCGATGAGCACGAGCCGCGAGCGATTGCCCACCGTGTCCTTGATCGCCTGCGTGAGTTTGCGCAGGCCCGATGCGCGTTTGCTGAGTCCGCCGAGATTCTGCTGCTCCATGCTCGCCGAGCGATCGAGCAAAATGACCACCGTGTCCGGCGCGCCGCCCGTCAGCCCGAGAAGTCCACCCGCAAGCGGACGGCTCACGACAAAAATCAGCGCCAGCACCGCGAGCACGCGAAACGCCAGGATCAAAATCTGCCGCAGGCGCGAGAGACCTTTGTTCATCTTCTGCGCCATCAGCAGAAACATCATCGCCGCCCACTTTACCTGCCTGCGGCGGTAGAGGTGAATCAGGTGAATGATCACCGGAAGCGCAGCGAGCGGCAGCCCGAAGAGGAGGATGGGGGCGAGGAAGCTCATGGCGGCGGGATGAAGCGGCGAACGAATTCCCCTGGTGTCAGCGCGGGCACGGGAGAGCTGGTGAAGTCGGCTTGATTGCGCGTTATGATGAACGCTTTACCTCTACCCTTGCTCACCAGGCGATGTTGATGGGTGGTTTGAAG
>JANPIW010000766.1:0-2671 GCA_031425215.1 Verrucomicrobiaceae bacterium
ATCATGCCGCCCATTGCTGGAATCACCGTATAGCTAAGCAGGAAGAAAATGCCGTGATGCACAAAGGTGGCGCCGAGGCCGCAGACCACATATTTGAGGAACTGGATGAACGGGTGCGTGTCGCGCGCGTTCATTCGGGCGATGATCGTTTTGAGATCGTTGTCGCGGAGAAATTGGAGCGCTTCTTTGAGCTGGAGCATGAGCGCGCCACTCAAGGTTGAGCACGCGCAATGTCAAGGAGGCCGGAGACAACTGGCTTTACTTCTTTGTCACACCAGCCAGCATCACGATCTCAAACCACAACTCGGAACTACTCACACATCATGGGACTCTTTGATTCAATCGTAAAACAGGTGCTCGGCGGCGCGAAGAGCGGTAGCAGGCAGGACAAGGCCGTGGACGCGCTCGGCGGCCTGCTCAATCAAGTGGGCGGCATCGACGGGCTGATGCAGCGCGCAAAAAGCGCGGGACTCGAAGGCGCGGTGTCCTCCTGGATCAGCACAGGACAAAACGAGAGCGTCACGCCGGAGCAAATGGAGAATCTGCTGGGGAAGGATGCTGTGCAGGACGTGGCTGCAAAGGCTGGCTTCAGCGCCCAGCAACTTCTGCCGCTGCTGGCGCAGTTTTTCCCGATGGTGATCGACAAACTCACGCCCAATGGCCGTGTGGAAAAGGGCGCGACGAGCGCGCAAGGTCTCGATCTCGGCGGCGTGCTCGTCTCGATCATGGGCAGCCAGGGCGGCGGCGGGATCGCGGGCTTGCTCGGTGGTTTGCTGGGCGGGAAGAAATAAATCACAGCTCTTTTTAGTGCAGCCTGAGCAGCAGAACGGAGTCCACGCATGATCCGCGCCTCCATTCTCCTTGTGCTGCTCGCCGCGCTGGCATGGGCGCTGGATCGCGAGCAACGCACCGGTCGCTTTCAAAAGGCAGACGATTTTTTCCTCGATCTCCTCCTCGCCAACACACGCGAGCGTTTCACCGCCGAGCCTGCGCGGTTGTCGGACCAGGTCGTGCTGGTGAGGATGCGCGAGGCAGATCACCTTGAGTACTCCTCCTGGCCGCCAGCGCCGCTGGACTGGCAGATGGTCCTGAAAAGCCTCGCCGCATTCGAGCCGGAGGTCGTCGTCATCGCCACGCCGCTCGCCTGGCCGGACTCTAAGGCTGAGTTCATCCCGGCGGTGGCGGAGGCATTGATCCCCTTCCCCAGCGTGGTTCTCGCCGTCGAGGTGAAAGCAGGAGCCGCCACTGATCCTGCCGAGCTTGATTGGATCTCAAGCGCGCTGCCATCACTGACGCGCGTTAGCGGCGATGCGAAGCTGCTCCCGAACATTGGCAGCATCGTCGCCGCGCCGCATGAGACCGTGCGTCCGCAGATGGAGCTTGGCCTCATTGCGAGGTCAGCCGACGCGCCAAACAGTGTCGCCTTCGCCATGCGCGCTGGAGAAACCGTCGCGCCATCTCTTGTCCTGCAAGCCCTCACCCGCCACAGCCGCGCGCCTTACTCGCAGCAGCGCCTCGTCCTCGGCCCCGGCGGGGGCGCGCATCTCGGCCAGGGCATTTATCTTCCGCTCACGACCGGGGGCGATTTTATCGGCACGTCCGCGCCACCGCTCTCCGTGAACGCCCTCGACCTCATGACCGGCACTCTGGCCGATGCACTCAGCGATGCTGACAAAGCCACACTCGGCAAAAACAAAATCATCGTCATCGGCATCGATAAAGACGGAGACGAACCCACGCTCGCGCGCCTCCAGGCCCAGGCGCTCACCCGTGCGCTCTCGCTGCCGCGCATCCGCGCCGTCGGCGTCATCGAGCGCTGGATCATCAGCGCCCTCGCCGCACTCCTCGGCCTGCTCACGCTGCGACATCGCGGATGGAAGGCGTTTCGCCTCGGGCTGCTCATCATCTTCGCCGCTCTCGTTGTGAGCTTTCTCCTTTTCCAATCTCAACTCATCTGGTTTCCACCAGCCATCCCCGCCACGCTCCTCGCTGCCAGCACACTGTTCGCGATGCTCTTTGGAAGAAGACGATGAGACGCGGAGACGATGAGATGACTGAGCGTTCAGCGATGATGTGAAGCTTCTCACAGTCTCATATTCTCCGCGTCTCATAGTCTTCAACCCGACCCGCATCAGGGGCACCCGCCTCCGCGAGACAGGCGATGCTGTTGAATTTTCCCGAAGTTTTTGCTCGCCATCCGCCACAGGTTTCTGTCAGAGTCATTGCGGTGGCCGCCCCGGCTGGGTGACCGCCAAATACATACCAGATAATAAAACCGAAAAACAAACGCATTAAATACCCATGAAAACTCATATCAGACGACTCGAACGAGGCTTCACCCTCATCGAACTCCTGGTGGTGATCACCATCATCGCGATCCTCGCGAGCGCGGCGGTCCCCACCTTCAACATCGTCCAGGACCTGGCAAATCGTCAGGCCACTGGAGGCAATGCCCGCCAAATCGTGGCCGCACTGAAACTCTACGCCGGAGACAACGGCGGCAGCTACCCCGACGCCGACAAAGCCGAGGAAGCCACGACATCCAACGACGCGTTCCGCCTCCTCATCCGTGGCGGCATGCTCGACGATGAGCGTGTCTTTGGTGGCAAAGTCAGCCCCTACGAACCCGACAACAACGTCGGTGAGCCGCCGGAGTACAGCGAAGCGGTCG
>JANPIW010000767.1:0-5694 GCA_031425215.1 Verrucomicrobiaceae bacterium
CCTGCCAGACATGCTCGGCTGGACGGTGCTCAACCAGCTCAAGCTCGATCCCGCCACGCGTCACATCCCGGTGCAGGTTGTCACCCTGGAGGAAGAACGTCAGCATGGCCTTTCGCACGGCGCCTTCAATTACCTCGTCAAAGCGCCCACCACCAAGGGCCTTGAGGCCGCCTTTGATCGCATCAAGGAGTTTACCACCACACGCACCAAGCGGTTGCTCATCGTCGAGGACAATGAAATAGAGCGGCAGTCCATCGTCGAGCTGCTCGGCCATCACGACATCGAGATGGCTACCGCGAGCACCGGCGGCGAGGCTCTGGAGACGATGCTCGACAGGGTATTCGACTGCGTGGTGCTCGACCTGCGGCTGCCTGATATGACGGGTTTCGAGCTGTTGGAGAAAATGCACTCCGAGCCAGCGTTGGCGGACGTGCCCGTGGTCGTCTTCACTGGAAAAGACCTGACTGCTGAAGAACAAAAGCGCCTCAAAAAGATGGCCAAAGGGATCGTCCTTAAAGATGTGCAGTCCCCCGAGCGACTGCTCGACGAAACCGCGCTCTTCCTCCATCGCGTCGTGACCAACCTGCCTCCGGAGAAGCAGGCCATGCTAAATAAACTCCACAGCTCCAAGGAAGTGCTGCGCGGGCGCAAAGTGCTCGTGGTCGATGACGACGCGCGCAACATCTTCGCCCTCACCAGTCTGCTCGAGAACCAGGACATGGATGTGATCACCGCCACCGATGGCCGCACCGCCATCGACTACGTCCACCGCACGCCCGATCTGAGCCTCGTGCTCATGGACATCATGATGCCCGAGATGGACGGCTACGAAACCATGAAGGAGATCCGCAAGAACCCGGAGTTCCGCACCCTTCCCATCCTCGCCCTCACCGCGAAAGCCATGAAAGGCGACCGCGAGAAATGTCTCGACGCCGGCGCGAGCGATTACATCGCCAAGCCGGTGAATACGGACCAACTTCTTTCCTTGATGCGCGTTTGGTTGTTCCGCTAGACTCCGCCCCTTATGGCATCACGGAAAAAAGTAGTGACCTCGCCCAAGAACCCTGCCGCTGAAGCTTCACCCTCGGCAGGCGGCGCGGCGTTTCCGGTCGTCGGCATCGGCGCCTCGGCGGGCGGGCTTGAGGCGCACTTGGCCAACGCCGCCATCTTCGTCCGCGACATGGAGGGCCACATTACTTATTGGAATGCCGGTGCGGAAAAACTATACGGCTGGTCGCGTGAGGAGGCGCTGGGCCAAATTAGCCACGTCCTGCTGAAAACGGAAACAAGCGTGCCCTTTGACCAAATCCTCGAAGAGCTGCTCCGGGACGGTCAGTGGACGGGGGAGTTCGTGCATACCAGACGCGACGGAGGGCGCATCAACGTCCTCGTGTTCAAATCCCTCGACCGAGACAGCGAGGGCAATCCCGCGGCGATTTTGGAAACGCTTACTGACATCACCGAGCGCAAGCGGACCGAGACCGCCATGCGCCGAAGCGAGCAGCGCTTCCGCACAGCGGTGGGCACGGTGAGCAGTCTCATCTGGACGAACAACGCTGCGGGCGAGATGGAAGGCGAGCAGCCAGGCTGGGCCAATTTCACGGGACAAGAGCCGGAGGAATATCAAGGCTACGGCTGGGCCAAAGCGGTGCATCCCGACGACGCTCAGCCGACGATTGCCGCGTGGGATCAGGCGGTGGCCGAAAAGAGAGTCTTCGTCTTTGAGCATCGGGTGCGCCGGGCCGATGGCGAATGGCGGCTCTGCTCCATCCGCGCCGCGCCCGTGCTCGGCGAGGAGGGGGAGATTGTCGAATGGGTCGGCGTTCATACCGACATCACCGAGCAGAAGCGCAGCGAGGAAATCCGGCGGCGCAGCGAGGAACGCCAGCGCGCCCTCATCACGGCCAGCTCGGACGTGGTCTATCGGATGAGCGCGGACTGGAGCGAGATGGCGCCGCTCGATGGGCATGACCTCGTTGCCAGCACCGCCGCGCCGAGCCGCACTTGGATGGATGCCAATATTTTTCCTGAAGACCAGCCACAGATCCGCGCCGCCATTGATGAGGCCATCCGCACCAGGAGCCTTTTCAGAATGGAACACCGCGTGCGCCGCGCGGATGGCAGCGAGGGCTGGACTGTCTCGCGCGCGGTCCCGTTGTGCGATGCGAGCGGCGAGATCGTCGAGTGGTTTGGCACCGCGAGCGATGTGACCGAGCGACATCTGGCCGAGGCGGCGCTGCGAGCGGGCGAGGAGCGCTACCGCAGCATCATTGATAGCAGCCCGGACTGCATCAAGGTGCTCGATCTGGAGGGCCATCTGCTCTCACTGGAAGCCGGTTTGGAATTGCTGGGCATCGCGGATGCCACGCCGCTTTTGGGCAAGTCGTGGATCGAGCTTTGGGAGAGTACAGACGACCTGGCGGCGGCGCACGCCGCAGTGGTGTCAGCGGCGGCGGGCGGCGAAGGAAAATTCGTCGGCTTCTTCCGCACCCTGCACGGCCTGGATAAATGGTGGGACGTGGCGGTCACGCCGGTGCGCGATGCCGACGGCCAGCCCACGCGCCTGCTTGCGGTCTCGCGTGACGTGACGGAGAGCCGGGCGGCGACCGAAGCACTCCGCGCGAGCGAGGCACGCAAGAACGCCATCCTCCAGTCCGCGCTTGATGCCATCATCACCATGGATCACGAAGGCCGGCTGGTGGAATTCAACCCCGGCGCGGAGCGCATCTTCGGCCACGCCCGCGAGGCTGTGCTGGGGCTTTCGCTGGCGGAAGTGATCATCCCGGAGCGGATGCGAGAGATGCACATCCAAGGTCTGAAGCATTACCTCTCCACCGGCGTGGGCCCCGTGCTCAATCAGCAGATCGAACTGCCCGCCTTGCGCGCTGACGGCACGGAATTCCCGGCGGAACTCGCAATCGTCGCCATCCAAGGCGTGGAGCCGCCGGTTTTCACAGCCTTCCTGCGCGATGTGACGGCGCGCAAACATGCGGAGGAGGCGCTGCGCACCGAAGTAACAGAGCGCAAACAGGCCGAGGCGGAAGTGCGCCTGATCAACAGCGAGCTGGAGAAGCGCGTGGCTGAGCGCGTGGTGGAGCTGCAAGAAAAAGCCGCAGAACTGGAGATGACCTCGCGCTACAAATCTGAGTTCCTGGCCAACATGAGCCACGAACTGCGCACGCCGCTCAACAGCCTGCTCATCCTCTCCCGCGCCCTGGCTGACAACAAAACAGGAAACCTCAGTGGGCAGCAAATGGAATGGGCCAGGACTATCGAAGGCTCCGGCACGGACTTGCTCAAGCTGATCGACGAGGTGCTCGACCTCTCCAGGATCGAGGCCGGCAAGGCGGAGATCGAGGTAGCAGATGTGACACTCGCCAGCGTGATCGATCTCAACGAGCGCGCCTTCCGGCCTGTGGCTGAGGAGCGGAAGCTCAGCTTCACACTCACGCTCGACCCGGGCCTGTCCGTGTCCCTCTGCACCGACGGCCACCGGCTCCAGCAAATTCTCAAGAACCTCCTCGCCAATGCTTTCAAATTCACCTCGGAAGGCGGGGTGGCGCTCTTCATCGCTCCCGCCATCCACGGCTGGAGCACCGATCACGAGCGGCTTAACCGTGCGCGCCGCGTCATCGCTTTCGCCGTGCGCGACACCGGTATAGGCATCCCTCCAGACAAACAACGGATCGTCTTCGATGCCTTCAGGCAGGCTGAGAGCGGCACCGCGCGCAAATACGGCGGCTCCGGGTTGGGCCTGGCCATCAGCCGCGACCTTGCCCGTCTCCTCGGCGGCACCATCCGTGTGGAAAGCGAGCCAGGCGTCGGCAGCACCTTCACTCTCTACCTGCCGGATGACTCAGCGCTCCAGCGGACACCCGACGAGCGCGCGCTTTTTGCACCGGGCGTCGCGGCAGATCAGCAGGCCTCGCCTCCAAAACACGATGCGTCCCGCGATCTCCTGCACGGTCGTAAAGTGCTCGTGGTCGATGACGATGCGCGCAACATTTTCGCCCTCGCCTCCCTGCTCGAAAACCATGAGATGGACGTTCTCACCGCGACCGGAGGCCGCGCCGCCATCGACATCATCAAGAGAACGCCCGACCTCGGCCTCGTGCTCATGGACATCATGATGCCTGAGATGGATGGCTACGAGACGATCCGCGAAATCCGGCAATCCCCCGAGTTCAACAGCCTGCCGATCATCGCCCTCACCGCCAAAGCAATGAAAGGCGACCGCGAGAAATGCATCGAAGCCGGCGCGAGCGACTACATTTCCAAACCGGTGAACACCGATCAACTCCTCTCGATGATAAGTGGGTGGTTGCTTCGTCATCGTGTGAGGATTGACTGAGAAACATGAGTTCATTCTTCCATCAGCTTTTTGATACTACCGGTTTTCCTCCGCGGTGGACTTGCGGCAACTGGTCACCGGCACATGGGTGGCTGCACATCCTGTCGGATCTCGCCATCTTCGGCGCTTATGCCGCCATCCCGCTGACGCTGACCTACTTCATCAAGCGTCGGGAGGACGTGCCCTTCACTCCCATTTTCTGGCTCTTCGCCCTGTTTATCATCTTGTGCGGAGTCACCCATCTCATCGAAGCCACCATGTTCTGGCATCCTTGGTATCGCTTTTCAGGCCTCGTCAAGGCGCTGACGGCTGTGGTTTCCTGGATGACGGTAATAGCTCTTCTCAAAGTGATGCCCATAGCGCTCACGCTGCCAGGGTTGGCGAAGGTGAACCGTCAATTGAACGATGAGATCGCCGAGCGGAGGCAGGCCGTGGAGGCTCTCCGCGAGAGCGAGGAACGCATGCGTTTGGCGACGGAGGCCACGGGGGTCGGCATTTGGGAATGGAATCTCCGCACCAATCAGATTCGTTGGGATTCCCAACTGTTCCGGCTTTATGGCATCGCGCCAACCGCAGATGGAATTGTGTCCTATTCGACTTGGAGCGAGGCGGTTCTGCCCGAGGACCTTGCGGAGACCGAGGCAGCCTTGCAAGACACGGTGCGCAGGGTTGGACATGGAACCCGCACCTTCCGCATCCGCAGGGCTGGTGACGGCGAGTGCCGCTACATCGAAGCGGTGGAAACTGTCCGTCCCAACGCAGAAGGACAGGCGGAATGGGTGGTGGGGACAAATCTGGACGTTACTGAGAGAAAGCGATCTGCAGAAGCTCTCATCGAAGGCGCGGAACTTCGCACCAAAGCCCGTTTGCTCGCAGAGCAAAATCTGGAGGTGGCGCAGGCACATCGCGCCCTTGAGGAGAAGGCAGCCGAGCTGGCGCTCACTTCGCAATACAAGTCGGAGTTCCTGGCGAACATGTCCCATGAATTGCGCACGCCGCTCAATTCCATTCTAATTTTCAGCCAGATGCTCGCCGAAAATGCGACGGGCAACCTTTCCGCCAAACAGATCGAGTTCTCCCGGAACATTCACTCCTCCGGGACAGATCTACTTCATCTGATCAACGACATTCTTGACCTCTCGAAGATCGAGTCCGGGACGGTCGATGTCGAGTTTGAGGACATCCGCTTCGAGGAGTTGCGGGACGACATCGATCGCGATTTCCGCCATGTGGCCGAGGCCAAGAATCTGCCCTTCACGGTAGAGTTCGCCAATTACCTGCCGAGTTCGATGGAAAGTGACTCGCAACGTCTCCATCAGATCCTCAAGAACCTGCTTTCCAAC
>JANPIW010000768.1:0-4605 GCA_031425215.1 Verrucomicrobiaceae bacterium
CGCCTGTCCGGCGGCGGGAGCGCTGATGGTAGCGGAGTGATCAAGTCGCGCAAGAGTCGCGTGGTGAAAGTGTTTCCCGATCTCGGTCTCCCGCTCTGACTTCGATGTTCGATGTTGAAAGTTCGATGTTCAATGTTCGCATTCCGTCTCATGCCCGCCCTCACCACTTGCCCCGTCCTCTTCCAAGATCGCTGGCTCGTTGTGATCGACAAGCCAGCAGGCGTGCTCTCACATCCCAACGCTAGTGGCGGAAGCGCTCGCATTGCATTCGAGGGCACCTACGACATGAAAGCGCGTCGCTTCGATTCGCCCGCCGGGAAACTCTGGCTCATCCACCGCCTCGATCAGGACACCTCGGGCGTGCTCATCGCAGCGCTCGACGAGGCTACCGCGCGCAAATGCCGCGACGCATTCGACGACTGCGCGGTCAAAAAAACCTACATCGCTCTCGTCAAAGGCGGCCCGAAAGCCGAAGGCGCATGGCTCGACCACCTCGTCACCGCGCAGGGTCGTGGTGCCGTGCGCACCTCCATCCTCAAAGGTCGCGCGCCCAATGCAGAACTTCGCTACCGCGTCCTGCATTCCGCGCGCGAGCACCGCGCCTCGCTCATCGAGATCGACCTCATCACTGGCAAGACCCACCAGATCCGCGTTCAGTCCGCCGCGCGAAATCACCCCGTCATCGGCGACGACGTGTACGGCGACTTCCCCCTCAACCGCGCGCTGAGAAAATCCCTCGCAATCCGCCGCCTCTGCCTCCACGCCCGCCGCATCGAGCTAAAACACCCCGCCACCGGCATAGCCCTTCGCATTGAAGCGCCGATGCCCGAGGTGCTGACAGCGTTTGTGGCTTCTCTGTGAAGAAACCTGAAACGAGAAAGCATGAAACTGCAGTGGACCGGAATCTTTACCAAATGCCACTGACTGACAACGACACGGCGACATGCGCTGGGGCAAATAAGCGCAGCACCGTTCCAACCTGATGATTTTGACGTGCTGGCCCGCCTCGTTAACTCAACCGCGACCACCGCATCGCCGAACCTTCCAAATTTTGGCAAACAAAAATGTGACCGGGGTTGCCTGATTTGGAATAGATCCCTGCAATGGCCAATTCTGCCCAAGACTCCTCACGATTCATCACCGCGCTGACGCGGCATCAGCCGGCTTTGGAAGCGTTTTGCCATGCCCAGTTGGGACACCGGCATGATGCTCAGGAGGCGTTGCAGGCCACTTGCGTGAAGTTGTGGGAGAAATCCGGCGACTGGGACCCAAGCACGGAGTTTTTGCCCTGGGCCTTCGCTGTGGCGCGGTTCACGGTGCTGTCCCACATCCGCGACCGGATGCGCGACCGGCTGGTCTTTGACGAGGATGTGGTGCTCGCGATGGCTGAGGAGACCGAGACGGCGGCGGCGCAGTTTGAAGACCGTCGCGAGGCACTCGGTGCCTGTCTCCAGAAAGTGAAGCCCGAGCAGCGTGACCTGCTCCAAGAGCACTACATAGCCGGACGCAGCGTGCGTGAGCTTTCCGCCGCCACGGGCCGAAGCGAGAGCGCGGTGAAAATGATTTTGCTACGGCTGCGTGAACAGCTCAGCGCCTGCATTGAACGTCAACTCAGCCTTTCCATATGAACAGCGAACCCACTTCACTCGATCATCAGTTGCTCGCCTTGCTTCAAGCCGTGCGTGACACGCACGACGACTCGGCGCGTGTCACACTGAATGATTTGCTACGCCATGATCCCGCCGCCCGCGCTGCGATGGCGCGCCTGATGGTGGATGAGCAGACGCTGATCAATCGCTTACGCGACGACAGCATCATTTTGCTGCTGGGTCCTGCGCCGTCAGGGGTGCAGTCAAGAATTGCCCGCTCGCCGCACTGGTATGCCTGGCGCCCGCTCACGGCCGCGGCGGCGGGGATTGTCTTCGGCATGTTTTGCACGTCGATGGTGTTTGGCTTTGTGACGCAACGGGCAGGCGCGGTAAAAAAGGTGCCAATCACAATTTTCGACCCCGGACTGGAAAACGTGGAAGCTATCGAAGACCAAGGAGTGCCAAATGAAGTAGGAAAATGGGGCGCAGATTCGGCCAAGGTGGTGACGGCCGAAAACGGCGTGCAGCCTCACGAAGGCCAGCGCATGATGCGGCTGGAGCCGATCCCGAGGGAGAAGAACGTGAAGAATCTCGCATCGAGAGTCTATCAGGTGCTCGATCTTCGCTCGCTGCCGATGCGGGACATAACCACCGATGCCGAGGTGCAGGTGACGGCTTCGTTCTTCGCGACTATAAGTGAGGTCAGCTCCCGTTACTTGATCCGCGCCATGGCTCTCGATGAAGCGCCCGAGCAGGCAACATCAAACTTTTGGGCCAAGACGGAGGACGATGGCGTCGTGTCTGTGTCGCAAAGGTTTGACGCCATGCCCGGAGATCGCGGTTGGCACACTTACTCACTGAAAATGCCCCTGCCACGCGGGGCGAAGACGCTGGTGTTTATCCTCGGTGCTGTGCCACCGGAGGACGCTTCGATAAAAGCATCCATTCACTACCTTGATGATGTGCAGGTTTCGCTAATTAACCCCGATTCATCACGGCCTTAGCCCAACCCGCCCGCCTTTCCAATCATGAACACCAACTCACATTTCTCACCCAACCGCCGTTTCTTCCTCCGTGCCACTGGCATCAGCATGGCTCTGCCGCTTCTAGAATCGCTCAGCGGACGTGTCTTCGCGCAAAATGCCGCCGTGGCATCTCTCGCGGACAAAGCGGTGAATGCAGACCGCCCGATGCGCATGGTGTGCATCGGCAACTTGCTCGGGTTTTATCCTCCGGCCTTCTTTCCAACCCAAACGGGTGCGGCTTATGAGTTGCCGGAATCCATCGAAGCACTGAAGCCGCATCAAAAGGATTTCACGCTCTACTCAGGTCTCGATCACGGCATCAAAGGCGGGCATTTTGCCATGAGTTCGTTCCTCAGCGGCGTGAAGACCTCCGACGTGAAAGGCATGCCGGATGGCAACATCACCGTCGATCAACGTGCCGCCGAGACAATGGGCGGGGCTACGCGGTTTCCTTCACTCACACTCGGATCAGAGAGCGGTATTCATGGCGGCTGCCTCATGTCCTGGACCCGCAGTGGCACCCGCGTGCCGCCGATCACCACGCCAAGGGACTTGTTCCAGAAGCTGTTCATCAATGAGGATGCCTCCAGCCTCGCGGCGTCCATGGATCGACTCGATATGAAGGGCTCGATTCTCGACGCCGTGAATGGCGATGCGAAGTCACTCCAGCGTCATCTCGGTCAGCGCGACAAGGAGAAGCTCCACGAGTATTTCACCTCCGTGCGCGATGTAGAAAAGCAGATCGAGCTGCGTCGCAAATGGGCCACCGTGCCGAAGCCTGATCCGAAGATGAAGGAGCCGAAGAACACTGACTTCGTCTCTGATCTGCCGGTGATGTATGACCTCATCGCCCTCGCTTTGCAGACGGATTCCACCCGCATCGCCACACTGGAGATCGGTGGAGATTTTGAGGCCTCGGCGTTTAATCTAAATGGCGGCTATCACGGACTCTCGCACCACGGTCAGCGACCCGAGGCCATCAAAGGCCTCATCAAAATGGAGCGCTATCAGGTGGAGCAGTTCGCCAAGTTCCTCGCCAAGCTCAAATCCATCGAAGACGGCGCAGGCACGCTGCTGGATCACTCGATGGTTCTCTTCGGCAGCGGCATGGGGAATGCGAACTCGCACACGAATAGCAACCTCCCCCTCATCCTTGCCGGTGGCGGGTTCAAACATGGCGAGCACAAGAGTTATCCCGCGAAGGGACCGGGCCGTCAGATGCTGTGCAATCTCTATCTCTCCATGCTCCAGCGCTTCGGTGCGGAGGTGGACACCTTCGGCACCAGCACCGGAACGTTCACGGGTCTCGCATAAGATTCAGAACAAATTCACATGCTTCGCTTCTCGTTTCCCCCCATTACACTGCTCGCGCTATTGACTCTGCCGCTTCACGCCGCAGCGGGTGCCGATCAGGTTCATCACTTCCTGGCCACCTACTGCAACGACTGCCACGGAGCTGAAAAGCAAAAAGGCGACCGTCGTTTTGACCAACTCGCGCTTCCCGTGAGCAAGGTGGACACCTTGATCGAGATCAAAGACATCCTCGATCAAATCAACCTCGGCGAAATGCCACCGAAGAAGTCCAAGCAACCTTCGCCAGACGAACTCAAAGCCTTCATCGAGCAGGCGAGTCAAGCCCTCACCGCAGGCCGTGAAAAGCTCGCCAGCACGGGCGGCAGCACCGTCCTGCGCCGACTCAATCGCCGCGAATACCTGAACACCATCGGCGACCTTTTCTCGCTGAACATGGCGGCCTTTGATCCGACGACAAAGTTCCCCCGCGATCAATCCTCCGAGCACATGGAGAACCTCGGTGATGTGCTCCAGACCTCCGGCTACTTGCTCGATCAGTATCTCGATGCGGCGGACGCAGTTGTGGAAAAGGTGTTCGCGGCTGAGGAGAAGCCGAAGGAGCAGACGTGGCATTTCAAAGGCGAGTTCAAAACCAAATCGAACTCCGACAAGAAGCGAAACGAATACGACAACCGTCA
>JANPIW010000769.1:0-46992 GCA_031425215.1 Verrucomicrobiaceae bacterium
GTTCAGCGCGAGCGGCGCCACCGCGCCTTACACATGGTCGCTCACCGCAGGCGCGATCCCCGGCGGGCTGACGCTCTCGGGCGGCGGCACCTTGAGCGGCACGCCGAATGCGCTGGCAGTTCCCGGCAACTACAATTTCACACTGCGCGCGCTCGATTCGACCGGCTGCTTTAACACGCAGGCTTACACGCTCACCGTGCTCTGCCCTGCGGTGTCCATCACCTCCGCTTCTCCGCTTTCCTCTGCGACCCAATATGTGGCATACAGCAGTACGCTCGCGGCCAGCGGCGGCACGACCCCTTACGCGTGGTCCATCACCAGCGGCACATTGCCTGCGGGCATCACGCTTTCCGCAGGTGGTGTGGTGAGCGGCACGCCGACGGGCGCGCCGGGCACTTACAATTTCACCGTGCGCGCGGCAGACGCGAACAATTGCGCGACGACGAAGTCCTTCGCCCTCACGCTCAACTGCCCGGCCATCACGGTGAATCCCTCATCAGTGCCCGCCGCGACGCGTTTCAGCGCTTATGCGACACAGACATTTACCGCGACGGGCGGCACCGCGCCTTACACTTTTGCCATCTCGTCAGGCACGCTGCCTGTCGGCATGAGCCTCACGGGCACGGGCGATCTGAGCGGCACGCCGACGAGCGCGCCGGGCACCTACAACATCACCGTGCGCGCGACGGATTCGTTTGGTTGCACAGGCACGCGTAACATCGCCCTCGTCGTGAACTGCCCGACGATCACCGTCGCTCCTGCCACGCTGCCCGATGGAGTGCAGTTCGTGTCTTATCCTGCCACGATGTCAGCGAGCGGCGGCGCTTCTCCGTACACCTGGGCTGTCTCGCTCGGCACGTTGCCGACTGGCGTGACGCTTTCGAGCGCGGGCGTGATCAGCGGCGCGCCGACGGTGGTGGGCACGTTCAATTTCACCATCCGCGCGACGGATGCGGGCGGATGTCAGGCGACACGGGCTTACACGATCAATGTCTCGTGCCCCGGCCTCTCGATCTCGCCCACCACGGTGCCGACCGCGACGATGTTCACCGCCTACAGCCGCACGCTCACGGCTGCTGGCGGCACCTCGCCCTACGCCTGGAGCATCACGAGTGGCGCGCTGCCCACGGGTCTTTCCATCGGCCCGGCTTCAGGCATCATCAGCGGCACGCCGACGGGTGCGCCGGGTACTTATAACATCACGGTGCGCGCCACGGATTCCTCCGGTTGTATCGTGAGCCAGGGCTACGCGCTCACGCTCGTATGTCCGACACTTGCGATCAGCCCTGCGAGCCTGCCCGTCGGAACAGTCGGCGCGGCCTACAGTCAAAGTGTGACCGCGAGCGGCGGCACGTCGCCGTATGTTTATGCGATCACAAGCGGCACATTGCCCGCGGGTCTTTCCTTCAACACCAGCAGCGGTCTCATCAGCGGCACGCCGACCACTCCCGCCTCAGCCGCGATAACGATCCAGGCGACGGACAACTTTGGCTGCGTGAACACGAGGAACTACACGCTGACCACGGTGTGCCCGACGGTGACGTTCGCGCCGGCCTCTTTGCCGAATGCGTATGTGAATGCCGCTTACACGCAGAACGTCACGGCCAGCGGCGGCACCGGGCCTTACACATATACGCTCTCCGTCGGCTCGCTTCCCGGCGGCATGACGATGACCAATGCAGGTGTGATCAGCGGCACGCCGACGGTGGCGGGCAGCAGCAGCTTCACCGTGCAGGCAAGCGATGCTTACTCATGTCTCTCCACGAAATCCTACACACTGCTGGTGAAGCCGATGCAGATCGGCAACCTCGTGTTCAATGACGCAAACTACAACGGTGTGAAGGACGCGGCGGAGTCCGGCGTCAGCGGCGCGCTCGTGCAGCTCTTCAATACGGGCAGTGACAACGCCATCGGCGGCACCGGTCCGGCGACGGATGTGCAGATCGGTGCGAGCCAGGTCACGCTCGCATCGGGCAATTACTTCTTCACCAATCTGCCGCCGGGCAATTACTATGTGAGAGTCACGCCGCCTGCCGCCTTCCCGATCACCGGCGCCAGCGTGGTCACGCTCGACAACGGCGTGAACAACGACAACAACGGCGCGCAGCCGGGCGGCGCTGACACGCCGCTCTTCAGCCCCATCATCGCGCTCGTGCCCACGACTGAGTCGACCACGGACGGCGACGCTGACAATGACACGGACTTGTCTGTCGATTTCGGACTCTTCACCGGCATGAGCATCGGCAATCTGGTGTGGAGCGATGTGAACGACAACGGCACACGCGATGGTGGCGAGCCGGGCATCGACGGCGTGGTGCTCGAGCTTTGGAATCTTGGCGCGGACCAGCTGATCGGCGGCCTTGACGACAGACGTGTGGCCGTGACGACATCTGCCGGTGGCGGCGCGTATGGTTTCACCAAGCATGTTCCGGGTTACTACTGCGTCCGCATCGCACGTCCGCCGCAGACTCACTCGCTCTCCAGCTCGGTCACGAGCTTCGCTGACAACGGCGTGGACAATGACGACAACGGCCACCAGATCGCGGCAGGCGCGATCTATTGCCCTGTGATCCATCTTGCGCCTGCGGACGAGCCGGGAACGGGCGGCGGCACATACGCTGACAATACCGTCGATTTCGGCCTCCTGCCCGTGGTGCCCACGGTGTTCGTGGCCGCGTCGAATGATGACGGCTTGCAGACCTTCGACGCGGCGACCGGGCGCTTCTGCGGATCATTCCATCATCCTTTCGGCGCCAGCCACAGTCAGGGCGATGGCAACTGGGGCGATGTGCCTTACAGCATGGAGTTCGGCCCGGACGGGAAATGGTACGTCGCGCATTACGGCGCGGGCAATTTGCGCAAGATCACAGCGGCGGGCATCGATCAAGGCCTCGCGCTCGCGGCCACTCCCTTGCTCACACAGATCGCCGTGTTCACTTTCGGCCCGGATGGCAATTTCTACGTCGTCGATGGCACCAGCCGCGTCGTGCGCTATCGCGGCCCGCTGTCCTCCACGCCGGGCATCGCGATGGGCACGTCGCCTTATACTTTCATCAACGAGCCAGGCATCCAGGACATCAACTTCGGCGCAGACGGCAACATTTATCTCGTCATCCAGACCGGCTCATTGCGCGAGGTGCGCCGCTACAACGCTGTAACGGGTGCCTTCCTCAACACCATCGTCACTGACACGCAGATGGTGAACCTCGTGCCCGGCGGCCAGCCCATCGCGCTCATCAGCGGCATCGACATTGATGGCGACACGCTCTACGGCGTGAACCGCTCCGACGGTGAGGTGTTCAAGATCGACCTCACCGATCCGGCCGTGCCCGGTGCGCCGCAGCTCGTGGCGGATCTCGACAGCATCGGCAAGGGCACCTTTGACACGCGCGATCTGGAAATGAACCCGCAGAACGGCCTGCTTTACATCTCTGGTTACTCTTGGGCGCGCGCGCTCGTCGGCGGCACTTATGCCAGCGGCGCTCTCATCAAGGTGAATCCCGCCGGCGCTCCGAACGGCACGGTGAACGTCCATGAAGTTCCGATCCCCACGCCGCCCGGTCCGAACAATGAAGTCTGGCCCGGCCCGCGTGACGTGACCTTCGGCTCCTTTGTCTGCGCCACGGACAGCAAGGTGTCCATCGGCTCCATGATCTGGAATGACGTGGACGCCAACGGCATCGCCGACGCGGGCGAGCCTGGCATCCCCGGCATCCGTGTCGAGTTGTGGAAGGACACGGACGGCAACACGGCCAACGGCATGGAGCAACTCGTGGGCTGGACCTTCAGTGACACCTTCGGCCACTACTACTTCTCGGGCGAGGCTGAGGGCGATTATCAAATCGTCATCCCGGTGTCGAACTTCGGCACGGGCATGCCGCTGGAGAATTCCGGCAACAGCAGCCCCGTGACCGATGTCGCCGACAATGGCGAGGACAACGATGACAATGGCCTCCAGCCTGCGGGCGCCGGCACGGCGGTCTATGGCCCGGTGATCCATCTCCAGGCTGGCACGGAGCCGAATGGCAATGCGGTGAGCGGTGATGAGATCGGCCGCGGCGGTGACATCGATGACTACGTCGCGGACGGCGATGGAGACATGACCGTCGATTTCGGATTCGTGGAGCCGGGCGAGCTGGGCATTGGCAACTTGGTGTATGAGGACTCGAACGGAAACGGTTTTGCCGACAGCAACGAGGGCGTGAACGGCGTGACCCTGCAGCTCTTCCACGAAGGGCAGAATCCTCTGACGGAGATTCCGTTGATGAGCACCGTCTCGGCCGGTGGCGGCAAATATCTTTTCCCCTACATCTGGCAGGGTCATTACTTCGTCCACATCCCCGCTTCGCAGTTCGGAGCGTCGGGAGCGTTGCGCGGCAATTTCAGCTCGCCCGGCATCCAGGCGGGAGATGACGATGTGGGCGAGGACAGCGTCGATGTGTTGCAGCCTTACGTCACGGGCATCAGCACAGGCGTGGTGATCCTCACGAAGAACAGCGCTCCGGTGGACTCGGGCACGGAGACGGGCATCGACCGCAACAGTGACGACGGTTTTGACGACAACTACGATCTCACCATCGACATCGGCGTGTACCGCCCCGTGGGCATCGGCAATATGGTGTTCAATGATGCGAACACCAACGGCCGCGCCGATCCGGGCGAGGGGATCAACGGCATCACCCTGGAGCTTTACGGCAGCACGCAGATCATCGGCACGGACATGCCGATGGCCACGACGATCACATCCAACGGCGGCAAGTATCTTTTCTCCGACATCCGCAACGGCTCCTATCGCGTGCATGTGCCCGCGACGATGTTTGCCGCCGGCCAGCCGCTCTTTGCGAAAGTGAGCGTCTCCGAGGGTCTCTCCGGTGACGATGACGTGGGAGAGAACGGCATCAACTCCGCGTCCTCTGAGACGACTGGCATCACCTCCGATGTGATCAACATCTTCGCGGGCCAGGCGCCAACCGATGAGAACGGCGAGACGGGCCTGGACAACACCAGCGACAACGAGCTGGACGCTGCCATCGACCTCACGATCGACTTCGGATTCCAAAGCCCAGTCGGCGTGGGCAATCTTGTCTTCCTCGACGCGGATGCGAACGGTCTCTACAGCACCGGCGAAGGCGTCGGCGGTGTGGTCGTCGAGCTTTACCGTCAGGGACAGTCTCCCGGCGCCAGCCTGCCGATCTTCACCACCACGACCGACAGCCAGGGCCGTTACTTCTTCGACTACCTGCCCTCGGCCGCCTACTTCGTTCACATCCCCGCCGGCGAGTTTGGCACGGGCCGTCCGCTTCAGGGTTCCGTGTCCATGCCTGGCGCGGTGACAAACGTGGATGATGACGCAGGCGAGGACGGCATTGATAATCCGACGCCCTCGCTCAACGGCATCAGCAGCCAGGTGTTCTTCCTGGGCGACAACAGCTCGCCCACGGACGCGAGCTTTGAGACAGGCGTGTTCAACACGGCGGACAATCTCGACGACAACAACTTCGACCTCACCATCGACTTCGGATTCTCCGCCGGCGATCCCAACGCGGTGGGCGTGGGCAATCTGGTGTTCCAGGATGCGAACGGCAACGGTGTGCATGACTCGGGCGAGGGCACCGATGGCGTGACCGTGCAGCTTTTCCAGGATGGCGTGGATCCACTGACGGGCACACCGCTGGCCTCGACAGTCACTGCGGGTGGCGGCATCTACCTCTTTGGCAATCTCTCGCCGGGAGATTATTTCATCCACATCCCCGCCACTGAGTTCCTCGCGGGCGGTCCGCTTTACACCTGGAAATCCATCGCGGGCCAGGGCGCTGACGATGGCGTGGATGACAACGGTGATGAGAACGGATCAGACAGCGTCGAGCCGGAGCTCGCAGGCGCCAGCTCCACCACCTTCACGCTCGCGCCTGATTCAGAGCCGGTGGATTCTATCAGCGAGTTCGGCGAGGCGGCGTTCATCGACGAGGCGAATGATGACAACACGGACCTCACCATTGACTTCGGATTCTTCAGCCCGGTCGGCGTGGGCAATCTCGTCTTCTTCGACGCGAATTCGAACGGCCGCGCTGACACGGGCGAAGGCATCGCAAATGTGAATGTGGAGATTTACTCCGAGGGCACCACGCCCGGCTTCGAGCCTCCAGTGGCCGCGACGACGACGAATGTGAATGGACGCTACCTCTTCACCGAGCTGCCTCCTGGAAGTTACTACGTCCACATTCCGTCGGGCGAGTTTGCGCTCGGTGCGCCGCTGCATCTGCACGCCAGCGTGCTCGGCACAGAGGAGGGTGATGACAACCTCGGCGAAGACGGCATCGACGAAGCACTGCCGACGCTTTACGGCGTGTTCTCTCGCACCTTCGATCTCTCCTCGGGTCTTGCTCCCGTGGGTCTCGCCGAGCCTGGCCTGGGCGGCGCTGATGACGAGGCGCAAGACCAGCACATCGACATGACCATCGACTTTGGTTTCGCGCCGCAGGTGTGCGTGGGCAATCTCGTGTTTGATGACGCGAATCGGAACGGTGTCTTTGACGAGGCGACGGAGAGCGGCATCGACGAGGTGACCGTGGAGTTGTGGCGCGACAGCACTTCGTTCTCCACGCCTGTGGCCATCACGCAGACATCGGGCGGCGGCATCTACAGCTTCTGCGTCGCGCCCGGCTCCTACTATCTCCGTATCGCGCCGGAAGAGTTCCAGGCCAGCGGTACGCTCGCGAACAAGCAGTCGTCTCCAGGCATTGTGATCGGCGGCGATGACGACGCGGGCGAGGATGGCGTGGATGGGTACGATCCGGCGGTGAATGGAATCTATTCCTCGGTCTTCACGCTCACTCCCGACGAGGAGCCGACGGAACAGAGTGGTGAGACGGGCTTCCTCGCGGATGCAGATGACGCGGAGGACAATGACTCGGACCTCACCATCGACTTCGGCGTGGCGACCAAGCCGCTCACGGTTGGCAATCTCGTGTTCAAAGATCTCAACGGCGACGGCAAATTCAGCAACAACACGGACGTGGGCATCACGGGCGTGAGCGTGAAGCTCTTCGCGCTCGGCATGAATCCGGCCACTGACGCGCCGATCGACGAGGACGTGACTGCGCAGGACGGCACCTACAATCTCGTCACCCACAGCGCGGGTCATTACTTCGTTCACATCCCCTCGCATGAGTTTGTGACGGGCGGCTCGCTCATCAACCGCACGTCACTGCCCGGCACTGGAAGCGACAACGGCCTCGACGATGACTTTGGCGAAGACGGCACGGATACCGCGAATGGCGTGACCACCGGCATGAACTCCATTGTCTTCCATCTCGCGCATGGCACCGAGGCGCTCGACATCTTCAGCGAGTCAGGCTTTGCGCACGCCACGGACAATGACGCTGATGCTGACGGCGATCTGAGCATCGACTTTGGTTTCACTGGTGGCGACACACCGGTGAGCCTCGGCATTGGCAACGTGGTCTTTGAAGACAACAACAACAACGGACACTACGACAGCGGCGAGGGCGTCGATGGCGTGTGGGTCATCCTGCAAGATGCGGCGATCCCAGGCTCGAATCTCGGCAACGCTTACACAGCCGCCGGCGGCCAGTATCTCTTCACCGGATTGCAGCCCGGCAATTACGTCGTCCACATCGCGGCGGACAATTTCAAACAAAACGTCAGCATCAATGGCGGAACGCAAGGCCCCGGCCCGCTGTATGGAAAAATCTCCGTCACCGGCTCAGGTCCGGGCGACAGCCACATCGACGACGACGCCGAGGAAGACGGCATCGACGCGAGCCAGCCCGATCAAGTCGGCATCAGCTCCGGCCCGGTCAATCTCGCCGCTGGCACCGAGCCGCTCGACAGCACCACGGAGCTGGGCGCTTACAACACGATGGACAACGCCAACGATTCGAACATCGACCTCACCGTCGATTTCGGATTCAAGCCCGCGCCTGCCGCGCCGTCGCTCAAAGTCGGAAACCTTGTCTTCATCGACGCGAACAACGACGGCATCGCGCAGACCACCGAGGGCGCGGGCGGCGTGATCGTGCAGCTCTTCACTTCCGCATCCGATCCGCTCACCGGCACGCCCATCGCCACCGTCGTCACTGACACTGGCGCGTCCACCGCAGGCAAATACGGCTTCCAAAATTTGAACCCCGGCAGCTACTTCGTCTTCATTCCGCCCTCGAACTTCTCGGTCGGTGGCGCGCTCCATCAGAAGATCTCGATGATCGGCTCACAAGGCGGCGCGCCATTTACTCCGAATCCAGGTGACGACAACACCGGCGAGGACGGCCTCGACAGCCAGACTCCTGAGATCACGGGCATCCGCAGCGCGGATTTCCCGCTCGCCACGGGCACTGCGCCGATTTCGTCGCAGGAGAGCGGCTTCCTCGGCGCGAGCGATGACTTTGATGACGCGAACATAGATCTCACCATCGACTTCGGATTCGTCACGCGCCTCGGCCTTGGCAATCTCGTCTTCAATGACGTGAACGCGGATGGTAAATTCCAGCCAGCGAGCGACGCGGGCTGGGACGGCATCACGGTCGAGGCCGTGCTGGTGCAAGGCGCGCAGGAATATATCATTGCCACCACCACGACGGACAATGCCGGACGCTTCCTGCTCTGGGTCGCGCCGAACCGTCAATACAAGTTGCGTGTGCCGGGGCCGGCTTTCGCACCGGGCGCGCCGCTCGATCATTATACCGCGCCGAAGATCAACACCGGCGGCAAGGACGATGCGTGGAATCAGGACGGAATCGCGCAGCCCAACCCGTCTGCCACCGGCATCGCCACCGCGACGTATTCCTTCAGCCTTGGCGCACAGCCCACGGACACAAACTCGACGAACCTTGAGGACGGGTTCGACAAAATTAGCGACAACGCGGAGGACGCGAATGTGAACCTCACGCTCGACTTCGGCTTCAAGCCCAAGGCGCTCGCGGTGGGCAACCTCGTGTTCCGCGATGTGAACGCCAACGGCCAGTGGGATGCCGGGGTGGACCAGCCGCGCGCCAACGTCCAGGTGCGTCTCTTCCCCGCAGGCGCCGACGTCAGCGTCGCCGCGCCGACGTCCATCGCCACCACGGATGCCAACGGTGCGTTCCTGCTCTTCACACCGACATCCGGCAGCTACTTCATTCATGTGCCCAACACCCAGTTCCAAGACGGCGGGCCGCTCTTCAGCTTTGTGCCAGCTCCCAATGCCGCGACCAGCATCACCAAAGATGACAGCGGCAGCACCTCCGGCCCTGCGGGCGACCACAACGCGCTCAACTCTGCCAACGTGCAGGCCCAAGGCGTGTCCACCGCTCCATTCACTCTCGCTTACGGCTCCATGCCCGTGAACGCGACCTTTGAGACCGGCCACATGAACACGACGGATGATTTCGTGGACTCCTCGGCGAATCTCACCATCGACCTCGGCTTCTACTCCGGCACCGCGCCGCTCGGTGGCAGTGTGCGCAACGACCTGCCCGCTCTTGGCTCCCCCGCTGAAAGCAACCCGCCCCTCGCAGGCGTCACCATCTCCCTTTACGCCGACCTCGATGCCGACGGCGTCCTCGATGAAAACGAGTCCACCCCCGTCGCCACCACCACCACCGATGAAAACGGCGCTTACACCTTCGCGAGCCTTCCCGCCGGCCACTACCTCGTCATGCAGTCCGTCACTGGCGGCGCCATCGCCACCTGGGACACTGATGGCGGCGATTACTCCTGCACCTGCGTGATGCTCACCGCAGAAGGCAGCACCGAGGTCGATTTCCTCCAATGCCTCGATGCGCTCCACTGCCCCACCTTCGCCGCTTGGCAGTCCATGAGCGAGCTCGGCGGCCCCAATGACAACCCCGATGGCGACGCCTTCGACAACCTCCTCGAATACGCCACCGGCATGAAAGGTGACAGCGGCCTGCTCACCCGCGCTCCATTCCGCCTCGTCGCAAACCCCACCACCGGCCGCATCGACGCCGTGCTCACCCGCACCGCCAGCGGCCGCCATGACATCCGCTTCGCGCTTGAGACGACCAGCAGTCTCATCGCCCCCATCATCTGGACCACCATCGCGCCGCAATCTAGCACGCTCGTGAACAACGACGGCACCGCCACCGTCACCTACGCCGGCATCGATACCGCCAGCGCCGGGTTCATCCGCCTCAAAGTCACGCTCGACGCCGATGGCAACGGCACACCCGAAGCCAGCGCCACCACAGCCACCCACGCATGGAGCCAGCTCGCATTCGCCGCAGGCCAGCAAACCTTCTCCATGCCGCTGCTGCGCGATGAAATCTTCTCCGGCCTTGTGAGCACCGTCAGCGGCAGCACGCTCGGCTTTGGCGAGGCAAACATCGCCGCGCAATTCACCAGCGGCACGGACTACTACGCCGAGATCATCAGCGGCACACTCACCGGCCACCGTTTTGAAATCAACGAAGCCGCCAGCACCACCAGCAGCATCGCCCTTCAATCCGCAGGCAGCACCACCAGCGCCACCGTTCCAACAGGCTCGCGCGTCGTCATCCGGCCGCACAACTCCATCGCCAGCACCCTTGGCACCTCGCTCTTCACCTCCGCAAATTCGCAATCCACCGCTGATCGCGTCATGGCCTTCGAGAACGGCGCGTTCAAAGTCCTCTGGCTCTACGCTGCGAGCGGCCAGCCGCGCTGGGTGTGCGATGCCGCGCTCACAGACGCAGGCGCGCGCGTCATCACACCGTCCGAGGCGCTCCTCATCCACGTCCGCGCGGGCGGCGTCACGCTCCCCGTCGTCGGACAAGTGCGCGAAACCGCCTTCGTCATGCCGCTGCAAACCGGCACACAACTCATCGGCAGCGGCTATCCGCTCGCGCTCACTCCAACTGAGCGCAGCATGACCACCGCCGCAGGCTTCACCGCAGGCTCCACTTCAACAACTGCCGACCGCATCCGCGTCTGGCTCGGCGACACCACGCCCGGCACCAGCGGCTACGACAACCACTTCCTCCTGCAATCCACCGCCGGTGATTTCTGGACCCGCGAAACCGGCGTCACTCCCGAGAGCGAAAACGACGCGCCCCTTTTCGAAGCCTTCCGCGGCACCTTCCTCATCCGCCTCGACGCCCCCGCCGCCCACACCGAGCCAGCACCGTGGCAGCCTTGAAGTCGCATGACTCTCCGAGACGGGCATCGCCGTACGAATCAAAAGGAATGCTCGGCGGACATGCTCGGATTTTCTGGAGGACTCGTCAGCCGCCCCCCTCAAAAAGCTCCGCTCACCAGCTTCACAAATCCCATCCCCTCGGCTGTCAGCAGCGCTTTGCCATTCGTGCCGGTCACACAACCGCGGGTTGGATAATAGTACGGCGCGTCGGTTTCCTTGGCCCAGACGACCACCGGCTCCGCCACGCGTTGCGCGCCGGGTTTCACCGTGAGCGGCAGGCCCCATGAGCTGAAGGTGATCTCCCATGAAGGCGGCCTCGCATCCGGCAGCGGCACGGCGCAGAGCCAGGGATAGGTGCGCACGATCTCCATGTCCGCCGCGCCCGGCACGGCCACGCGGTAGAAAGGCTCGGCCTGCGTGACAAACTGCGCCGCGCTGATGGCCGGGTTTTTCTGCTGCGCGAGATAGAGACCGGAGAGGTCGAGGCCGATGAGGTTCAGGCCGTTGTAGAGTCCGTTGTGGTTCGGCGTCTTGTGGTTCGCATCGTGCCAGGTCTGGAAGCGCGAGGAGAAGAACATATTCAGCTCCACATGCACATGCGCGCGCCGCCTGTCGAGACCGCTGCCGCTGTAGCCGAGGATGCCCAGCACTCCGCCGCGCGGCACCTGCGCGCCCACAGCCACCTTCACCTCGCGCAGATGGGCGTAGAGTGAGAAAAACGGGCCGTAGCCCCAGTCATGCCGCACGACGATGTAGCGTCCGTAATTGCTGCGCCCCGGCTCCATAGCGCAATGTACCACCTCGCCTGCTGAGATGGAGCGCACCTCATCAAGCGGCTCATCGTTTGCATCGCGATGCGCGGGCCGGATGTCGAGGCCCTCATGAAAGCGCGAGAAAAGAATCTGACCGGACTGCAGACGCTTCGGATCACGCACAAAACCAAACTGGCCGCCCTCCCAGACCTCGAAGCGCTGCCCCTCCCATGAGCGGTCGATGAACATATAAAAATCCTCCGGCTTCCCGGTCAGCAGGGCCGTGTTGTCCGTCGGCAGCGCCAGCTCCATGCGCTTGATTTGTGCGGGGAGTGGCTGCGCGCAGAGCAGGGCCAGGGCAAAGAGCAAAGGGCGGAGGGCACAGCTAAGAATGCAATAAGCAGCACGCGGCATTGAGACTTCGATGTTCGATGTTGGTCGTTCGATGTTCAATGTTCGCAGCCCTCACCTCTGAGGCAGCGGTTCGTTCACGCGCAGCGGCAGCGCAGGCTCCGGTCCTGGCGGCAGAGGCGCCGGCGTGCCGCCGCCCTCCAGCGGAATCTGCGTCGTGGCCGCGCCCTGCGGCACCGGTTCCTCGATGCCCGCATCGTCCTTCGGTTTGCGTTTGCCGAAAATGCCGAGGAATCCGCCCTTCTTCTTTTTCTCCCCCGGCACTTCACCACGCGCGGTGGCAGCGTCTGTCTTGGCTTTCATCTTATCCTCTTCCTTCGCGCGCGCGTTCGCGTCGCGTTTCTCCTTCTTCGTCGAAGGCAGCATGTCGATGCCCCGGGCTGCGGAGCGGGCCTGGCCGATGCGCGGGTATTTCTTTGCCAGCTCCGCGACCACCTCGTCCGACACGCCGCTCCAGATGGTGAAGATGCCGTCCGTCACTGGCCGGTCCATCGTCACATAGTCCACTGTCTTGCCATTCACCTTCGCCAGCAGCAGCTCGCCTGGACGAGTGCGCGTCGCGGACTCCAGCGTGTTCGTGCCGCGCATATCGAGCTTCATGGCCAGACCGTTCCCGTTTCCATCTTGCGCGGGAAACGTGTGGATGGCCGCGATGTTATGCTGGCTGATGTCCGGGATGAGTTTGAAAACCACCTGCTGTCCCTCAATGGTCTCAGGGAAGATCATGCGCGGATTATCCTCCACCGCCGCCTGTCCGTGGACCGTGATGGTGAAGGCCGGCTTCTTGCTCATCCCCGACGCGGGCGCGCAGCAGCAGACAAAGGTGAGGGCGAGTGCGAAGGCGACAACAGTGTTTTTCATGTGCCCATCAAACCAGAAGTGACGGCGCTTTGCAACCCGGCTGTCTCGGGCAAGATAAGCGTCGCGAGTGATCATGCCTTCTTTCGCTGGCGACCTGCGTTCAGGACGACAAGGGACGTCACGAGTCCTGCAAGCAGCAGCCAGATGTGTCCTGGCAGTTGCTTCTCAAAGAGTATATTTCCGCCGGTGAAGACGGCGATGGCGCAGCCAGCAAGCATGAGCACCTTCACCAGGACTCCACGCAGATGCGGGCTGACCATCGCGACGATGCCATAGAGAACACCGCCGAGAAAATACCATACGACCTGCGCCGCCTCGGCAGGCTTTTGCAGCAGCACGAGCGCGGTGAATATGGCGTCAGTCGCGGCGAGCACCGAGGGCCGCACTCGCAATGCCCGCCACGGATTGGCATAGGCTTCCGCAAAGCTCGCCGGATTTTTGGCGCGGAGTTCCTTGAAGTAAATGGCGGCATGTTCACGCGCCTCCAGCAGTGCGGCCTCCGGCACGGCTCGACGGTAGAGTTTGATCGCCGCAACGACATCGCCCTGCTCCACCGCGCTGCGGATGGCCGCGCGGGTGGCATCGTCAAGCTTGCGCACTGGAGCGCCGTGCATGCTGCGCGTATGATCGCGCCAGGCGGTGAACATCATCCAGAAGCCGATCCAGATGATGACGAACGCGATGAACATTTAACCCGAAGGCACGGCGGGGGGATGATTGGGCAGCGTGTCGCCGCCTTCCCAGACGAAGGCCTTGATGAGTTTGGCAATCAGCAGCAGGCCGTAGCCGACACAGCACAGGCCCGTCAGCGATTGGATCACACGCACATGCCATGGCACGGGAAAGGTCGGCCTGAATTTTGTTTGGTCGAACACGCCGCGCAGCGTTGTGCGGCGTGCGTGCTTGATGAGCGCGTCAGCTCTCCCGGCACGCGTTCGAGCTTCGGATTGAGCTGCCGGGCTTGGAGCAAGGCATTCTCCTGGAGCAAATAAAACACCGCGCATTCGAAATGCGGATCGCCACCAGACTCCGTCGGAAGAATTTTCAGCGCGACGATACGGTTCAGGTTTTTCTGCCGAGCCTTGTAAATCGCGCCCACGCCGCCGCGGCCGAGCAGCTCGATGATTTGGAGATTCGGGAACAAAGGCGCAAGCGCCTGCGGCGAAGGTGTTGAAGCCGGATGTGATGGAGATGGCTGCTGCGACGGCGAAACTTTCACCGTGGCATCCGTGTCGAAGACGCCGCTCATCAAGCACGCCGGGCAGAGGCCCTCGGGAGCATCGGGCGGAAGAGCGGCGCCGCATTAGGCACCCTGCACAGCGAGCAGCACGGAGCCGCCGATGATACCGTAAAATTTCACCGCGTAAAGCGCGTCACCCGCATATGCCAAACCGCTGCGATACCCTCCAAACGGAATGGGAAACCGCCAGACCGACACCAGCAGCACGGCGCTCGGAAACGAAAACAGCACGCACCAAACCGCACCGTGGAGAGCTGCCCAGAATTTGTTCATGATGATCGTGGCAAACAGGGTGGAAAACTTCATGCGGCCCTAAGCACGGCCATCAGATGCCGCATCTCATCCGCGACATCGGCAGGCGCATCGACTGTCTCCGCGATTTCGGCGCGAAGTACTTCGCGGTAGCGCTGCCGCAGGCGATGCCCCGCGACCTTGAGTGCGCCCTCGGACATGGCGAGTTTTCTTCGCCAGCTCCTCGCGTGGAACTTCCGTGCCTGTGAGCGTGCCTTTGAGCGCATCGAATGTGCCCGCGTCATCCTTCGCGGCGAACTCGGCGCGCAGTTTTTCCATCGCTCGCGCCAGCAATTCCATGGCCCAGCGTTTGTCGAAGAGCGCGTCGGCGTCGGTTTGATCCGCAGGCTCCAAGGCCTAGCGCGCCTCGGGATCGAGCGCGTCCCATTCGACGACCCGCTGCCCGCCGCCGCGCTTTTGCGCCTGGTTGCGATTCCAGTCGTTGGCGAGGAAGTGCTTCAGCGCGCCGAGCAGGTAGGAGCGGAATTTTCCTTTCGACGGATCCGGCGACGGTGGGATTCCGCTTCAGCAGGTCGGCAAAGAACGCCTGCGTCAGATCCTGCGCGTCGTGCGCCGAGTATCCGCGACGGCGCACGAAGGCGTAGAGCGGATACCAGTAGTCGCGGCACAGCACGGCAAGCGCGTCGCGCGAATGCGTGGTGCCTGCGCCGCGCCGCGCTGCGCCGCGAGCACGATGCTCCATCGTGTGGTGTGAAACTCACGCGCGCCGGGTGCGATGGAGTCGTGCATGACACTGCTTGTATCATGGCCGGCATCTGGCCGACAAGAAAAATGTGATTACTTGGACCGGGCGCTCGCGCTCGATGTGACCGCGGACTCGCGCGTGGAGATTTTGTCGATTGTCGCGCGCGCCACTTCCGCATGGAGCGGGTGAAAGCGCGGATTCATCGAGAGTGCTCTCTGCAGATGCTTATGCGCTGCGACGCGGTCACCGACATCCATGGCGATCATGCCCGCATGAAAATAGATCTCCGGGTCGGGCGTCCCAAGGCTCATCGCTTTGTTAATCGACTCCACCGCGCGGCGCAGGTCGCCGTTCTTATAGCAGACCCAGGCGAGCACGTCGGCTTCCGTCACATTGCGTGTGCCTTTGTGCTGGTCCGCGAGTTTTTGCGCTTGGTCGAGCTTTCGATCATGGTCGGCGTAAAATTTGGCCATGCTGGTGTGATCATGCGCGCCAGCGGCGGTGTTCGCGACATGGAGCGCCTCGACCCGCGCGTAGTACTCCTCGGCCGCGGCCTTGTCTCCCTTCGCGGCGCATAGATCGCCCAGCGCCACGAGCGCGTCGTGGTTCGCGCCGTGCTCCAGCACTTTATTGAACTGCGCCGCCGCGCCGTCGAGATCGCCCTCAGCGGATGCGATGAGGGCTGCGGCCAGCAGCACATGCGTGTTGTCTGGCGCGGACTTCAGCGCCGGCTCGAGCGCCTGCGCGGCAGGAAGCAGCGCGCCGTCATGCAGATACATCATCGCTAGCCGCGCACGGCACCAGGCGGTGTTTTCGGCGAAGGGTGCCCCGGCCCTGATGGCCATGTGCATTAGTGCCGTGGCCCTGCTTCCGCTGCCGGTCATCCACAACAAGTGGGAGCCTCGGCTCCATGACGACAGGTCGGGACGCAAATTGGTCATTTTCTGGCAGTGGTCGAACGCGAGATCGTAGTCGCCTTGCTCAAGCGCCGCGTCACTCATGATGCCGTGGGCTGCGACGCTGTTCGGATCCACTTCGAGCGCACGCTGCGCCCACTCGATGCTTTCGAGAAATTGATGCCGTCCGCCGTACACCCACGCCAGGCCGGTCATGGCATCAGCCTTGCGCGGAGCCAGCTTCAGCGCGCGGCGATACGCGGCCTCGGCGTGAGTGTAGAATACGGTGCTGCCAGAGCCGCGCTGCTCTTGCGCGAGGATGTCTCCGAGCGTGATCCATGCATTGACGCTGTCAGGATCGGCATGAAGTTTTTTCAGCACGATGGCCATCGCCTTGCCCGTCTCGCTGTCCGCGCGCAAAGAAGGCAGTGCGGATATGATTTGTTGCGCGGTTGGTTCCGGCGATGAAACCGGAGTCTTGCTGGACTTCAGCGCCATCAGCATGACGGCTGCAAAGGGAACGAGCAACATCGCGACGATCCATTTTGGACTCACAGTGCGCTTCGGGAAATTGTCTTGAGTAATCGCATTCACGGTTCGGGGAGTGAGTGGTGCGCGAGTGCCAGCGCGTGGTTTTGATGCGCCGGCACTCGCGCGGGGTTTAGTTATCTCCGATCAGGGGGCGATTTGAACGTTAGGTCCGGAGTCCTTGCTGTGACGTGGACCTGCGTGTGGTGTGGCGCCGTAAGGGAAGACGCGATGATACACGGCATCGTTGGCCGCAACGTTATCGCCGACGACTGTGATCGGCGAGTAGCTCGGACCACTGGCTACAGCGGTGAGCGCGATATCGACCACGTCATCACCGAAGCGCCGGCCGTTCGGCCATCCGGCGGGGATCTGGGTGCCCGCTCCATTGTCGATGGTGTCTCCGCCGATGAAGCTAAGACGGTTGAAACCAGGATCACCAGACACCTTCGTGGCCTGCGTGTTGGTGTTCACACGGAGCACATCGGGGATGAAGACTGCCTGCAAATCCGAGCGGCCCGTGGTTTGGAAATTCGTGCCGAAGACCGCGTTGATGAGCACGGCGATCTCAGGATTCTGCGCGTAGGTGGCGAAGGTCGAGGCATCGACAGAAGGATGGCTGCGATTGTAGGCATCCTTTCCGGCGAGGGCGACGAGCACTTCGTTAAAGAGCGGATTTCCAAGGCGGCTCACCTGGACATAGTCTCCCTGGCTGATGTCAGCACCGCGCGAGGCGCGATAAGTAACGCTTTGACGGCTGGTGGATGCATAAACGCCCACACCACTGCCCAAGGGCTGGAAAGCACCTGTGTAAGCGACGCTGGGCAACGAGCTCAGCGGAATCACGATGCTGAACTGCAGCACGTTGAAACCTTTGAATCCATCATGACCGCCGCCGTCCTGGCCGAGTCCGTCTGCCATCGTGCCGTTGTTGTCGAGGATCCGGGAATCCAGCAAATCAAAGATGCCGGGAGTGTCAGCGAAAAACCCGTCTTCACGCGGGCCGCAGAATGTGGTGTAACCCGTGGGCACCTGCGTCTCGGTGAGCGTGTAGAGCGTCGTGCGGGTGTAATTGTCAAGACCCGCCGTGGTAGTGGCGCCGGAGATGGCGCGACCGTTCGCGTCATTATAAGCGGGCGTCGTTCTCAGACCCACATTCGGAGGTGCGACATAGAGCGTATCCGCGCCGCCGCCGAGATAGAAGCGGCTTTGCGAGGCGAAGCGGGACACCCGATACGTCTGGGAGAAGTTCTGCCGCGCATCGCCCACAGTTTGAATCGGCCCGATTTCCGTGCCGCGGCCGTAGCGTAGGATGGTGTTCGTGTTCTTGTAGTTCCCGCCGACAACGGATGGCGTGGAGAACTCGAAATCAAAGCGTTGCATATCGAAGCCCGTGTTCGGATTCGTGATATGGATGCTGTAGAGCACATCCGATGAAAACGCCTCGTACATCGCGCCATCTCCCGGCTCGGAGAAAGGCCGCACGTTCACGCAAACGACGAGCACTCTCTCTCCCGAGGGACGCTGGCGGACAAAGGCGTAAACGTCCGTCAGGTTCGCCTGCGGATCGAGTTTGATGAGCGGCGCGTCGCTGTGGCTGGATGCCTGCGAGAGACTTGCGCCCCCGAGGGACATGAGCACCGCTAGCGCGGCGACGGTGGTTTTTTTTGCCGCTCTTGAGACGGCCTTGAAGAGGCCGCGTGGACCTAGGATGTTTATTTTCGGTTTCATTGGGTTTTGGTGTGTTTGTTGTGTTTTGGTTTTGTGGGACAGGTTGTGTCTATGTGACGATGGCGAATTATTCGCCATGGGGTCAAACCCGGTAATGAGTCTGCAGGCCGTCACGTCGGTGACATGCGATCTACCCCGGCGGCGCGCGCCCGGATTCAGCGCGATTAAAAAAGTTTTTTCGTCCTCAAAAAAATATTCGCTGCTCGAAACGCATCCGCTTCTGGCGCTGCGGTGTAATCCGATGCACAAGTCTGCCTCATCCTACCAAGCATGTCCGCAGAACTCGGGGCCTCGTCGCCCAATGAACATCAAGCACACGCAGCGCACCTCCTGGCTCTCATAGCCAGCCGGGACGCGTCAGCCTTTTCACAGCTCTATGACCTTTTCAGCCATGCCCTCCGCGCCATCGCCTTCCGCGTCCTCACAGACGCAGGGGAGGCCGATGACATTCTCCAGGAGGTCTTCATCAAAGTGTGGGAGCACGCGCCGCAATATTCAAATACACAGGGCACTGCGGCCACATGGCTCATCACCATCACCCGCAATGCCGCGCTCAACCGCCTGCGCTCGCGGAACCGCAATCTCGCCGCTATGGAGCGCGCCGCCGCCGAGCCTCCGCATGAATCGCCTGACTGCGGCAGCGCCTTCGAGCGCGTTGTGTCCGCCGAGACTGCCCTCCTCGTGCGCGATGCGCTCGCCAGCCTGCCCGAGGAGCAGCGCGTCCCGCTTGAGCTCGCCTACATGCACGGCCTCACTTACGAGGAGGTGGCCCTGCGCCTCGGCCACCCCCTCGGCTCCGTCAAAAGCCGCCTCCGCCGCGGCATGGCGCGCATGAAATCATTCCTCACAGCCCGCGATCCCTCCCAGCCATGAACGACGACACATCATCCGCTCCCGACGATCTCCTCGACGATCTTGCCATGCGTCACGCGCTCGGAACGCTGAGCGATGCAGAGCGCGTCCAGTTCGAGACTTGCATGTGCTGCCCGGTCAGCCGCGCCGCCACACTCGCCGCTGAGTATCGCGACGTCGTCGCCACCATGACAGCCGCCACGCTGTCGTCATGCCCGCCGCCATCCCCCGATGTGAAGGCCCGCATCCTCGATGCCATCCACCTTGGCGACAGGCCCCCCGTGGCTGCTGCGCCCATGATGCAGCATGTCTCCACTTTCATCGGCAGCCTCGATTTGCCCTGGATGCCCACGCCCTATCGTGGCGTGCGCATCCGCGAGCTTTCATCGCTGCCGGATTACACCATCCTGATGGTCTCAGTCGATCCCGGCACCTCCTTCCCGCAGCATGCTCACGCTGGCGCGGAGGACTTCTACATTCTCTCAGGCGATGCGAGTGTCGATGGCCGCCATCTGCGCGCCGGGGACTTCATGCACTCGGAGCCTGGCACGCATCATCACGAAATGATCTCGCAAGGCGGCTGCCAGGCCCTCCTCATCACCTCGCGCAAGAACTACTCCCCGCCCCTCGCGCGCGCCTACGGCATGGCGCATCGCGCTGTCGTGAGGATCGGACGCGCGCTCGGAGTGAAGGCGGGGGCATGAGCTGCGGACATGCGCAAAGCTGCTCGTCGCGCCACCACAGCGTGGCATCAAATACTTGAATCCATAATGCCCCGTCAAACGCAATGACCACCGTGAAAAACGAAGCAAACCAGGCGCAACCACGCAACTCAGGATTCGCACGGCAGGCATTGCTGATGGTGCGCCAGTGGCTGGACTCTGACTATCATCCGCAGGGCGTGGAAGTCGTGCGCTCGCAGGAAGACAGCGTGGACTTCAAGCGGTGCGTGCCTTTCATTGTGCTTCATCTCGGCTGTCTCGCGGTGATCTGGGTCGGGTTTAGCTGGGCTGCGTTTGTCGCGGCCGTTGCGCTCTATTTGGTCCGCATGTTTGCCATCACGGCTTTCTACCATCGCTATCTGTCGCACCGCAGCTACCGCACCTCGCGCGTGGTGCAGTTCCTCTTTGCCGTTTTGGGAAATTCTTCCTGCCAGCGCGGGCCTCTCTGGTGGGCCTCGGTGCATCGTCATCATCATCTCCATTCGGATGAAGAGCCTGACGTTCACTCGCCGCGCAGGCACGGCTTCCTTTGGTCGCACATTGGCTGGATCACGAGCGCGAAGAATTTTCCCACCGATTACAGTCGCGTGCGCGACCTGCAAAAATTCCCCGAGCTGGTTTTTCTCAACCGCTGCGACCAGCTCGTGCCCGTTCTTTACGGCGCGCTGCTCTGGCTCGCGGGCTGGCTGTTGGAGCGTCATGCGCCGGGCCTCGGCACCAACGGCGCGCAGATGTTCGTCTGGGGATTCTTCATCAGCACCGTGGTGCTGCTGCACGCCACCTTTTGCATCAACTCGCTCGCTCACGTCTTTGGATCCAAGCGCTTCAAGACAGATGACGACAGCCGGAACAGTCTGCCGCTGGCCTTGCTGACGCTGGGTGAGGGCTGGCACAACAATCATCACCGCTACGCCTCCGCCGCGCGGCAGGGCTTCTTCTGGTGGGAGATCGATGTGTCGTATTATCTTTTGAAAATGCTCTCCTGGACTGGCCTCATCTGGGATCTGCGTGCTGTGCCCGCGAGCGTGTACGAGGAGGCGCACCATCTCAAGCAGGCCTCGCGGCCTCCTAGCGCATGAGCAGGCAAAGCCTCGCGATCATCGGCACCGGAGTGGCTGGTCTCGGTTGCGCGCATTTTCTGCACAAGCACTTCGATCTCACGGTTTTCGAGCAGAACGATTACGCTGGCGGCCACACCAACACGGTCACGGTGAATGAGGCGGGCCGCGAGCTGCCGGTCGATACCGGCTTCATGGTTTTCAATCATGTGACCTATCCGCTGCTCACGCGGCTCTTCCGCGAGCTGAGCGTGGACACGAAGCGCGCCTCGATGTCCTTCAGCGTGTCGCACCTCGGCAGCGGCATCGAGTACAACGGCACCTCGCTGAATCTTCTCTTCGGCCAGCGGCGGAACCTGCTGCGCCCGCGCTTCTGGAAGTTTCTGCTCAAGATCAATCGCTTCAACGCGGAGGCCGTGGCCGCGCTCGATGATCCGGGCTTTGCGCGCATGACGCTGCGCGAGTACGCCGCCGCGCGCGGCTACGGCGATGACTTCCTGAATCTCTACATCATCCCGATGGGATCCGCCGTGTGGTCCACGCCACCGGAGCTGATGCTGGAGTTTCCCGCGCTCACGCTCATTCACTTCTGGCACAACCACGGCTTTCTCGGCCTTCACACGCAGCATCCATGGTGGACGGTGACGAACGGCGCGCGCTCGTATGTGAAAAAACTCACCGCGCCGTTCGCGGACCGCATCCGGCTCGGCGCTCCTGTTGTGCGCGTCGAACGTGGCGTGGATCAAGTGAAAATCTTTCCCCGTGACAGCGCGGCGGAGGTTTTCGACAAAGTGATCTTCGCCAGTCACGCGGACCAATCGCTAAGCATGATCGCTGACCCGACCCGCTCGGAGAGCGATTTGCTTGGTTGCTTCAAGTACCAGCCAAACATCGCCACGCTGCACACCGACGAGCGGTTCATGCCGCGCACCAAGAAGTGCTGGGCATCGTGGAACTACCGCATCAAGCCCGCGAAGGGCGGCGGCATCGAGCCGAGCACGCACTACTGGATGAACAGCCTGCAAGGCGTGTCGGACACCACGAACTACTTCGTCTCCATCAATGCGGCGGAAGAGATCGCGCCCGACAAGGTGCTGCGGCGCATCAACTACGAACATCCGCTCTTCGACATGGCCGCCATCGACGCGCAGAAGAGGCTGCCCGAGCTGAATCGCATCAGCCGCGATCAGGCCAGCTACTTCTGCGGCAGCTACTTCCGCCACGGCTTCCACGAGGATGCCTTCGGCTCCGCGGTCGCGCTTTGCCGCGACCTTCTCGGAAAGGAGCCGTGGTGATGACAGACACATCCGCCATCTACGAATGCACCGTGATGCATCACCGGCTCCAGCCGAGGACGCATCGCTTCAGCTACGATGTCTTTTATCTCTGGCTCGATCTCGATGCAATCGACGGCCTGGCATCGCGGCTGCGTTTCTTCAGTCGCAACCGCTTCAATCTCTTCTCCTTCCACGATCGTGATCACCTCGACCTCGGCGCCGGGGGCGTGAAGGCCGGCATCATACGCCATCTTGAAGCGCACGGCGTGGACACCTCGCGCATCGCCACCATCCGGCTGCTCACTTTCCCGCGTGTGCTGGGGCACATCTTCAATCCCGTCTGCTTCTACTACGCATTCGACTCCGCAGGCCTCCCCATCTGCGCCGTCGCCGAGGTGACTAACACCTTTCGCGAACAAAAGCCGTATGTTTTGACCGAGTGCGAGGGCGGTGAACGCTTCCGGCTTCTCACGCCCAAGCATTTTTATGTGTCGCCCTTTTTCGCGCCTGACATCAGTTTTGATTTCAAGCTCCAGGTGCCCGGCGAGACGGTGGAGATCCACATCGACGACCGCGACGCCGGCGAGCGCGTGCTGCTCACCGCGCTGACGGGCAGGCAACGACCGCTCACCGACGCCGCCCTGCTGCTCTGCGCCGTGAAGTATCCGCTGCTCACGCTGCGCGTCATTTTTCTCATCCACTGGCACGCCTTTCGGCTCTGGCTCAAGCGCATCCCGTGGCACCGCAAATCCGACCGCGCTGATCTGCAGCGCGGCGTCTTCCGGCCTCACAAATCCATCGCACCTGAAAAACCATGAACACATCCCTCACCTGCGACACTCCCGTCTCCCACTCTCGCGTTGCCGCCGCGCCGCGCGGCTTTTACGAGCGGCTTTTCATGCTCTCGATGAAGCCCTTCGTTCACGGCGGCATGAGAATGATTCATCCCGATGGAAGTTCGCACGTTCTCGGAGCACCCGGCGCCGGGATCACCGCGGAGATGCGCATCCGCCACACCGGGTTCTTCAAACGTTGCGCGCTCTTTGGAAACGTCGGTTTTGGCGAGGCGTACGTCGATGGCGACTGGGAGACGGACGACGTCGCGGCGGTGATCTCGTGGTTCATCATGAATCTCTCGAAGACGCAAGGTCCGCGCACCTCTTCGGGCAAGGTCGCCTTTGTGAATCTGCTCAACCTCGTGAACCGCGCGCATCACCTGCTGCGGCCCAACAGCGTGGCCACCAGCCGCAGGAACATCGCCGAGCACTACGACCTGGGGAACGAATTCTACGCCCTCTGGCTCGACGAGACGATGACCTACTCCGCCGCGCGCTTCGAGCACGCCGGCCAATCACTCGCCGGTGCGCAGCGCTCGAAATACGACGCGCTCTGCCAGAAGCTCCAGCTCAAACCCGGCGATCATGTGCTCGAGATCGGCTGCGGCTGGGGCGGCTTTTCATCGCATGCCGCGCGCGAGCACGGCTGCCGCGTCACCGCCGTCACCATCTCGCAGGAGCAGCACAAGTTCGCCACTGAGCGCATCGCGCGCGAGGGCTTGTCGCATCTCGTCGAGATTCGGCTGCAAGACTACCGGCACATCACGGGCCAGTTCGACAAGATCGCGTCAATCGAGATGCTCGAAGCCGTCGGCGACAAGTTTCTCGAGACCTACTTTGCAAAGTGCGCCGAGGTACTGAAGCCCGATGGCCTTCTCGCATTCCAGATGATAACCGTCGCCGACTGCCAGCATCTCGATCTGAGCAAAGGCGTGGACTGGATTCAAAAGCACATCTTTCCCGGCTCCCTGCTGCTCAGCGTCGGCCGTGTCAACGAGGCCATCAACCGCACAAGCGACCTCTTCATGCACGGCCTCGAAGACCTCGGCGCGTCCTATGCGCGCACGTTGCGGGTGTGGTTCGATCAATTCAACGCGCGCCTGTCCAAGGTGAAGGCGCTCGGGTTTGACGACCGCTTTGCGCGAAAATGGAACTACTACCTGCAATACTGCGAGGCCGCCTTTGCCACGCGGAACATCAGCGTCGTGCAAGTCGTCTATACGCGACCGAACAACGCCACGCTCCACCGCGGTTTCTAAACGTCATGATCTGGTTCCTCCGCATCTTCTTTTTCGTTGTCCTCGTCTCCATGCTCGGCGTCACGAGCTGGGCTTCGCTGCAATGCGCGCTGTGGGATACACCGCGCGCCGTGGCCACGCATCCGTGGTTCATCGCCACGCTGTTCGACACCTACTGGGCGTTCCTCACCTTTTATTGCTGGGTCGCATATAAAGAGCGCTCGTGGCTAGCCCGCATCAACTGGCTCCTCGGCATTCTGCTTCTCGGCAACATCACCATGGCGATCTACATGCTCATCCAGCTCTTCCGCGTGCCGGCGACGGCGAGCGTTGAGGACATTCTTCTGCGCAAAACGTGACCGAGACCATCCAGCACGAATCACTCTGGCGGCGCTGGATCGTGAAGCCGGTGATCAACCAGCTCACGCAAGGCACGTCCCCGGAGAGAATCTCGCTCGCGATGGCCTTTGGTGTCACGCTTGGATTGTTTCCGCTCCTCGGCATGCCCACGCTTGTTTCGCTGGCTGTCGGCGTTCCCATGAAACTCAACCAGCCGGTGCTCCAGATTTTTCGCGAGCTGACGTATCCCCTGCATCTCGCCACGATTCTGCTCTTCATTCACGCAGGTGAATGGCTCTTCGGCGCCCCGCACACCTCGCTCTCCATCATGGCCATGCTGGAGCGTTTTCAGGCAAGCCCCTCGCAGTTCATGGCTGACTTCGGCATGTTGGGAGTCTATGCCGTCAGCGTGTGGGCGCTCATCGCCCCGGTGCTGGTCGCCGCCATCTACTTCGGCGCGCTGCCGTTGGTGGCGCGGCTGTCACGCAGGGTTTCACGGTGAGTCGCGCTGCGGGATTTTCTTGAGCAGGCGAAACCTCATGAATCCACACAGCCGTCGCACTCGCATTCATCTAGCTCGTTACGCGCACCGATGCCAGCCACACTCCCCTTTCTCTTCCTCGAAGCGGCGCTCACCGTCCTGATTCTTTTCACTCTCACCTGGTGGCTGAGTTTGAAGCTGAACAACTTCAGCTTTGTGGACATCACCTGGTCCTACAGCCTCGCTTTCATCGCGCCGATCTATGCATGGGCCGGTGACGGGTGGTGTGGGCGCAAGATGATCGCAGCCATCATAGCCCTCGTCTGGAGCCTCCGTCTGGGCAGCTACCTGCTCGTGCGAATCAAAAAGCACCACCCTCACGAGGATGCGCGCTACACCGTGCTGCGGGAAAAATGGAAGGCTGCTCTCGCACGGAATTTTTTCTGGTTCTTCCAAGCGCAGGCGCTGCTCATTCTTCTCCTCTCCGCGCCGATCGCCCTCGCCTGCGTGAATCCATCGCCAGCGCTCTCCGTCATCGAGTGCATCGGCATCGCCGTGTGGTTCATCGGCATCAGCGGCGAGGCGCTGAGCGATGTGCAGATGCAGCGCTTCAAAGCCGACCCGGCCAGCAAAGGGAAGGTCTGCCAGAGCGGTTTGTGGCGTTTTTCGCGTCATCCGAATTACTTCTTCGAGTCCGTCGTGTGGTGGGGCTTCTGGCTCTTCGCCTGCGGCTCGCCCTGGGGATGGGTCACCCTTTACGCGCCGCTTTTGATTCTGTATTTCCTGCTCCGCGTCACCGGCATCCCGCTCACCGAGGAATGCGCGGTGAAGAGCAAAGGCGATGCCTACCGCGAGTACCAGCGCACGACGAGCGCCTTCGTGCCCTGGTTCCCCCGAAGCTGAGTCATACAGCAACACGATGCCCCCGCCCGCATTTACCAACTCGTGCCAGGCAATCATTCGAAGCCGCGACGCTGAATCTGTCGTACGATTGGCCAGAGGCGCGGGATGGATGGCTGCTTCCTCGGACTCGGCGGCTGTGCGGGCCATCTGGAGGGTCGGCCGCCGGGCGAGCAGGAGAAAGCCCCTGCAAGCATCCGGTCACTGAAACCCGCCGTATAGCGTCTGGACGAACTCCGCCTCTTCATAAAAACCCATATCAACATGCTCTCTGACTTCTTGCAAAACCAAGCCGCCCTCTACGTCTCCGGTGCCATGACGGAGCAAGAGCGTGATGAGTTTGAACTCGTGCTCGAGTTCCATGACGAAGTGCGCGAGTGCTTGCGCAGCCTGTCGAATGTCGGCGTGGCCGTCACGCTGGCCACGCAGAGCCCGGACGGTGTCTCACCCTCGCCAAGCCTGAGAGATCGCATCGTCACCCTGGCCACGAGCCGCGCTCAGCAACACACACCGGATGGCATGGTGATGTCCGGTCCGGACGGACTAGTGCAATGGATCAATCCTGCCTTCAGCGCCATGTGCGGATACTCGCTCGATGAACTGCGCGGCAAAAAGCTCGGCCCGATTTTGCAGGGCGAGAAAACTGACCGTGCGACCGCGGAGCGAATGGGCCACGAAGTGCGTCAGTGCCGCCCGTGTCGCGAGACGATCCTCAACTACCACAAAAACGGCACGCCTTACTGGGTCGATATCGCCATCACTCCGATCCTTGACGACGAAGGCCAGCCGCTCTGGCTCGTCGCACGCGAGCGTGAGCTGGCTGACCCGGCTGTGGCGTAGGCAGATGGATACGTCACACGTCCGCGTCGAGCATGCCTTGCAGCTTCATCATGCCACGTCGTATGCGTGCCTTGACGGTTCCGAGCGGTAGTGCAAGGCGCTCGGCAATCTCCGACTGCTTGAGCGAGCCGAAGAATGCGAGTTCGATGGCCTCACGCATGTCAGGCGGGAGTTTTTTCACTGCATCCCGGACCCGTTTGCTCGTCTCGGCGGAAGCGACCGCATCGAGTGAACTCCGGTCATCGAACTGCTCGAAAGTCTCCGACTCGCGTTGAAGATCGTCCTGCAACCGGCTGCGCCTTTGCAAGGAGCGCAGACGGTCGATGGACCGGTTGCGGGTGAGCGTGACCGCCCAAGTCAGCGGCTTGCCCCTGGTCGGATCATACTGCGGTGCTTTCTCCCATATCTGGATGAAAGCGTCCTGGATCACATCCTCGGCTGCTTCTTGATTGTTCAGCACTCGATAAGCGGTGGAGAATAAGATGCCCGAAAAGAGATCATAGAGCGTCTGGAAAGCACGCTGGTCTCCCTGCGCAATCTGGCGCATGAGAGCGATCTCGGTTTCGAGTTTTTGTTCGGGATCAGGGTCCATTTGGGCCGACCATGGGCGCGGTGCGAGTCATCCACAATAAATAATCTCGTTTGAAGCGTCCGCCTCATCCCAGTGGGCGAATAGCAGCGCCCGCAATCAAACGCTCATTCACGAACACGCTCGGTCACCGGATTGGCAGTGAGCATCCGGTCACACCCTCAGCAATCAACTCCATGAAATCGACCCAACTCAAACGGATCAGCAGTTTTTGCTTTTTTCTTGGCTTTGCCTCTATCATCGGCTCCATCGCCATCTGGTTCATGACTGGCGGAACGACTGCCGAAACCCAGGCTCATGCCGAGAGATTCGGCATCTTCGTCGGATTGTGGGCACCGACCTTCTTCATCCTCTCGAACCGCTTTGATCGTTACGCGGAGAAGACTGCCTGATCCCGACTCTGCCGCAGTGGCGGGGCGCTGATGCAAATGATGAGTGAGTAAAATGAACGATCCACTTTCAAACACACGCGTCTGGCTCGTCACCGGTTGTTCCAGCGGACTGGGTCGCGCACTTGCAGCCCGAGTTCTCTCTCGCGGTGAGCGCGTCATCGCCACGGCGCGAAGCCAGGAAGCACTCGACGTGCTGTCAGCGGGCTTCCCTGAGACATGTCGTGTGCTCGCGCTCGATGTCACGAACAGAGAGCAGGTGAGGTCGGTGGTTTCGCAGGCTGCGGAGGCATTTGGCAGGCTCGATGTTGTGGTAAACAACGCCGGTTACGGTGCCGTCGGGGCGTTTGAAGAACTCGGCGAGGAACAGATCGCACGCAATTTTGACACGAACTTCTTCGGCGCGTTGGAGATCATTCGCGCTGCGCTGCCCATTCTGCGAGCGCAAGGCAGCGGGCACATCGTGAACATCTCCGCAGCCGCCGCGATCTCCAACTACGCGGGCTTCTCGATCTATGGCGCGACGAAGTGGGCGCTCGAAGGCGTGTCAGAATCTCTCGCTGCCGAATTGAAACCGCTCGGCATCAAAGTCACGATAGTGCAGCCGGGTCCGTTTCGCACCGACTTCATCGGACGCTCGCTCGAACGTGCGGAGAGTCACATCGCCGACTACGACCGCACGAGCGGGAAGTTCCTGCGCTTCCTCGAAACGATGGCGGGCAAGCAACCAGGCGATCCGGACAAAGCGGCGGAGGCAATCATCGAAGCCGTCGAGTCAGACGCGCCGCCCCTGCGCCTCGTGCTCGGCAAATACGCCAACGACAAGCTGCGCCGCAAGCTTGCCGACGCGGAGCGGGAGCGCGCCGCGTGGGAACACGTTGCGCTGGCCACCGAATTCACCTCCACGCCATGAACTTATCACGAGTCCCATCCCTGATCGCTGCTGCATGCGGCGTCCTCATTTCGTCGTGCGCCACATCATCCGCACCGCCGCTGAAGACGGTGCCCAAGCTGGATCTGCCGCGTTTCATGGGAGACTGGTATGTTTTTGCTCACATCCCTTACTCGCTGGAGAAGGGCAAGGTGGGCACGCTGGATCGTTACGCGCTGCGGCCTGACGGGCGCATTCAGAACTCGTTTCTCTTCCGCCGTGCCTCGCTCGATGCGCCGCTGGAGGAATGGAAGGGCGTGGCATGGGTGCATGACAAGGCGAGCAATGCCGAATGGCGGGTGCAATTCCTGTGGCCGTTCCGTGTGCCGTTTCTCGTGATCGACCTCGACCCGGACTACCAATGGGCCGTGATCGGATATCCCTCGCGCAAGCTCGGCTGGGTGCTGAGTCGCAAGACCACGCTCGATGACGCCACCTATCGCGGCATCCTGAAACGCATGGAACAGCACGGTTACGATCCCAGCCTTCTCGTCAAAGTACCGCAGCGCCCCGAATGAATCACAACACAAATCTGATCATGAAAAAACGAATGACACTGCTCGTCCTGATTCCAGTCGGCCTCGCCGCGTTTTGGTTCGCCAGCAATTCGCGCGCCGCGACTGAGACGCCCGAATACAAAGTGTTGCGCACAGACGAAAAATTCGAGATCCGCGACTATCCGGCGCTCACCATCGCGACCACGCCGATGAGTGATGACGGGATGAACGGCGGCTTTGGCCAGTTGTTCCGCTTCATCACCGGGAGCAATGAAGGAGCCGAGAAAATCGAGATGACTTCTCCGGTCTTGATCAACACTTCAAAGGAAAAGAAAACCATGAGCTTCATCATGCCAAAGATGACGGTGGAGAAAGGCGTGCCGAAGCCGGCGGAGGACACGGTGACGCTCGGCAAAATCGAGGCAGCGAGATTCGCGGTCCTGCGCTTCAGCGGCAGCCGCACGACGGAGAATGAGAAGACAGCCATCGAAAAACTCAAGGCATGGCTCACCGCGCAGAAGATCGCCGGACAGGGTGAGCCAGTCTTCGCCTACTACGATCCGCCGTGGACTCCCACCTTTCTGCGGCGCAACGAAGTGATGTTCCTCATCAATAAACAACCATGACGAAACTCGCCACTCATTGCTCGCTGATTGTGCTGGTGGTTTTGCTGACCGCTTGCGGGTCCACGCAAATTTCAACTCGCGACATCAAGCGATCAGATTCGGATGCTGTGGCTCTCCTCACCGCATCGCAGCAGGCGCATGGCGGCAAAGCCTTTCAGAAGGTCCGCGATGTCAGCGTGCGCTACGAAGGCAAATGGGCATCCATCGGGCCGCGCTTCCAGCCCGTGCTCGTGGACAAATCGTTTCGCGGTACTTCGGAGGAACGAATGCTGCTCAATACGCGGACCGTCGCCCAGGCTCACTCCGGATCGGCGGGGACAAAGAATGTGCTGCGCTCGCCCGGAAAAGTCGATGTCGCTTACAACGGCGCACGCTCGACCGATGAAGAGGCACAGCGCGCAGCCGCCCTCGTGGCTGATGCTTACACGCTGTTTCTGCTGGGTCCGTTTTACTTTGACCGGCCTGGTGTGGAGATCACGTCGGCAGGAGAGGCAGTCGTGGACAAGGCGATGTGCGATGGGGTTCTTGCGGTCTTGCGACCTGGAATCGGAATGGCGGATGAGGATCGCGTGATCCTCTTCATTGACCGTGCCGACAAAAAGCTGAGGCGTGTGCGCATGACTTTGAACGGCCTTGAAAGCACGCGCGGCGCCGAGGTCGATGTGACCTTCCGAGACTTCCGCACCATCGGCGGCATCCTGTGGCCGACGGATTTCGATGAGAGAATTCGCGCTCCCTTTGATCTGCATGCCCACGAGTGGAAAATGGTTGGCCTCGAGATCAATCGAGGATTCCAGGCTGCGGACCTGACAGTCGGTGGATTCGAAGGCCTAGCCGCTGCACCGGCTGCGCAACTGCCTGCGCGTCGGGAGTGACTCATGGTCGAAGTACAAAGTAGATTTGCGGGGATCGCCTGGGGTTCGTTCATCGGCGATGCGCTCGCCATGCCCGTTCACTGGTATTATGACCGAGCCGCGATGCACCACGACTACGGGGCCGTGCACGATTACCTCGAGCCGCGAAACCCACACTCCGACAGCATCCTCTGGCGCTCAACTTACACGCCGCTGAATGAGCGCGGCGACATCCTGCATGAGCAGGCGCAATACTGGGGGCAGCACGGGATTCACTACCACCAGTTCCTGCGCGCCGGTGAGAGCACGCTCAATCTGAAGCTCGCCCAGGTGCTCGTCGATTCCCTCATCGCAAAGGGCGGTTACGACGCGGACGATTACCTCCAGCGCTACATTCACTTCATGCTCACACCGGGGCACCATCGCGACACCTATGTCGAAGAGTGTCACCGAAAGTTCTTCGCCGCGTACGCTCGCGGCACCGCTCCGCGAAAATGCGCCGGCAGCGACATCCACATCGGAGGCCTCGCCCATGTCGGAGTCCTCTGCGCTTTCTTTGGAGGTGACGCGGAAGCTGCACGTGCGGCGGTGCGCGAACACATCAGCCTCACCCATCGCAGCCAGGAGGTGACTTCATCTGGCGACGCATTGACGCGAATGATATGCGCCGTCGCCCTGGGAGCCGATCTGCGCGAAACCATTTTCAAACATGGGCCGGACTGGTTCTCCAAACGCAAGGCGGAGCTGTGGTCGAGTGAGCCTGATGAAGTCGTGATCGGACGTCGGGTCAGCCCGGCCTGCTACATTGCCGATGCGTTTCCAGCATCGCTTTATCTCGCCTGGAAATATGCTGATGATTTCGAGGCGGGCATCATCGCGAACACCAACGTCGGCGGCGACAACTGCCATCGGGGCGCTGTGGTCGGGGCGCTTCTCGGAGCCTCCTGCGGTGCGGGCGGGCTGCCTTCAGGGTTTGTGGATGACCTTGCTGATGTGGCGAGGCTGCGATCCCAAATCGCTCAGTTGCTGCACACACAGCCGGGTCCGGGCCAGCCAGTCCATGATGCCGGAGAATCCTGAATCCAACCCGCCCTCGAAAGCGAACCACTCCCGACACCCTCATGAGCACCGTGAACAACCTCCTCGCAAAAAACATTCTGCCCGATGCGCTGATCCGCGCCGGCATTCGTCACCGTCTTGCGGAGACGTTGCGCGAAAACAAGCGGCCGACCGTCGAAGCGCAGCGTGCGGCTTTGATGGAATACATCGCGGGGCTGAAGCAGATGCCAGTCGCCATCGCGACCGATGAGGCCAATGAGCAGCACTACGAAGTGCCCACGCGCTTCTACCAGCTCGTGCTGGGCAGGCATTTGAAATACAGCTCGGGCTACTGGCCGAGCGAGAGCACGACCTTCGACGAATCCGAGGCCGCGATGCTGAAGCTGACGTGCGAGCGCGCGGCGCTGGAGGACGGACAGCACATTCTCGAGCTGGGCTGCGGCTGGGGATCGCTTTCGCTCTGGATGGCGGAGAACTATCCGAATGCGCGAATCACGAGCGTGTCGAACTCGCGCACACAAAAGCAATTCATCGACGCTGAGGCGGCGAAGCGCGGACTGACGAACCTCACGATCATCACGGCAAACATGATCCACTTTGAAGGCGTGGGAGATGGTGTCTTTGACCGCTGTGTGTCCGTGGAGATGTTCGAGCACATGAAGAACTATCAGGAGTTGCTGCGCCGTGTGAGCGCGTGGCTGAAGCCGGGCGGAAAACTCTTCGTACACATCTTCACGCACCGCGAATACGCCTACCACTACGAAGTCCGCGGCGAGGATGACTGGATGGCCAAGTACTTTTTCACCGGCGGCCAGATGCCTAGCGATGATCTGCTGCTCTACTTTCAAGACCACCTCAAAATCGAGGATCACTGGCGCGTGAGCGGCTTGCATTACTCGCGCACGAGCGAGGCCTGGCTTGCAAACATGGACGCGCACCGCGCCGAGATTCTGCCGCTCTTTGCCGAGACCTACGACGCGGATCAAGTCCGCCGCTGGTGGGTCTGGTGGCGTTTGTTTTTCCTCGCCTGCGCCGAGCTGTGGGGCTATCGCGGCGGCGAGGAGTGGATTGTGTCGCACTACCGTTTTGTGAAGCCATGAGATTCCCGTTCTTCATCACCGTTCTCGTCGCCACCTGCGGCCAGTTGTTTGGCAACTTCGCTGAACTCGTGAAGCAGGGCGACGTGTATGACGCGAAGCATCAGCCTGACGCGGCGCTTCAATATTTTCTGCCGGCGGAGAAGCTCGATCCGAACAACGCGTCGCTGCTGGTGAAGATCGCGCGGCAGCATGTCTTCCGCATGAGCGAACTCACGTCGAAGGAGGAGAAGCTGGCCTCGGGCCGCACGGCGCTCAAATATGCGGAGCGCGCCGTGAAGCTGGCGCCGGCTGAATGCGACGCGCATCTTTCCGTGGCGATCTGCTGGGGAAAGCTCACGCCGCTCATCGGCAGCCGGGAGGCTGTGGAGGCCTCGCGCAGAATCAAAGCGGCGGCGGAGACGGCGGTGAAGCTCGATCCGCGCAGCGACTATGCCTGGCACATGCTCGGGCGCTGGCATCAGGAGCTGGCGGGCGTGGGCGGTGTGACACGCGCGCTCGCGCTCGTCGTGTATGGCGGCCTGCCCGCCGCGTCGAATGAGGAAGCGGTGCGTTGTTTTGACAAGGCCATCGCGCTGCGGCCTGACAGGCTCATCCATCACGTCGAACTCGGCCGCACCTATGCCGCGATGGGACGCAAGGCCGAGGCGCTGACGCATCTGAAGCGCGGCCTTGCCATGCCGAACACGGAGAAAGACGATCCCGAGACGAAGCTGCGCGGAAAGGCCACGCTAAAAAAACTCGGCTGATCAAACGCGCGGCCAGCCGTCCCAACCTCACCCAGACATGAGCGACGAAACGACATCGACACCGGACGACATCCTCGATGATCTGGCGCTGCGCCACGCGCTGGGATCTCTCGATGACGCGGAGCGCGCGCACTTTGAGACATGCATGAGCAGCCCGGACAGTCGCGCGGGAAAACTGGCGGCGGAGTACATCGATCTCGTCGCCACCGTTTCGCTCGCCGCATTGCCCGCGAGCGAGTCGCCGCCGCCCGAGGTCAAGGAGCGCGTGATGGCGGCCATTCGCACACGCTCCGCCGGGAAGACCGACACACGCTCCGCGCCGCCCCACATCACCGCCCTCCTCATGGCGGGCGATGATCTGCCATGGATGCCCACTCCCTATCGGGGCGTGCGCGTCCGCGAGTTGTCCACCACCTCGCCGGACTACTCGATCATCATGCTCTCATGCGATCCGGGCGCGGTCTTTCCGCCTCACGATCATGCCGGTTCGGAGGATGCCTACATCATGTCCGGGGAGGCCATCATGCATGGCCGCGTGCTGCGGACCGGCGACTTCATGCACGCGGAGCCAGGCTCGCATCATCACGACCTGATCTCGGCGACGGGCTGCCAGGTGCTGATCATCACCTCGCGCAAAAATTACTCACCGCGAGCCGCGCGTGTTTACAGCATCGCGCATCGCGTCGCCAGCCGCATCGGGCGCGCGCTTGGTGTTGGAGCGGGGGGTTAGCGCGTCACCTTTTCCAAAAACCGGTCCACCGCATACCGCGTGAGTTGCGCGCCGGGGCCGTTGAAGGGGTAATCGAGCGCGTGCGTGGCCCAGGGCAGTGACAGCGCGTAATGCGGGACACCCACGCTCTTGAGACGCGCGGCGAGACGCTCGCTCTGCCGGTGCCACACGAGCGTGTCGCGCACGCCATGAATCGTGAGAGTCGGCGGACAGCCGGTCTTCGCGATCAATGTGCCCGAGGCGCTGAGATAGTTTTCCGGCTCCTCGTCCGCGCTGCCGCCGAGAAACCGCCGCATCAGCCGAGGGGAATCGAGCACGTCTGCCGGGTCCGCATACTGCCACGCGAAGGGCATGTCCGCCGGAGCGTAAAACGAAATGCAGCCGCGAATCGCGGGATCATTCAAACTGAAGGCCGCCGCCGTCGCGATCTGTCCGCCTGCCGAGCGACCGATCAGAACAAACCGCTGCGCATCGACGCCGAGAGACGCGGCCTGCGCCTTGAGAAACGCCAGCGCCGCCGCCACGTCATCGCGTTGCGCGGGCCAGCGCCATTTCGGAGCCAGCCGGTATTCGATGGCCGCCACCGCGCAGCCTTCGCGCGCCCAGTAATGATTCCACGCGGGAAACTCATCTGCCGAGCCGCTGTCCCAGCCGCCGGAGTGAATGACGATGAGACAGGGCGCGGGTTGCTGCTTTTGCGATGGGAAGAAAAGCAGGCCGCGCTCTTCACCAGCGTCACTCGCATACGTCAGGCGCTGCGCAGCGACCGGCTCCGGCTCGCCTCCGAGCCAGAGATCGCGCAAATCAAGTGGCTGCTTTGGCGATGGATCACTGATTGAAAAAGCCGCGTCGATACCTTGCTGCATCGTGCGTGCCATCAGCATCGCTTGCGCGAGCGGAACGAGAAACACGAACGTCGCCGCGAGCGCGATGCATGCTGCGAGCCGCCTGCCCCGCCGCCAGCACAGCGCCGCGAGCAACAGGGGAATGAGGGCAAGGCGGTGGCCGTATTCCGTCACACCAAGCGTGACCTTCCACATGAAGAGCGTGTCGAGGGTGACCAAAACTGGCGCGGCCATCAGCGCGGCGGCGCTCGCAAAGACAAGGCCCCACCATTTCGCAGCATGGGGCGGCTCACTCGGTGCGGACGAGGACGCATTCATGCCGTGCCACGCTGCAATGCCGCGCGCAGCCGCAATAGTCCGCGCCGGATGCTTGTCTTCACCGTGCCCAGTGGCAGCTCGAGCGCCTCCGCGATGCCGTGATGCGTGATCCCTTTTAGAAACGCCAGCTCGATGTGCTTGCGCTGCTCGGCAGGCAGGGAGAGCAACGCTGTGCGCACGAGCGACGCGCGGTCTTGATCTTCGGCGGCATCGTCGCCGCTAGGGCCGGAGACACCGCACCAGAGCGCCGGCTCAGCGGCGGCCTGCCCGGCCAGCCGCGCGCGGCGACCTCGCGCGCGCAGGCGGTCTATGGCTTTGTTGCGGAAGATCATCAGCGCCCAGGAGAACGCCTTGCCTTTTGCGGGATCGAAGCTCGCCGCCCTGTCCCACAAATTGATGAAACCATCCTGCAGCAAATCCTCCGCCTCGTGCGCGTCATCGAGCATCTGGCGCATCAGACCAAACAGCGGAGTCGAGAAGCGGTTGTACAGCTCCGAGAACGCGCGCTCGTCTCCGCGCGCCACGTTTTGCAGCAGCGTCTCGTCGCTTTCGCGACCGGTCTCGGTTTCAGAATCCATGAATGTGCGTGCAGCCTGCCACAGCCCACGACGGATCAAAAGCGGCAGCTCCCAGGACAACTACTACGTCTGGCACGAATGACATGGTCGGGTACGGAGCGTTTTCGCGCTGACGATGACGCCTGAGATCAAGAGGCTGCTTGGAATCACTTTCCGCGCTCTTTACCTTTGCGCTTCCCGGCCTAGCTTCCGCGCTCTTTTTTCCAGCCATCATGTCCTCGCCGAAAATCCCCAACGCCGCCCAGATCCGCCAGTCGTTCCTCGACTTCTTCAAATCGAAGGACCACACCATCGTCCCCAGTGACAATGTCGGCTACACCAGTCGCGACGGCGCGCGTATCTTCACCAATGCCGGCATGAACCAATTCGTGCCCATCTTCCTCGGCGAGCGCAGCGCCGATGTGGATACCTGGCCCGGTGTGTTGCACAAAGGCCTGCCCACGCGCGCGGCGGACACGCAGAAGTGCATCCGCGCGGGCGGCAAGCACAACGACCTCGAAGACGTGGGCCTCGATACCTATCACCACACGCTCTTCGAGATGCTCGGCAATTGGAGCTTCGGCGACTACTTCAAAAAGGAAGCCATCTCCTGGGCCTGGGAACTCGTCATCGAGAAGTGGAAGTTCCCGCCGACGCGCGTGTTCGCCACCATCTATCAACCCGACAAATCCAAGGGCGACCCCGCCGACCGCGATCAGGAAGCCTTCGATCTTTGGGCCGAGAAGTTCCGCAGCATCGGCCTCGATCCCGACATCCACATCGTCAACGGCAATAAGAAGGACAACTTCTGGATGATGGGCGACACCGGCCCCTGCGGCCCCTGCACCGAGATCCACATCGACCTCACGCCCGGCGCTCCGAACCTCGACGAAGACCGCCAGCGCGCCGGAGCCTTGCTCGTCAACGGCAGCGACGCCAGCTGCATCGAGATCTGGAACAACGTCTTCATTCAATACAACGCCAACCCCGACGGCACCTTCGTCCCGCTGCCCGCGAAGCATGTGGACACCGGCATGGGCTTCGAGCGCGTCTGCTCCATCATCCAGGGCACAAAGAACTTCACCGACTTCGAGAACGCGAAGATCAGCAACTACGACACCGACGTCTTCAAACCCATCTTCGACGAGCTGACAAAGATGTCCGGCAAAATCTACGCCAGCACGCTGCCCAAGGCCAACGAGCAAGGCCACGTCGTCCCCGTCACCGAGCAGGAAAAGATCGACGTCGCCTTCCGCGTCATCGCCGACCACATCCGCACACTCAGCTTCGCCATCGCCGACGGCATTGAACCTGGAAAATCTGACCGCAACTACACGCTCCGGCGCATTTTGCGACGCGCATGTCTGCCTTACGGAAGCGACTATCTAGGGTTCAAGGGCCCGTTTCTCTTCAAGCTCGTCGATGTCCTCGCCGAGCAGATTGGAGATGTGTTCCCGGAGATTCGGACACGTAGGACACACATAAAAGAGGTGATTCGTCGAGAGGAAGAGGCTTTCAATCGTAACTTGGAGCAGGGCCGGCTTCGATTCTATGAGTGCGTTGATGCTGCTATTTCGAGAAAATTTGCCTTGGGCAACCGATCCTATCGTGTTCAACACAGGGGCGTTTGGCACGGCGGTGGCGAAAAATTCACCGAGAACACTCCATTCTTTGACTTGGACCAGCCCTTGGCCCCTCAATTAAAGGCTCACGGTCTCCTTGGTCTCGAACTTTCCGGACAAGATGTCTTCCAGCTTTTCGACACGTACGGATTTCCCTTCGACCAGACCGCGTTGTTAGCTCGCGAGTGTGGAATGACGGTTGACTTGAAGCGGGCGGAATTTTTCATGGAGCAGCAACGCAAGCGTGCCCGCGAGGCCATGACGAAAATCGTAGTCTCCGTCAGCGAGATCGAAACCAAGGCGCCGACCAAGTTCATCGGTTACGACACGCTCGAAGCCGACGTGCGCGTGTTGGAAGTCGTCTCGATGAAGGACAAGAACGCCGTCGTGCTCGATGTCTCCACCTGCTACGCCGAGATGGGCGGCCAGGTCGGCGATGCGGGCCAGTTGATCCTCGGCGCGAACACCTTCCCCATCAGCGCCACCACCAAGGTGGGCAACACCTGGCTGCACTTCCTCGAAGGCGAAGAAACACCCGCTGTGGACTCCACCGTGCGCCTCGTCGTCGATGCCCCGCGTCGTCACGCCATTGAGCGCCACCACACCGTCACGCACATTTTGCATTGGGCGTTGCATGAAGTCGTCAGCAAGGACGCCACGCAGAAAGGCTCCTCCGTCACGCCGGACAAGCTCACCTTCGACTTCAACAGCGCCGCGCTCACCGCGCAGCAGCTCAGCGATATCGAGCGACTGGTGAACGAGCGCATCGTCGCCAACGATCCTGTCTCCTGGAGCGAAGTGCCCTACGTCGAAGCCAAGGCCAACAACGGCATCATGGCCCTCTTTGGCGAAAAATACGGCGACCTCGTCCGCGTCGTGCAGATCGGCGGCCAGCCGCACAAGCTCGATGGTTGGAGCATGGAGCTCTGCGGCGGCACTCACACACGCGGCACTGGAGAGATCGGCCTCTTCCGCCTCGTCGCCGAAAGCGCCGTCGCCGCCGGCGTCCGCCGCATCGAAGCCATCGCCGGACTCGAAGCCTACAGCGCCGCCCGCAGCGATGCCGATTTGATCAAGCAGCTCTGCTGTAAAGTCAGCGCTCAAGGTGCGCATGACATCGAGAAGAAACTCGAAGCCCTTCTCGACCAGCAGAAGACGCTGGAGAAAAACCTCAAGGCCGCCCAACAACGCGAAGCCGCTGGAAGAGCCAAGGAACTGCTCTCCATCGCTGCAAACAACGCCATCATCACCAACCTCGGCGATGTCGATGCCGACTACGCCGTCGCCATTGCCGAGGCACTCAAGGGAACCTTCAACGGCATCGTCGTCCTCGCCGCGACAGGCGGCGGCAGCGTCGCGCTCGTCGCCAGCGTCGCCAAAGATCACCAAGCCAAAGTCCAAGCCGGGAAGATCATCCAAACCATCGCGCCAATAGTAGGCGGCAAAGGCGGCGGCAAACCGGACTTCGCCAGAGGCGGCGGCAAAGACGTGAGCAAAGTGGAAGCCGCGCTCGCCGAAGCACGGAAGCTCGTGAGCTAAAGGAGCGCGAGTATGGCTTTAGCCTACTCGCCACTTGTCCGGGGAAGACACACGCAAAGCTTCAAAGCGACGCTTCCCGTGTTCGTCCGCCCAATAAAGTCAGGCGAGTAGGCTAAAGCCATACTCGCGCTCCATGTTCGTTTGCTCAGTCCAAGAGACCTGCATCAACTCTTGACCGGCAGCTTACCCAAATAATCATTGGCCTGCATGGCCATCTCGAACCACCACGGCGGCTGGACGAATCGCGGATACCTCCCGCACTTTGACAAGCCCGGCCTGATCCAGGCAATCACCATCCGGCTCGGTGATTCACTGCCGAAGGAGAAACGGTCGGAATGGGAGCACCTACTCCTGATCACCGAGGATGCCGAACGCATCCGGCAGATCGAGGATTACCTCGACCTCGGCGCCGGCTCATGCGTTCTCCGCCAGCATGAGTGCGCCGCCATCGTGCAAAACGCGCTGCTGCATTTCCACGAGCAGCGCTATCACCTCACTGCCTGGTGCGTGATGCCCAATCACGCGCACATCTTGTTCAAGGTCTTTGAAGGACATCCGATCGGCAAAGTCATTCACTCGTGGAAAACCTTCACCGCGCGCGAGATCAACAAAGCGCTCGGACGCCACGGCCCCCTCTGGCAGGAAGATTACTTCGATACCTTCATGCGTGACGACGAGCACCAAGCCACCGAGATCGCTTACATCGAAAACAACCCCGTCAAAGCCAGGCTCGTAAAACGCGCAGCAGACTGGCCCTGGTCGAGCGCCGCTAGTATATGAGGAGCGCGAGTATGGCGACAGCCTATTCGCCACTTTTCCGAGGCTGCGCGCATAACGGTCAAAATTTCCGAGTCCAGCCCTCACGCACTCCAACGCACCAGCAAAACCAGGCGAGTGGTCTTGCGACACACTCGCGCTCCACCAGCGCCCGCCGCCAAGGAGCGCGAGTATGGCGACAGCCTGCTCGCCACTTGTCCAGGTTTGGCGCTTCCGATTGCCAAGCCCGCTCACATCCGCACCCGCAGGCGCGACCAAAGCCAGACGAGCAGGCTGCCGCCATACTCGCGCTCCACATCAATGAACCCAAGAACCGCAGAACATGACGCAAGCCCGGTGTGGCCTTTGGAAGAAGTCGTGCGTATTCTGGAGGTGCTCCACCACCTCTCTCCCGCTATGAAAACATTCAAGCACATCCTCGTCGGCATAGATTTCACCCCATCATCACGCAACGCGCTGCGCGAGGCGGCGCGGCGGGCCTCGCTTGATGAAGCGGCGGTCACCGCAGTGCATGTGATGGATGAATTCCTGGCGCACGAGCTGCGCAAGGCGCTCTCGCTTGATGAGGCGGCGGTGCGCGCGGACTGGGAGCAGCGTCTGAGGGGATTCGTGGACGAATCCGATGCCGGCTCCGCGCGCCTGAGCACGGAAGTGCGCGTGGGCAATCCTTTCGTCGGCCTCACGGAGGCGTGCGCGGCTCACGGCGCAGACCTGCTCGTGATGGGCGCAAAGGGAACAAAAGGTGGAGAGCATCGCGTCGGAGCCATCGCCGCGAAATGCATCCGCAAAGCGCCGGTGGATGTGCTGGTGGTGAACGAGAACGCGATGGGGCCGTTCAAGCATCTCGTGGCGTGCGTGGATTTCTCCGAGAACTCCGCCAAGGCCGTGGAGCGCGCGCTGCATGTGGCGGAGCAGGACGGTGCGGCGCTGGACTGCCTGCATGTCTATCAGTCCGCTCTCATGCTGGCGATGGACTACGGCGCATACGCCCCGCCGCTGCCTATGGGGGCGGACGATGAGGCGCTGAAAATGTGGCGGCAGGAGCTGGACCAGTTTCTCGCGCCCCTCACCCGCGCGCACAGCGGAGTGAAAACCCGCGCACTGGTGATGGAGCGCGTGAACATCCGCGAGGCCATCCTCGATCACGTCGCGGAGACAAAGACCGATCTCGTCGTGCTCGGCACGCGCGGCAAACGCGGTTTGCGCATGCTGCTCATCGGCACCACGGCGGAGAAGATCGTGCAGCACGCGCCGTGCTCCATCCTCGCGGTGAAGCCGGACGGATTCACAGGCGGAGCTGACTGAACAGGCGGGAGCCGCGCGGAAATGGTCCGTCCAACCTCAAGCGCGCCGGTGAAAAGCATGAGCCAAGGAAACCTGGTGACGCTTCTCGGAGTGCTGTTCGCCCTGCTGTGGGTTGCGCTGGCCATCCATCCGCTGCACCGTCAGGACTGGGTGCTGGAGAATGTGCTCGTGCTGCTCTCGGTGCCGGTATTCATCGCGAGCCACCGGCACCATTTGTTTTCGCGGCTTTCCTGGGTGCTGATTTTTCTCTTCATGTGCCTGCACCAGATCGGTGCTCACTACACCTACTCCGAGGTGCCGTATGACGAGTGGTGGCGAGCCCTCACTGACCGCACGCTCAACGAACTCCTCGGCTGGCAGCGCAACCACTTCGACCGTGCCATCCATTTCACTTACGGTCTTCTGCTGGCCTATCCGTTTCGGGAAATCTTCCTGCGCATCGCCAATGCGCGCGGTTTCTGGGGTTACTTCCTGCCGCTCGACATCACCATGTCGTCCTCGCTGCTGTATGAGCTGATCGAATGGCTTGCGGCAGAAATACTGGGAAGCGAACTGGGCCAGGCCTATCTCGGTACACAGGGCGATGTCTGGGACGCGCACAAGGACATGGCGCTCGCATCGCTCGGTGCCATCATCGCGATGCTCGTCACGGCCGCTGTCAACTACCGCTGCCAACGTGACTTTGCGCGCGAGTGGTCGGATAGCTGGCGCGTGAAGGTTGCTGGCGATGCGTTTGCATCTGAACCTGTCCGTTGATCACCCGCGCGAATGACAAGCTCACTTCCAGAAACCACGGAGCTGCTGAAATCCTTCGGCACGGCGCTCGGCCTGGGGCTGCTCGTCGGGCTGCAACGTGAGTGGGTGCGGAACCACGTCGCGGGCATCCGCACCTTTGCGCTGCTGTCTTTGTTTGGCGCGCTGAGCGGACTGCTCGGCCTCATGTTCGGCGGCTGGGTGATTGCGGCGGCCTTGATCGCATTCGCCAGCATGGTCGTCCTGGGAAACCTCGCGCAGTTAAAGAACAAGGCGGCGGACTCGGGCCTCACCACGGAGATGGCGATGCTCGTGATGTTCGCTGCCGGCATCATCACCGTGCTCGGGCAGCGACTCATTGCGGTGGTCGTGGCCGGCAGTGTGATGGTGCTGCTGCAAAGCAAAAAGCCCCTGCATGAAATGGTGCAGCGCATCGGAGAGAACGATCTGCGCGAGATCGCGCGGCTCGTGCTCGCGGCCCTCGTCATCCTCCCCGCGCTGCCGAATCGCGAGATGGGTTACCTCGGTGTGCTCAATCCATTTTCCATCTGGCTGATGGTCGTGCTCATCGTAGGCATCAGCCTCGCCGCGTATCTCGCGGGAAAATTTCTCGGCGGCACCAGGGGAGTGGTGCTTGCCGGCATCCTCGGCGGCTTGATCTCCAGCACCGCCACCACGGCGAGTCTCGCGCGCCGGAGCGGCGACGAGGGTGCCAGCGGCATCTGCCTTGCCGCGATCACGCTCATCGCCTCCGCCATCGTCTTTCTGCGTGTCATCGTCGAGGTCGCCATCGCCGCGCCCGCGCATCTGCGCGAGATGCTCCCGCCGCTGGTGGCGACGATGCTGTGGTTCGGCCTCATCGCATTCATCGCCCACCGCATATCTGGAAAGCGCGGCGGGAATACCACCAGCGAACAGCGGCCCTCGGAGCTGAAAAGCGCCGTGCTTTTCGGCCTGCTCTACGCCGTCGTGTTGCTCGTCGTCGCGGCGGCGCGCGAGCATTTTGGAAACTCCGGCCTTTACGTCGCCGCCGCGCTCTCGGGACTGACGGACATGGATGCCATCACGCTCTCCACCTCGAGTCTCGTCAGCACCGCCAGTCTCGAAACTGCCACTGCCTGGCGCATGATTCTGCTCGGCGGCCTGGCCAACCTCGTTTTCAAAATCGCGCTCGTCTCCGTCCTTGGCGCGCGCGCATACATCAAGCCAGCGCTCATGGGCCTTGGCGCCGCGCTCGCTGGCGGCACGGCGATCTTGCTCGGATGGCCGGGTTGATCGTGCCTTTGCCGTGCCCGCACCCTGTCGGGTGAGCAGGGGAGAAGAATGGAGAGGCGGGTTTGAGGCTCCATTCCCACCGGGTATGCGAATATCTAATTAAAACTAAACTTAATAGTTGCCATAATTTCAAAGCCAAGTATGATTCCGTCCGTAACCATCACACCCTATGAAAAAGCTCATCCTCATTCAGAACGATTACTCCGGTGCGGGCAAGACAACCCTTTCTCGCTGCATCAAGCGCTATCTAAACCGCCACCGCGCGACCTATCAGGCGCTGGCCCTCTCGGACAACGAGACAGATGCGGAAGACTGCCACGCATGGATCGACCCGAGCAACCTCAAGGTGCGCGAGATCATCGGGCAACTCGATCTCGCGCCAATCACGATCATTGAGGCATCAAGCGGCATGGCCGAGGTGTTCGCCAAATTTTTCCAGGCAGCCGAGCTGAGCAACGTCCTCCACGAGATGGGTGTGGAAATGACCGTCGCCATCCCCGTGACGAGCGAGCCCGACAGCCATGAGGCGGTGACAGAGGCGGCTGAGACTTTCTCCGACAATGTGCAATACCTCATCGCCCACACGGTGACGAGCGCCTACGAGGACGACGATCATGTCTGGGACCGCAGCTACGCAGCGCGCGTGATGGATATGTTTGAGGCCGTGGAGCTGCATTTGCCCGAGATCGGATTCCAGCTTGGGCACCTGCTGCGCGCGAAGCACACCGACTTGCCCGAGGCGTTGCTCCAGCCCGACCTGCTGAACACCTTCGGCAAGGACTTCGACAAATGGCACAACCGTGTCGAAGGCCAGATCGACAGCGCACGCCAGTATTTGTTCGGTGACGACTTCAAGCCCATCATCATGCCCGTGGTCAAAAAACGCGGTCGCAAAAAGCTGGCTGAGTATTGAGTCTTTGTAGTGAGTTGGTCAGCGATAGTGATGGCGGGCGCGGGGGAAAACTCCGCGCCCGTCTCATCTCCGGCTTCGCTCAATCAAACAGCTCCGGGTAGCACTCGCGCGCCATCGCTTTGCTCAGCCGCAAAATTTCCGCTGGGCTGCCGATGCCTTTTGCGCGCTTCACCAACTCGCGGCATTCGGCGGTGTCGAGCTTGCGCACGGCCTGCTTGACCCGCGCCACCTGGCCGGCGGCCACGCTCATTTCATCGAGACCGAGGCCGATGACGAGCGGCGTGAGCGACACATCAGCAGCCATCTCGCCACAGATGCCGACGCGCACGCCCTTCTCATGCGCGGCGCCCATGACGTGGGAAATGGTGCGCAGCAGCGCGGGATGCGTGGGCTGGTAGAGATCGGCCACGCGTTCATTCACGCGATCGACTGCCAGCGTGTACTGAATCAGGTCGTTCGTGCCCAGGCTGAGAAAATCCACCTCGTCGGCGATGAGATCGGCGGTCAGCGCGGCGCTCGGTATCTCGATCATCGCGCCCACTTCGATCTCGTCGGGCACTTCCACGCCTTGGGCGCGCAGCTCGTCGAAGCACTCGGCCAAAATCTCCTTCGCCTCGATCACCTCCTCCACGGACGTGATCATCGGAAACATGATGCCCACATTCCCATGCGCACCAGCGCGCAAGATGGCACGGAGCTGCCGCTTGAAAAAATCCCGCCGTCCCAGAGACACGCGAATACCGCGCCAGCCGAGGAATGGATTTGGCTCCGGCTCGTGCGCCAGGAGCGGGTCCACCTTGTCACCGCCGATGTCGAGGGTGCGAAAGATGACCAGCTTCGGCGACAAGCCCCACACGATCTCCGTGTAAACCTGCGACAGCTCGGCCTCGGTAGCATCCGGGTTTTCGAAATACAAAAACTCGGTGCGAAACAGCCCGACTTCCTCCGCGCCGGAGTCCTTCACCACGTCCAGCTCGTCGAGAAACTCCACATTCGCGCCGATGCGGATTGTCCTTCCATCGGTCGTCGTCGCAGGATCATGCCGGCGCGCTTGCAGCATGTCCTCCTGGCGCTCAGCCTGCTCCTCTCGGATGCGGTAGCGCGCGAGCGTATCGGCGGTCGGATGGCGGATCACCAGGCCCTGGTGCCCGTCGAGCAGCACGGCATCACCCGTGTGGAGCTGATCGCAGATGCCGTGCAGCCGCACGATGGCCGGCAGGCCGAGAGATTTGGCGATGATCGCAGCGTGTGAGTTGGCGCTGCCAGTCTCGGTGATGAAGCCCAGCACCTTGTCGCGGTCGATCTGCACCGTGTCTGATGGCGTGAGATCGTGCGCCACGAGAATCACGGGGTCGTCAAAGCGCTCGTCCATCCGCTGGTCGCCGCGCAGATGACGCATCATGCGCTTGCGGATGTCCTTGATGTCGATGAAGCGCTCACGCAGATACGGGTCGTCCAGTCCGCGCAGCGCCTCCATGTGGCGCGTCATCAGCTTGTAATAGGCGGCGTCAACGCAGGTTAGTTCGTTCCGCGCCGTGCGCTCCACTTGATTCAGGATCGTCGCGTCCTCGAGAATCAGCAGATGCACCTCAAAAATCTCGCCACCTGCCGACTTCTCACCCTGCTCCTTCACGATGATTCTTTGCAGCTCTTCGATCTCATTTCGCGTCGCCTCGATCGCCGCGCGAAAGCGCGTCAGCTCGGCCTCCACCTCATCGGGCGAGATCGAAACTATCTCCGGCTCGTCAAAGTGATCCTTGATCACATGCACAGGCGCATGAGCCACGCCCGTCGAGACAGGCAGTCCCTGCCAGATCGTTTCTTTCTTGGGTCGTTCAGCGGGCATTGGGGAGAGGAGTGGAGGGGTATAGCCTTAGAACCTTAGCGTTATAGAGCTTTAGCAGGGTCGGGCAGTACTTTTCAAGCCTCCGATTCGTGAGATGCACGAAACGGCTTTTAAAGATTCGGCTCGAAAATCAAAAACTCTACCACTCTCCCCCTCTACTCCACATCACCGAACCCGCTGGTGATCAGCTCCGCGATGTCAGCCATCGCAGCCTCCGCATCACTGCCCTCCACCGTCACCTTGATAATCTCGCCGCGCCCAGCCGCCAGCATCATCAGGCCCATGATGCTCTTGCCGTTCACCGGCTCCTCATCTTTCTCCACCCACACATTCGCCTGATACTTGCTCGCGCGTTTCACAAACTGCGCCGCAGGACGGGCGTGCATGCCCATCTTGTTGTTGATTGTAAATTCTTGCTGGAGCGATGACATGAGCGGGTAGGCGGCGGCGCGGCTAACCTAATTGGTCATCCGCCATCTTTTTCAACAACCTTTGATTGAACTCCACCGCGCTGTTGTACCCGAACGCGCGCAGCTTGTAATTCAGCGCCGCGATCTCGATCAGCCCCGCCACATCGCGCCCCGCCTTCACCGGCAAGTCCACACGCGCGATCCGCTGGCCCATCACC
>JANPIW010000770.1:0-3606 GCA_031425215.1 Verrucomicrobiaceae bacterium
CTGCGTGGAGACATCGACAGGATCAGGATCGCTGGCGATGGCGTCGGGCAGTTTCGCGGGCGAGAGGATGGCGAGAAAGACGAGCGGTTCTTTGTGCGGGTTGTATGTCGCGTGAATGGTGCCCGGCGGGATGTGCGCCATTTCTCCAGCGCTGAGAATGCGATAGCTGTCGCCCACCCATTGCTCGGCGCGTCCGTAGATGACGTAGATGATTTCTTCGCGGTGCGGATGGTAGTGGAATGGGTGGCAGTGCTCGGGGTCCATGTTGGCGCGGACGAGCAGGAGTTTATCTGCATCGACGATGTCGGGGCGGCAGAGCCATTCGTTGTTGGTCCACGGATTGGTCTCGCGGATCGCGTCGGCGATCTGCACAAAGCGGCGGTTGGTTGGAGAGTCGGGCATGGTGCGGATTAAAGAGCGCGGCGGCGTGGGAGGAAAGGGCAAAGTTCCGCCATGTCGCGGGTCGCTCCTTGCGCTCGCGCATTTCTCGTTACTGTCGCGCGGTGTCGTTTGCGCTTCGAGATTTGAGATCATCCGCTGCTGCCGCTCATGTCGCGCCGCTGGTGGTGTTCACGCTGTTCATGTCGGTGCCAGGGTGGTTTCGCATCGAGAATGCCGCGCTGCCCTGGTATCAACGCGGGCCGGAGCATTGGGTGTGGCCGTTGCAGTGCGTCGTGTGCGGCGCGGTGCTGGCGTTTTTCTGGCGGCACTATGAGTTCAAACCGTGGCGCGGTCTGGGACTCGCGGTGCTGCTGGGCTGCATGGGCATCGTGTGCTGGATCGCGCCGAACATCATCTTCCATCATTACTCACTCACCGAAGGCTGGTGGAAGCATCTCGGTGTGATGGATCGCCCAGATGGTTTTGATCCCACGATTCTCGATTCACATCCCGCAGGAAAGACCGCGTCCATCTTCATGCGCTTCGTCCGCATGGTGGTCATTGTGCCGCTGGTGGAAGAACTGTTCTGGCGCGGCTTTCTCATGCGCTATATCGTAGCGGAAAAGCGCGGCATCGACTGGCGGCGTGTTCCATTCGGCACGCATCACTGGCTCAGCTTCGTCATCGTCACCACAGGCGTGACGATCATTCACAACACCGAGGACTGGGCTGCGGCGTTTGTCTGGGGCGCGCTCATGTACTGGCTCGCGGTGCGCACGAAAAGCCTCGGCGCGTGCGTCGTGATGCACGCCGTGGGAAATCTCATCCTCGGCATCTATGTGTTGCAGACGCGGCAATGGGGTTTTTGGTGAGCGATGAGAATCGGACTGGCACAGATCAACACGACGGTGGGCGACTTTGAGGGCAACAAGCGCCTCATTCTCGACGCGTATCGCAAACTCTCAGACGATGGCGCCGAGCTGGTGCTCACGCCTGAGCTTGCCGTCACGGGTTATCCGCCGCGCGATCTGGTGTTCCGCTCCGGCTTTGTCGCGCGCAGCGAGGCTGTCGTCGCGGAGATCGCGGGCGAGGTCGGCGAAGTGCCGCTCATTGTCGGTTACGTCGAGCACAGCGAAAAGAAACGCGGCAAGCCTTTTAGAAACGCAGCAGCCGTGCTCTGGCGCGGCGCGGTCGCGGCGGTGCGGCACAAATCGTTGCTGCCCACTTACGATGTCTTCGATGAGGCGCGTTACTTCGAGCCTGCGGATGCCATCGCTCCGGTGCTGCTACCAGGGCTGCGCCTCGGCGTCACGATCTGCGAGGACATCTGGACGGATGAGTTTCTGCCGCGCCCGCTCTACGACACGCAGCCGCCGCAAATGCTCGCGGAGCAAGGGATCGACCTGCTCGTGAATCTCAGCGCGTCGCCTTTTCACGTTGGCAAACCCGCGACGCGCGGGCGGATGCTCGTCGATGTCGCGTGCGAGTGCGGCGTGCCCGTGGCGTATTGCAATGCTGTGGGCGGCAATGACCAACTCGTGTTTGACGGCAACTCCATCGTCATCAGCCGCGATGGATCGGTGATCGAAAAGCTGGCTGGATTTCAAAGCGAGACACGCGTGGCCAATGTGCGCGAGAGCTTCGCCGTCACCGCGCCTCGCGAGATATGCGAGGCGGATGAAATGTATCGCGCGCTGGTGCTGGGCACGCGCGACTACATCGGGAAGTGCGGTTTCAAAACTGCCGTGCTGGGACTCAGCGGCGGGATCGACAGCGCGCTCGTGGCCGCCATCGCTGCGCAGGCGCTGGGCGCGCAGAACGTCACCGGCGTGTCGATGCCCAGCGTGTTTTCATCCGAGGGCAGCAAGGATGATGCGCGCGATCTCGCGGCGAATCTCGGCGTGAATTATCTCACCGTGCCGATCCAGCCTGTGTTCGAGAGTTTGAAAACGCAGATGCGTGACGCATTTGCAGGCAGGTCCGAGGACATCACGGAGGAAAACATGCAGGCGCGCATTCGCGGCCTGATCCTCATGTCGATGTCCAACAAGCACGGCCATCTGCTGCTCACGACGGGAAACAAGAGCGAGCTGGCCGTGGGCTACTGCACGATCTATGGCGACATGTGCGGCGGCCTCGCCGTGATCAGCGATCTCCCGAAGATGCGCGTCTATGAGATCGCCCGCTGGCTGAACCGCGAAAAAGAAATCATACCCTGGGCCACGATTGAAAAGCCACCGAGCGCCGAGCTGCGCCCTGATCAAAAGGACCAGGACACGCTGCCGCCTTACGACGTGCTCGATGCGATTCTTGAATTGCTCGTCGAGCAAAACCAGAGCGTGTCCGAGGTGACGCGCGCCGGCTTCGCCGAGGAAACCGTGCGCTGGATCGCGCGCCGCATCGACTTCAATGAATGGAAGCGCCACCAGGCCGCGCCCGGATTGCGCGTGACGACGAAGGCCTTCGGCGTGGGCCGACGGATACCGATCGTGCAGAAGTTCACGCCTTGATCGCGCGGTCACGAGAGCACCCGCCGCAGCCGCGCCAGCAATCTGCGCTCGTTCTTCTGCGACAGCTCGTGCTCCCACACGCGCAACGCACGCCAGCCGCATCGACGCAAGGAGCGCGTGACCTCCGTGTCACGCGCCATGTTGCGCACTAATTTTGCTTTCCAGAATGACCGGCTTCCTTCCGGCATCCGGCAGTGCGTTTTGCAGCCGTGCCAAAAGCAACCATCGACAAACAGCGTCACGCGCGATTTCCGAAACACGAAATCCGGCCGCACTTGCGAGCTGGAATTCAGAGTCAGGAATCGAACGACATCGTGCCTCCGCCATCCCGTGATCCTTTCCCGGCGCAACACGCGCATCATCACCAGCTCCGTGTCCTTGTTGCCACGCGAGCGGATGCGGCGCATCACATCGCTGCGTTTCTTTTTGGTGAAGACATCGGGCATGAATCGCGGATGAGGCTGCTGCTCACTTTGGTTTTGTCCTGGCAAGCAACGCCTCGATCTCCGCGAGCTTGCTTCGCATCTCGTTGACGCGGGCTTTCAGTTCGTTCTCGGTGGAGACGGCTCCGGTGAGCGCGGTTTCGTTTTCAATGGCGCGGTCGAGCAGCTCCTTGTGCGCCTCGTCCATCGAGCTGACGACGACGCCGACGACGAGGTTCAGCATCACCATGGTGCCGATGAGCACAAAGCTGACGAAGTAAAAGATGGCGAAG
>JANPIW010000771.1:0-3310 GCA_031425215.1 Verrucomicrobiaceae bacterium
TCACTGAGATCGACCCCATCAATGCGCTTCAGGCCGCGATGGAAGGCTTTGAAGTCACCACCGTCGAGGACACCCTCGGCTGGGGCGACATCTACGTCACCACCACTGGCAACAAAGACGTCATCACTCTTGCGCACATGCTCAAGATGAAAGACCAGGCCATCGTCTGCAACATCGGCCACTTCGACAACGAGATCCAAGTTGATGCCCTCAACGCGCTCAAAGGCGCGAAGAAGATCAACGTGAAGCCTCAATATGACGCCTACGACTTGCCGAACGGACGCACGATCTACATGCTCGCCGAAGGACGCCTCGTGAATCTCGGCTGCGCCACCGGCCACCCGAGCTTCGTCATGTCGAACTCCTTCACCAACCAGACGCTCGCGCAGATCGACCTCTGGAAGAACAAGGACAAATACAGCGCCGAGGTCTATCGCCTCCCGAAACACCTCGACGAAGAAGTCGCCCGCCTTCACCTCCAGAAGATCGGCGTGAAACTCACCAAGCTCACCAAGGACCAGGCCGAGTACCTCGGCGTAAGCCCCAACGGCCCCTACAAGCCCGAGCACTACCGCTACTAATCACAGCGCATCAATCCCAACCACCCGACCAAACAGAGAGGGCGGCCAGCAATGGCCGCCCTCTTTCTTTAATCGCTCAACGCTTCGGCTTCCTCTCCGGCATCTGCACATCAGCCTTGGGCTTCGCGCCCATCATCACTTTGTAGCCGTCTTTTTGTACGACGACGGAGGTCTGCTCGAAGCCCTCCTGCATCAGCCGCTCGTAGGGCAGATGTTTGTTCGCCACGAGCCAGAGCTGGCCTTCGGGCTTGAGCGCCATCGCGGCGGCGATGATGAATTTCATGCCGATCACCGGATCAGGCTGCCGCGTTTCGTGGAAAGGCGGGTTGGTCACGATCCAGTCGAAGCCCGTGCGCTCCAATCCTGCGGTGACGTTGTGCCAGTGATAGCGCACCTTGGCGCGGCCCTTTGCCGGAGTGAGATTCCTCCTCGCCGCTTCGATCGCGCGACCATCTGCGTCATAGACATCCATCTGAGTGATCTCGCGGCGGTTGCGCAAAAGGAAATCACTGAGAAAACCCCAGCCCACACCGAGATCGCCCACATGTCCCGCGATCTCCTGCGGCAGGTGCTCGGTGAGCATTTGAGAACCGGCATCGATATGATCCCAGGAGAAAAGCCCCGGCACAGACCAGAAGCGATCATCCAAGATCATGCGGAACTCGCCGCCCGCACGCCACTCCGCGAGCATCTGCTGATTCCATCCGGCGTTCTTGCGCGCCCAAAAAGCGCGACAGTGATGCTTCGAAAGCGTGCCAGCCTCGCCCGCCACTTCTTTGAGTCGCTGCTCAAATCGTTTCGCGCCCCAGTCATTCATCAGTGAGCAGAGCAGCACGCCGCCATCGGCCAGCAGATCATGCGCACGTGCGAGATCGGCCAGCGTCATTTCCTTCTGCCGCTCAGGCATCACGAGCACAAGATCGAATGGCCCCTCAAGCTTCTCCTCCGCTTTCAATCCGCTGCGCTCCAGCACTGCGGCGCGCGGTTTGAAATCCTGCTCGCACCCCAGCCTCCCCTTGAACCGTTCCAGCTCCTGATGAGCCTGCGCGCGGAGAAATGCCACGCGACCTCCGGTGTCGAGGGAAGGATCGTGTTTGAGCGCGGCAAAGAGAGTTTCGAGAGCGGGGATCATTAGGATTTGAGATTTTTTATTTGAGATTTCTTTGACTAGCTCGCCGGCCCAAGCGCTCTGGCATGTGCTTTTGTCAGATGGCGCAAACTCCATGCGCTGGCAGCCGTGATGCTCAGCGTGCCTTGGCAAGCCTAGCAACAAAGAGCTTGTGCGCCGCCTTGTGCATCGTCTTGCCCAGGCGAGCGAGCAGCGCTGCCGCATCACGTCGTAGAAGCGCGGCCACATCGAGACTCAGTCCGGGAAACACCTGGCTGTTGATCACGCCGTCGCGATCCGGTTTCACGGCCAGATAGCGGTCATCTTCGAGGAAGAACCAGTCACAGGCTTTATCCTCGGTGCGCCACACGATGTACTCCTTCACTCCAGCGCGGCGATACGCGTGCAGCTTGTCATGCAGATCGAGCGCCGCGCTGCTGGCGGCGATCTCCACCACCAGCTCCGGCGCGCCATGAAGGTAGCCATCAGCACCGATGCGTGCGCCGCCCATCTCATCATGCTCGATCATCAGCAGCGCGTCAGGCTGCGGGACATTGTCCGCATCAAAGCGCACGGTGGAATTTGCGGCGGCCTGCGTGCCAGGAGTGCTGGCGACATAATAGAGCAACCAGCCTTGGATGAGGTTGTCAGGGATTCCGTGTTGGGTGATGCGGACTGGCGAGGGCATAAAGACGATTCCGTTGATGAGTTCTGCTTTCTTCAAATCCGGCATCAACTCAAAGCGCCGCAAAAACTCCGCAGCCGTCAGCCGGTCGCCCTGCTCCAGTCGCGGGAGTGTCGCGCCGTTGCGGCGTTTGCTCTTGGCAGAGGGTTTTGTCTGTGCTGTAACCATGTGCGCGAAGGCTAGCATTCCCCGCGCCGCTTGGCGATGGCGTTTTCTAGCTTTCACACGCTCGCTTGCCTCATCTTGAATCTTGCAATTCCCACCTCGTGCGTATCACGTCGCGCCATGTCAGTAATTTGTGATCGCATCGTCCACTCCGCCTGGTTTCAGCGCGCCGTCATCATCGCCATTGTCCTCGCCGGCATCCTCATCGGCCTGGAGACATCGCCCGCTCTCATGCGCGACCACGGCGCGCTGCTGCATCTGCTGGATAAAACCATCCTCGCCGTCTTCATCATCGAGATCGCTCTGAAAATGGCCGCGCTCTGGCCGCGACCCTGGCGCTTTTTTGCCGAGGGCTGGAACGTCTTCGACTTCATCATCGTCGCCGGCTGCCTGGTGCCCGCTGCAGGGCCGTCCGTGGCCGTGCTGCGTCTCTTTCGGCTGCTGCGCGTGCTGCGGCTCATCACTGCCGTTCCGCGCTTGCAGCTCCTCGTCGGCGCCATGCTCCGCGCGCTGCCGTCCATGGGCTATGTCGCCGCGCTGCTGGGCATGTTGTTTTATGTCTATGCCGTCATGGGCGTGATGTTTTTCGGACAAAATGATCCCATCCATTTTGGGCATCTCGGCAAAGCCATGCTCACGCTTTTTGAGGTCGTCACGCTCGAAGGCTGGATCGAGGTGATGGACATCCAGCGCCTCGGCGCCGACATGACACCAGCATGGGAGGAGTTGCGCGCCCTGGGCGCCGTGCCGCTCTCGCATCCGCTCTTCGCC
>JANPIW010000772.1:0-8629 GCA_031425215.1 Verrucomicrobiaceae bacterium
CAAGCGCGCACTCCGGCAGGAGTGCCAGAGGCGATCTCCTCTGGCAGTGGTCTGGTCAGTCGTGATGCCGCTCGTCAGGCTGGTGCCAACTGTTTTGAGCAGCTCGATCACCTGTTCTTTGGCGTGGGGTGATGCGGATGCTTCTGGCACTCCTGCCGGAGTGCGCGCTTGGGGACGCCGTTCGTTGCTCGCTGGTCCAGGGGTCTGCGACCCCTGGCTACCTGCTGTGATCCCTCCGGGATCGGGGGATGCTGTTGTTGCGATTCAATTCGCCAGGCTTTCGATTCAGCGTTTTGCAGAAGGCGCGAGAATAACGCGTGCTGCGGCGATGAGCAGATCAGCGCCCGATTGCTGGGCCATTTGCGTCACCAATTCCAGCAGCGTGACGTCACTCCGTTTGTAATCGAATCGCTGTGCTCCAGCATCCTTCATGCGGCTGACATCAATCATCACGCTGTATTCGAGCGGAACCTGCTTTTGGATGATCTCCGATGCCTCCTTGAGCGTGGAATCCTTGAAATCGACTTCAGGGAATATCCGTTTTGACAAATAGGTTACTGTCCAGCTCAACGTCTTCTTCGGTGGCGAATCGGGATCGAATGAGCGCGCACTGATAGTGGTCAACAAAAGGACAGAGATGATTGCGAGCGAAGCTTTCATATGAGCGCAGTCAATCGGCAACGTGCGGTTGATGCAACTCTCACTTCCTCACCTTCCCATCCATGTGCCCCGGCACATCAATGCCGAAGAGATCGAGGATGGTGGGCGCTAAGTCGATGAGGCTGATGCCTTCTTTGAGATTGAGCGGGCGGTTGCTGAAGAACATGCCAGGCACCAAGGAGCGATCGACGCTGTGGTCGCCGCTCCAGCTTTTGGTGTTGTCGGTGAAGATGTCGTCCTCAACCTCGCCGCTGGCTGCGCGCCAGGAGGCGCGGTAGCCTTCGGCGAAGCCCACGAGGAGGTCGGGGCCGTTGCCGGCGTAGGGGCCGGTGTAGGCGATGCTGCTGTCGTGCACGGCGTGGATGGCTTTGCGGCCAGTGACGGGATCGACTAGAGCGAGGAGCTTCTCGGTCATCGCTGCTTTGAGGCGCGCGACATCGGCCTTGGCGACGATGCCTTTGCCTTCGCGGCCGACTATGTTGAGATAGATGCCGGCGAGGCCGAAGACGTAGGCGGAGGTTTGTGACCAGTCGATGCCGCGCAGGTAGCGGCTCTTGGGCGCGTCTGGCTCGCAGCGGAGATAGCCTTCGTTTTTGAGCCACGCGTTGAGATTCACGCCGCGATCGAAGGAGGTGAAGCCGTGATCGGAGAGGACGAAGAGCACGTCATCTTTGCGTACTTTGTCCATCGTCTTGCCGACGATGCCGTCCATGCGCTCGTACATTTTGTCGAGCACGTCATTGGGCGCGGTGGGATCGGTGAGTGTGCCGGGCTGCGCATCGCGCGGACGGAAGAACATGTGCTGGATGCGGTCGGGTGTGTCGAAGACGACGGCGCACATGCCGCTGCGGGTTTTGTCGAGCGCGCTGAACCACATCAGCTCGCGCTCTTTGTCGATGTCCCAGCTTTGATCGAGGAATCCTTTGTCGTCGATGACGCCTTCGGTGTGCGCCCAGGTGTCCTCGGCGAGGCCGAGTGTGGCGAAGGGGCCGTTGAGCTTTGCGAGATACATCGAATAGAAGTTCGGATGCGAGATGGGGAGCGCGGGCCGTTCGGGATCGATGTTGAGAGGCGTGACGTAGAGGCGGAAGGGGGCCTTGCTGACGAGCATGAGGCGGCAGATGCCGTGGATTTTTGAAAAAGCGCCGGCCTTGTAGCTCACGCGCACCCAGTCGGAGTAGACGCCGAGTTCGAGAGCGCGCGTCTCGCTGCCGAGGCGCACTTCGCAATCACCGCGTTTGGGATTGCGATTGATGATGACGGGTAGCTTCATGAGCGCGTCGCCTTTTTTCGGATCGGGCGGGCCGGGCAGCGCAGTCTGGGAAATGTGATCGGTGAAGACGACATGCACGATCTCGCCGCCTTCGAAGATGTCCTCATCGCCGTTGAACTCGGCGAAGCAGGTGAAGGTGCCTTGCGATCCGCGCAGATCGGGCACGCACATGCCGGACAAGAGGAGGCCGCGAAATTTCTCCGGCGGAAACGTGATGGGCACGCGCAGCACGGTGCTGAAGACGCCGTGCTCGCCGAGGATGTGCCAGAAGGGGATGCTCTTGCGCAGGAGCTTCATCGACGGACGGCCCCTCGCGTCGGTGCGGATGGTGGATGAGGAAAGCTCGGGGAGGTAAGTGTTGAGGTCGCGATTGAGGAAATCGAAGATGTTGTGCTTGCCGGGATTGGAGCCGGTCATGAAGCACGACCACGCGCAGGGCGAGATGGGCGGGATGCTGGACTCGATGCGGGAGTAGCAGCCGCCTTGCGCGAGTTTTGCCATGTTGGGCAGACGGCCGGCGGCCATGAGGCGATCAATGCGGCGCGGGTCCATGCCATCGAGACCGAGCACGATGACGCGCCGCACATCGTTCTTGCGGCGTTTCTTGGTGCGCTTGAAAAGCCAGCCGAAGAGCAGGCGCACCGGCCACGAGAGAAGGCTCAAAAAAACGAGCGCAAACGCGGAGATCAGGATGAGAAACGAGCCGATGAACGTGAAGCCCGCGCCCGGTCCGATGTAGGCGAGATGTTCCATCATTGGACTCGTCGGGAGCCTTGTTGTTTCCTCGAGCAACTGGTGCCGGCAAGAGAAAGTCCGCTCGGCACAGCCGGGAATCCTGACCGCGCGATGGAGGACGCAAAAGTGTGTTTCTTCATGATCAAACTTGGGGATGACGATTGACGGCGCGATGAAGGAAAATGCAAGCGCTGCGGCGTTGATGGAACTACGCATCCTGTTGTGCGTTCCAAGGCATCGCGATGCCGCATGAAACCAATCAGGTTAAAACGAAGAATTGACGCGCCGTGTCGCACCCGCTTTCCTCCGGCCTCTTGAGCACGAGCCAGCCATTCAGAGATCCGCGCACCTTTGTGCCTGAGCAGCGCATGGTCTTGTGGGTGCTGTGGCTCACTTACGGGTCGTTCTATTTTACACGGAACAATCTCGGCGTCGCGCTGCCGGGAATAACTGCCGAACTGGGCTACACGAAATCGCAGATGGGCACGGTGCTCATGGCGCTGAAGCTCGCGTATGGCGCGGGGCAGCTCATCAACGGGCAGCTCGCGGAGCGCTTTCGTCCGCGCACGCTGCTGGCGCTGGGCATGATCGCCACCGCAGCGCTGAACGTGCTATTCGGCTGGATGACGGCGCTGTATTTCCTCACCTTCGTCTGGGCCTGCAATGGGTATGTGCAGGCGCTCGGATGGCCGCCCTCGATGCGCGTCGCGGCTGGCTGGTTCCCGGCCATCCAGCGCGGGCGCGCCATCGGCATCATCGGCACGGGTTATCAATTGTGTGGCGCGCTCACCTTTGTCGTCGCGGGATGGGCGGCGGAAAAGTTTGGCTGGCGCGGCGCGCTGTATGTTCCGGCGATTATTGTCACGCTCAGCGCGGTTCACATGCTTGTGTTCTTGAAGGAGGCGCCGGATGTCGCGGTGGAGACGAGAGCAGCGCCGCGCGCGTCGCTGCGCGAGAATTTGAAGATCACGCTCTCGAATCCAGCGCTCTGGATCGTCGCGGTGACGCTGTGTCTGCTGGATGCGTGCCGTTACGGATTCACCGACTGGGGTGTCACGCATCTCATGGAGGTGCAAAAGGCCAGCGTCAGCTCCGCCGCATATAAGTACGCCGTACTTCCCTTTGGCGGCATCGCCGGTGCATTTCTCTCCGGCTGGGCCACAGATCGTTTTTTTGGCAGCCGTCGCGCGCCTGTCATCTGCATCTTGCTGCTCGCTCTCGGGCTGCTCGCGCTGGCTTACGACACGGTCATTCACTGGGGCATGGCGCCCTCGGTGATCATTTTGTTTTTCATCGGCTTCTGCATCTTCGGCCCGCAGGTGCTCCTCGTGGGCACGCTGCCCGTAGATCTGGCCAGACGCGGCACCGCCGCCGCCGCCGTGGGCTTTGTGAACTTCATGGGCTACATGGGCGCCGCCGCCGGAGATAAATTCACCGGCCATCTCGCTGAAGAACAAGGCTGGCCCACCGCCGTGCGTTTTTGGGCCGTGTGCGCGTTTGCTGGCGCGGCGGTCATCGCATTCTTGTGGAATGCGCACCATCGTCACGTTCACACTGATCCATGAAAGCCATCATCATCGCCGCAGGACGCGGAAGCCGCCTGATGCCCACGACCGCAGACTCGCCAAAATGCTACGCGGAGGTGCAAGGCAGGCGCATGCTCGACCATGCACTCGACGCATTTCGCGGCGCGGGCGTGAACGATTTGTGCTTCATCGGAGGCTATCAGATCGACAAAGTGCGCGCCGATTACCCGCATTTCACATTCCGTCACAACACCGACTGGGCGAACAACAACATCCTCCTCTCGCTGATGCATGCCGAGGACCTCATGGACGACGGATTCATCTGCTGCTACTCCGACATTCTCTTCACCAGCAGCGTCGTGCGCGGCGTGATGGAGCATCCGGCGGACATCGCGCTGAGTGTGGACACGCGCTGGCTCGAGCGTTACACGCACCGCACGCAGCATCCGCCCGATGACGCGGAGAAAGTGATCGTGAGCAATGGCCGCGTCACCCGTGTGCATCGCGGCATCACGCCGCACGATGCGTACGGCGAGTACACCGGCATCGCGAAATTCACACGCGCTGGAGCCGCGAAACTGCGCGCGCATTTTCACGAGGCGCGCGAGCAGTTCGCGGGCAAGCCCTTCCGCGAGGCGGTCGTGTTTGAGAAAGCGTATCTCATCCTCCTGCTCCAGCACATGATCGAGGCCGGTGTGCCGATGGCGCACGCTGACAACGCGGGGGAATACATGGAGGTGGACACACAGGAAGATTTTGAACTCGCCCGCAAACACTGGACCAAATAACTCCCGCCATGAGCAAGCCACTTTTATTTCCCTCCTCCGTCGTCGGCTCGCTGCCGCGCCCCGCCTTCGTGCTCGATCTCATCAACGACCGCCCGCCGCTGCCGCCGGATGTCTATGAGCACGAGATGAAAGCGGCGGTGCGCTACGCCGTCGCCATGCAGGAGCACGCGGGCATCGACGTGATCACCGACGGTGAGTGGTGGCGCAAAAGCTACATCGGTGTGATCGCGGAGCTGGCGCACGGTTTTGAGCTGAGCACCGCCACTGATGGCAGGCCCATGACGGTGGTCGTGGACAAGCTCACGCCAAAGACTCCGGGCTTCATCGCGCGCGAGGCCACGTTTTTGAAATCCATCACGAGCAAGCTCATCAAATCCACGCTGCCCTCGCCCGCGCTGCTCGGCGAGCGCATGTGGGACGCGGTGAAATCATCAATGGCATATCCCACTCGCGACGATTTTGTCCGCGCCTGCGTGCCCGTTTTGCGCCGCGAACTCGAGCTCGTGCGCGACGCCGGAGCCGACATCGTGCAGATCGACGACCCGCATCTCTGCCTCTTTGTCGATCATGACGTGCGCGCGCGCCACGCTGATCCCGATGCCGCCGCCGCATTCGCCGTGGACATGGTGAATGAAGTGGTCAGCGGCATCAGCGGCGTGAAAATCGCTGTGCATCTCTGCCGCCGCGCTGGGGGGCGCGCGCGCGGCGAGGTCTGCCACGGCGGCGGCTACGGGCCGATATTGAAGCACCTCAACAATCTCAAGGCGCACCATCTCACAATGGAATTCACCGCGCCGCAGGCCGGCGACATGACAGTCTTCCGCGAGCTGCGCGAGGATCTGGAGATCGGCCTCGGCTGCGTCGATGTCACACCTGGTCGCATTGATAGCGCCGAGACCATCGTCGCCCGTGTGCGCAAAGCTCTCGAGTATCTCGCGCCCGAGCGCATCACACTTAATCCCGACTGCGGTTTCGCTCCCGGGTCCGGCGCGGTGGTGAGCATCGACGAGACCTATCAAAAGCTCTGCAATGAGGCCGCCGCTTCGCGAATGCTTCGCGAGGAGTATGCGTGACCTGGCAGCGTGTTAAGAATTCACAATCGGTTCTACATTCGAAACTGATGAAGGGAGATCATGAACGACCCCTGCCTCCACTGCTGGCGGCGGTGGCGGCACTGACGGAAGTGGCGCGATGATGTTCACGGGCCATGGGCGGAAGCGCTCGAAGATTCCGGGCGCGAGTTCTTTGCTCGTGGCGTAACCACGGCGCAGCATCTCGAGCTTTGCGTCGATGTTATCGACGTGATGCAGCGCAATGGCCTCGGGTGTCTTGGGCAGCACGGGCGATCCGTACTGATACTCGCCGTGATGAGATGCGATGAGATGCAGCAGATGGAGGCGCACGGTGTCGTTTGCGGGTTCGAGCATCGTCCACGCGGCGGCTTCGGGGCGCTCGATCATTTCGCGCCAGAGTTTGTTCACCAGCTCGAGGCCGAGAGGGATGTGGCCGAGCATCTCGCCGTTGATGTTGAAGGGCATGTTGAAGCCGGACTCGGGATATGAGTTTTCCCATAGCTTTCCACAGTCGTGAAACAAAACACCGGTGATGAGCAGGTCGCGGTTGAGCACGGGATACACAGAACAGATCGCGTTCGCGGTGCGCATCATCTGCGTGACGTGCTCGACGAGGCCGCCGCGTCGCGCATGATGATTCTCGCGCGCGGCACCGGCTCGACGGAAGCGTTCGCCATGTTTGTCGAGAAACACACGGCACAAAGTCGCGAGGCGCACGTCATTGATGCTCGCGATGAAACCCAAGAGGTCGTCGAAGTCGGCTTGTTGTCGTGCAGCGAGATCGGGATCGCCGTTGAGGAGCGTGCGCGATTCCTCGTCGCTGAGTTGGCGCGCTCGCGGTTGCTTCGGGTCGAGTCCGTACTTGCCGGTGTCGATCCACGATGCAGCCAGCTCGATGAAATCACCGCGCTTCAGCGCGCGTGCTTGCTCGAAGGCGGGGCTGTTGTCGAACACGCGCCAGAGAAGTGAATCGCCTGCGTCAGCGAGTTTGATTTCAAAATACGGACTGCCTTGCGATGTGGTTTTCTCCACGCGCGAATCGATCTGCGCGTGGATGCGATACGGCTGCGCGGCGGTGCTCGCCACCTGCTTCAATTGCGTGAGCGAGAGCAACTCGAGTTCATCTGTGATTTCATCATTCACGCTGGCAGTGAGAGCGGATTTTTTGCGCGAGCGCAACCGCCAAGATTGCGGAAGACGCGCGTCTCATTGCGCTGCGCGCGAGCAGCAAAACGTGTTTTACGAAGGTAAAATCACTCGCGCGAGCATCATGCGCGCGTGATCACTCGCATCATTCACGCTATGCGGTTTGCATGTGAAGTTGCGCTTGCGCGATTTCATTCGTCGTTTATCAATCGGCGCAATCAACTCCTCAACACACTCATAAATTAAATCTTCGGTCTCAAAAAAACAGACCGCATTGCATATGGCAAACAAAGGTACTCAGAGCGGCAAATACGTTTATCTCTTCGGAGCAGGCAAAGCAGACGGCGACGGCTCCATGAAATCGCTGCTCGGTGGCAAGGGTGCAAACCTCGCGGAAATGTCCCGCATCGGCCTCCCCGTCCCTCCCGGATTCACGATCACCACGGAAGTTTGTACTTATTACTACGCGCACAAGCGGACGTATCCCGGCACGCTTGATGCTCAGATGCGCACGGGTGTGGCCGCGATGGAGAAGATCATGAAGAGCAAGTTCGGTGATGCGTCCGGCATGCCGCTGCTCGTCGCCGTGCGCTCCGGCGCGCGTGACTCGATGCCGGGCATGATGGACACGATTTTGAATCTCGGCCTCAATGACCAGACCGTTCTCTCGCTCGCGAAAGCCACGAACAACGACCGCTTTGCCTGGGATTGCTACCGCCGCTTTGTTCAAATGTACGGCGATGTCGTGCTCGGCGTGCAAAAGCGCGAAGGCGAGGATCACGAGCCTTTCGAGGTCGTGATCGAGGAATTCAAACACGAGAAGTATCACGCGGAGATTGAGGACTCGAAGCTCACCGCTGCTGATCAGATGGAGCTGGTGAAGCGCTTCAAAGCACTGGTCAAAGCCCGCACCGGTCATTCGTTCCCCAGCGATCCATGGGAGCAGCTTCGCGGGGCCGCTGGCGCGGTGTTCGGAAGCTGGATGAACGACCGCGCGATTGTTTATCGCCGCAAATATAACATCCCCGCCGAGTGGGGTACCGCCGTGAACGTGCAGGCGATGGTGTACGGAAACACCGGTGAGAACTCCGGCTCCGGCGTTGCCTTCACGCGCAATCCCGCGAACGGCGTGAACGAATTCTACGGTGAGTTCCTCATCAATGCGCAGGGCGAAGACGTCGTCGCCGGCGTGCGCACACCTGAGCCGGTGGCGCAGTTGCAAAAAGAAATGCCCACACCTTTCGCCGAACTGATGAAGGTGCGGAAGATTCTCGAGACGCACTTCAAAGATGTGCAGGACGTCGAGTTCACCATCCAGGAAGGAAAACTCTTCATGCTCCAGACGCGCAACGGCAAGCGCACTGCCGCCGCCGCGCTCAAGTTCTCCATGGACATGGTTAAGGAGAAGCTTATCGATTGGCAGACCGC
>JANPIW010000773.1:0-3395 GCA_031425215.1 Verrucomicrobiaceae bacterium
CAAAGCGTGGTGGCCGGCGGCGCGAGCCACAGCTTTGATGTGACCTCAAACACATCATGGAGCTGGACCAACAACGCGCCCGCGTGGGTGACGACGAACGAGATCACTCCACAGAGCGGAAACCAGACCTTCACATATAACGTGGCCGCCAACACCACCGCGAGCAATCGTGTGGCCGTCATCACCCTGACCGCAGGCGCGCTGACACGCACCCACACCATCACGCAGGCGGCAGGCAGCCTCGACGATCACGGAAACTCCACCGGCGCTGCCACTCTGGTGACGACCGGCTCCACCACGAACGGCAACATCGAGACGGCGGGCGACAACGATTACTTCCGCATCGTCATCCCATCCAGCGGCACACTGCTGGTGAACACGACGGGCAACACGGACACTTACGGCTATCTGCTCGACTCGGGAGGCGCTCAGTTGACCTATGATGATGACAGCGGCGTGAGCACGAATTTCCAAATCAGCCGCTCAGTCACGGCGGCCACTTTCTACATCCGCCTGACGCATTACAGCTCCACCGGCACAGGCGCATACCAGCTCGTCTGCACCTTCACGCCTGCTGCGACGCTCGCCGTGAGTCCAACGACACAAACGGTGGTTGGTGGCGGTGCGAGCCACAATTTTGATGTCAGCTCCAACTCGACCTGGAGCTGGGGCGTGAATCAATCCTGGGTGACGAGCAGCGAGGCCGCGAGCCAGTCTGGCAACCAGACCTTCACCTACAATGTCGCTGCCAACACCGGAGCCTCATCGCGCACCGCGATCATCACACTGACAGCAGGCGCACTCTCCGCCACGCACACCATCACGCAGGATCCCGCCTCGCAGGCCGATCTCATGGATCCGGGCACTTACTATTCTGTCAGCCCCACTAGCGTCATACCTGGCGGCACGATCGCCGTGGGCGGTGACGTGCGCAACGCGGGCACGGCAGCCAGCGGCGCTTATGTCGTGCGCTTCTATCTCTCGGCGAATACCACCATCAACACGTCGGATTATTTTCTCGGTGAGAAATCCATGTCGGCACTCGGCGCTGGATCGAGCGGCATCATCGACCAGAGCGGCATGACCGTGCCCGTTTCGATTCCGGCGGGGACTTATTATGCAGGCTGGATTTACGACGCGGCTGGCGCGGTGGCCGAGAGCAATGAAGCCAACAACACGGGCTATGTGGCCAGCCCCACGGTCACGGTCACAGGATCTACCGCGCTGGACGCTATTACGCAGACGATCAGCGACGGTTCGCAGTCCATCTGGGGTGATGCCAACAATGGAAACGTCAACCTTAACTACATGGACGATGCCACTCTCACGACGCCGCTCGGCGCATCGGGTGACGCGTTCGATGGAGCAGGACTCATCACCATCACGCCTGCCGTCACACTCACCCCGCTCACCGCTTCGGCTGCCGCTGGTCCTCTCGCATCCTCGGGATCAACAGGAACGATCTCCCTTCAGCGCACGGTGAGTTTTGTCGCGGGCCGAAATGCCACGGAGGAACTCATCACGGTGCAAAACTTATCCGGCTCATCGCAAAGCGTCACACTTCTCGTCGTGGACAATTACGGCTCCGACACCGCGACGGCGGTGCATGGCACATCAAGCGGAGACACCACGGTAACCACTGCGGACTCCTGGTTTGTGCTCAGCGATCAGACCACCGCGTCAGCGACGAGTGGCGATCCCGCGATCATGGTGTCGTGGCTTTTTAACGGCCTGCCCGCGCCGACATTCACCAACGTGCCGGGAGGCGGCCTCGATAATTTCAGCATCAACTTCGGCACCTTTTCCATCGCAGGCAGCCAGAGCGTGACGATCCGCATCCGGCGCGAGTTGTTTGACTCCGCCAGCCTAGCGCTCTCGGGCGGGCAGCCGCTCGGAGCCGTGGACATCATCACGCAGTCGGTCAGCGGCACCCAGTCGCGCTGGGGCGATCTCTATGACTCAAACCTTAACTACATGAGCGAGGCGGAGCTGACCACGAGCAACGGCGTGTCGGGCGACGCATTCGACGGCGTCGGCGTGCTCACGCTCTCGCCCGCCATCACGCTGCCCTCACTCACCGCAACGAGCGCGGCCGGGCCTCTGGGATCGACCGGTGTGTCAGGCAATGTGCGTGCCACGCGAACCATCCGGCTCGTGAGCGGACGACATGCGACGGACGAGGAGATAATGCTCACGAACAACGGCGGGTCCGCGCAGAGCGTGAGCCTGCGCGTGACGGACAATTACGGCTCCGACGGTTCGACAAACGTCCACGGGACATCGAGCGGCGATGTGGTCGTGACCACGGCGGACACTGGCTTTGTCATCAGCGACCAGACTTCGCCGTCCACTCTAGCGGGCGATCCCGCCGTGCTGGTCTCGTGGTTGTTTTCCGCCGGCCTGCCAGCTCCGTCATTCCCCTCCGTGCCCGCTACAGGCAGCGACGGATTCGCGATGGACTTCGGCACCTTCTCGCTCGGCGCGGGACAAAGCGTGACCGTCACCATTCGTCGCGAGCTTTTCGACACCGCGAGCCTCGCGCTGCTGGCGGCGGGCTGGGGCGTGAATCCTAACGCGCCGGAGATCGCTGTGGAGCAGCCAATTAACTCGGGCATGACGGACGGCAGCAGCAGAAGCTTCCCTCTGGTCAGTGTTGGCGGAAGCTCCAGCCTGACGTTCACCATTCGCAACACCGGCCCAGGAAACCTGACCGGAATCTCTGTCGGCAAGGACGGCGTGAATGAAGCTGAGTTCTCCGTGAACACAGATGGAATGGCGGACACGCTCGCTACAGGAGCCACCACGAATTTCTCCGTGACCTTCACGCCCTCTGTGCCAGGCACGCGCACGGCGGCGCTGCACATCGGCAGCAATGACGCGGACGAAAATCCCTTCGACATCGCTCTCACCGGCACTGGCGGACTGCCCGCGCAGATCACCAGCCCCGCCGATGGCGCCATCCTGCCCGGCACGGCCACGACGTTCAATTGGAACGCGGGCATCGGCGTCACCAGTTACACGCTGTGGATCGGCAGCACGTACAACGGCTACGATCTGTACTCGGGCAATGAGGGCACGAATCTCTCGCGCACTCTCACCATGCCGGGTGATGGCCGCGCTTTGTATGCGACGCTCTGGTCCCTGATCAACGGCGTCTTTCAGCCCAGCCGCATTTCCTGCACCGCATGGAGCGCGACATCGACCACGGCGAAGGCGCAAATCATAAGTCCGCTGAACGGCTCCACCATCGCCACCAACCAGCTCCAGCTCTTTTGGAACGCCGGCGCCAACGTGACGAGCTATGCCCTCTGGGTCGGCACAACTCCGAGCGCCAGCAACATCCACTCATATCAGGGCACCAATCTGAGCCGAACCGTCACCGTGCCGGTCGGTGT